>CAYPWK010000216.1:0-8092 GCA_964414365.1 uncultured Burkholderia sp.
AACATAGTGCGAGTAGTACGCCCAGTTCGTGCCGAACTGGAATTCCAGCGTGATGCCGGTTGTCACCCCCATTGCGAAGTTGATTCCAAAGAGCTTGCCCCAGAAGCGGGTCATGTCCTTGTAAATTTTTTTCCCGGTCATCACGTACACCGACTCCATGATGACGAGAATCCACGACAGGCCAAGCGTCAGCGGCACGAACAGAAAGTGATAAAGCGCAGTGACGCCGAATTGAAATCTCGACAGGTCGACGACGGAGTTATCGATCATGACCTGTCTCCGCTGAAGACGCTGGATGTCCCAGCAGAAAGTGCGCGACGGCGGCGCTGCTCGGATGCTGGCGACTGTCTTTATGTGGAGCGACGCATGCCCAATAGAGCGCCGCAAGCAAGACGAATTTGATTGCAAGCGCCACGCTCACGTCACGCGACAGCGAGGGGCGAAAGCCGGACTTCCTTGGACCGCATATGTCATGAGCCATGTCTATGTCGCCGAAGCAATGAGTCGATAAACAAAAGACTAAGCGGGGTTTTGGGGGAAGAGTTGATTTGGGTCAGATGAAGCCAAATTTCGGCGGCGTGCACGCGGATCGCGCCGAAAGCGCGCTAAGGCCCCCGAGCCGGGCATTTCGGCGTCGAGACTTTTATTCGCATCGCGACGCGGAGCGCGGAACGGTTTTTGCAGCGGCTTCTCGTGCCCGACAGTCGTCTTTCTTCGTTGCCGGGACCGTTGCGGTGAATTCGGGCGGCGCCGGTCGCCCGCACCGCGCGGCGGTTGGCTGACCGGCTGAAGTGGAGGCAAAAGATGAATAACGTCTCAGCGCATCGCGGTTTCGATCGCCGCAGCTTCCTCGCCGGCATGGCCGCAATGGCCGGGGGCATCATGCTACCGGGCTGCGGAGGAGGGGGGCACAACACGCCGAACGGTAGCGCGCCGGCTCCTTCGATCGGCGATGTGCCGTCGCCCAACGCCGGTGACCGCTATAGTCTGCCGCGGCCCTCGCTCCCTGATCCTGCAGCTTCGAACGTCGACTTCGTCGTCCTCGTGATCATGGAGAATCGTTCGTTCGACCATTTGATCGGATGGGTGAGCGGCGCTGAGGGAATGCCCTCCAACCTGCAATTCAACGATGCATTCGGCAACCGGCAAACGCCGTTTCTGCTTTCGGCGAATCCCTCGTATGGCTACCAGGGGTGCGGGCATGCGCAGCCCGATCACTCATATCAAGGTGCGCGAACTCAGCTCGCATCGGGCGCGATGAATGGCTGGCTTCTCACGCCCGACACGAACAAGACGCGTGGCGATCTTTATCCAATCGGGTTCTACGGTTCGTCCGACCTCGATTTCTTCCGCGGCGAAGCAAGCAGCTATGCGATCTGCGACTTCTTCTTCAGTGGGCTCTTAGGCCCAACGTTCCCGAACCGCATTTACTTTCACAGCGGTGCCACCGATCGCCTGATCGACAGCACGGGCACCTGCACGTTGCCGACGATCTGGGATCGCTTTAGTGCGGCCAAAGTAAGCGCCAAGTATTACTTCCATGACGTGCCGATGACTGCTCTTTATGGCGACCGATATGTCGGCATCTCGCGGCTTTTCTCCGAGTTCCTTTCCGATGCCAAGGCCGGGACCTTGCCTGCGTTTTGCATGGTGGATCCGACCTTTATCGGCGAGGATGAAGGCACCGCCGCCGACGATCACCCCTTTGCGGATATCCGCAATGGCGAGGTGTTCTTGGGGCAGGTCTACGATGCATTGCGCACAGGGCCAAACTGGAGTCGCACGTTGATGATCATCGTCTACGACGAATACGGCGGGTTTGTCGAGCACGTGGTGCCACCCATCCGCCCCATCAGCAAAGACGAGCTGTCGCTCGGCAACGACGGGCGGCTCGGCTTTCGTGTGCCCTGCGCATTGCTCGGCCCGCGCGTTGCGGCCGGCAAGGTCGCGCGATATCCGTTCGATCCGAGCTCGATCCACGCACTGTTGCAGTGGCGCTTTGGGCTGCAGCCGTTAGGTGTCCGCGGTAGCGATCCGGCGACGTTCAATCTGGCGTACGCCCTGGAGTTCGGCACTGCGCCGCGATCCGACGCGCCGCCCATCGCAGTGACGCAGGGCACCTTCGGCGGGCTATGCATGGGAGCGAAACAGCCCGCGTCATCGAGCTCACCGTCAGCGATCGACAAATCGCAGCCGGCCGTGAGCGCGATGCCGGACAGCATGGGTGAACTGCGGGCGAAGGCCGATTCGCTTGGGTTCGCGAGGCCGTAGCGGAAATCTGCCCTCGCGGACTTTCGTGTCGTTCGCGGACGCGGGACTACGCCGTTTGCGCGAGCGTTATCGCGGCCTCAGCCACGAGCCGGATTCGCGTGATTTCCGAAGGGGCCCCCAATCGCTTGGGAGGTCCCCAGTATCCCGTGCCCCGGCTCGTGTAGACCCATAGATCGTCGACTCGCGCGAGACCGGCCGTGAAGGGCTGCTGCAGTCTTACGAAAAAGTTCCATGGGAAGAACTGGCCGCCGTGCGTATGCCCGGACAATTGCAACGTATATCCGAGATCGGCGGCGGCGATCGCCGTGCGCGGTTGGTGCGCGAGCAGGACCTTGATGCGCACTTGCTCAGGTGCGTTCTCGAGCGCTGCCGCTGGATCAGTGCGATGTACCCCGTTCAGGTGACCGGTCGAATAGTCGGTTACGCCTGCGACGATAAAAGGCGTGTCGTTGTGGTTGAGGACGACGTGTTCGTTCAGCAGGACTTTCAATCCCATGCGGCGGAACTCCGCCACCCACTCGTCGGCACCCGAGTAGTACTCATGGTTGCCTGTTACGAGGTAAGCGCCATATCGCGCGCGCAGACGCGAGAGCGGCTGCGCATGCTCAGAGAGCTGCGCGACGCTGCCGTCGACTACATCTCCGGTTATCGCCACAAGGTCGGGCTCGAGCCGATTCACCTCGTCGACGATCGCCTGCACGTATCGCTGTTTTATCGTTGGTCCCACGTGAATATCGCTGATCTGCACGATCGTGAGGCCGTCCAGCGCAGCGGGGAGATCGGCGATCGGCACGTTCACCGTCACGACCTTTGCGCGTCGACGGGCGTTGAAAAAGCCTATCGCGGTAGACAACAACGCCAGCGCAGGCACTGCTATGGCGGTATCGATTCGCCATCGATCGAGCGATAGCGTTCGCGGCAACAGCGTGTCGACAGTCAGCAGCGATGCGATGGTGAGGTCTCGCACAATCGTAAGAACGAGCAGCGAGGAAAAGAAGCCCATCGCGAGAAGGCCGACCCAGGCTAGCCGGTCGGCCAACGGCTGCCGCTCCAATCGGCGCGCGAGCATACCGAGAGGGATCAAAAAGCATGACAACACGAGCCATGCGGCGGCAAGCGCCTTGAGCGGCACACTAACCGGCCACTCCGGGATCAGCCGGAACCCGACATAGACGTGCAGCAAAACGCCGATGACGATAACACGCGTTAAGAAAGAGGAACGGCGCATAGGGAGGGGCTGTTCGGCCGCAATAAATGCGCGGCTCGCAGCCGAGCGGGTTAGGAGGATTCGCATTGTACAGAGGGCGCGCCTCGCTTGCTGCTGGCTCAATCCGCAGGGTTGGAACCAGTTTCACTGCACGAGCCCCCGAGAGCCCATGAACGGAATTCTTTGCCGCGTGTATCGATCTAACCGTGGATGGTTGGAGACCCATTTGCGATTCGAATCCGGCGTGGCCGGTAAGCCGCGCGAGCGGAGACGAATGATGAAAATCGACAAATTGCCGCATTGGATACATCGCTCGCAGCGTGCGCATCCCCCGCATCATTTGGGCTATGAGGGTAGCCACGTTATGCTGCCGCTCGTGGGACTCTCCGTGATGGCGGTCGGCCTTTACTACTTCGTGCGCCACCTCGACTTGCTCGAGATCAGTCGGAGTACTCTATTCGACGTCGCGATGGTTTTCGTGGCGCTCGGTATTGCCGGGCTTTTCGGCGCGGTGGGAGCGTGGCTGCGCTATGGCGCGGACGAAGAAAGCGAGGGCTTTTGCTTCCTTGGTGCGGTAATTGGCGCAATCGTCTTCTATCTCGCGCTATTCAGTTGATGCTGCCCACGCTCGGCTCTCGCTTGCATCGTTGACTCATACAAATGATTGAAGATATGTTCGGCGGCACGCAGGAACCCGAAGTGGATTGGTATCCGCATTGGCTAGAACCCGAACGTGCGGCGACCGCTCTCTTGCGGCTGATTGACGAAGTGGCGTGGAAACAAGACACAATCGGCACACCGGGCGGTATCAAGCCTTTGCCGCGCCTCACGGCATGGCAGGGTGATCCAGGAGCGATCTACGTCTATTCGGGTATTCGCAACGTCCCGGTCCAGTGGACGCCGACGGTGCTCGACCTGAAAGCGCAGGCCGAGGCAGCGACGGCGGCAAAGTTCAACAGTGTGCTGCTAAACCGTTACCGCAGTGGAGATGACAGCATGGGCTGGCATGCCGACCGGGAGGCTGAACTCGGTAATGAGCCGGTTATCGCCTCGGTCAGTCTCGGCGTTGCGCGCCGGTTCGATCTGCGGCACAACGAGACCGGGACCCTGCGCAGCTTCGAGTTGACGAGCGGCAGCCTTCTCGTCATGCGCGGGCGCACGCAGGCGGAATGGCGACACCGTGTGCCGAAAGCGCCGGGTTTGCTCGGCGAGAGGATTAACTTGACGTTCCGGCTCGTCACGCCGCGGTGATTCGCTGCCCCTCCGGCAGCTTACCAGGACCGCCCGTGGACTTTTTTTATAAGATTTAGAAAAAGTTTATGCGCATAACGAGCGCGACGCGGGCCGGCCCCCGTCGTTGGGCCGAAAAAAAGCCCGCTGACGCAATGTCGAGCGGGCCTAAGAGGGTTGGCCTCGAGATAGCCAAGGCCGACTATACCAACCGATACGTATGTTGGGGGCGTTTCGTAACGAAACGTAAAAAGATTCCCTTTCTCGTCCGTCTCGCCCGCAGTTGCGCCTGCCGGCGAGCGGAAGCGAACGCTTTAACGTTGAAACGGAAACACGCTGTTTTCAGGTCGAGTCGTTTTCTTTTCGACGGCTTGCAGCCGCCAAAGTCCGCCGGTCGGCGAATGCTTGGTCGTGCATGACCATTCGGCCGCGCCTTGCGCGGCGGCTACGCCACGATCGCGATCGACACGCAGGCCGCTTAGCGTGCATACGGGCGTGTCCACGCTATGCGGGAAGAGCTTGAAGACGCCATTTTCGTCACGTACGTCCCCCCACGCGGGAAGGTCGATCCCATCATGCGATTCTCTTGACCAGACATGCTCTTCCGTATCCACCCACAACACGGCGTAGTCGTGGTTGACAGTGGGATCGGGGCCGTTTATCAGAATCGTAAGTCTCATCGAAATTCGCTCCAGAGAAGGTTCTGTTGGGCTCCTCGCCGTGCTTTTTGTATTCACGTTCCTACCGGTGACGGTCCGCCGAATAGGAAGGTGAGAGATACCACTTTAGGCAAATTCCGCCGCTGATGCCACTCTGTGGGACCTAGGGTGTTCCCTCGGGCGCTGTTCCTGCGCTGGTGGCGCGTCATTTACGGCATGGCTGTCTGTCTGCGTAGGCGCACTCGGTCGATCATGGATCCGGTAACGCACGGATTTATTTAGGATTCCCAATTATTAATGCGACTAAATCCCTATGAAAGGATTGATGGGCACCCGCCTAAAAAGTGCCTATTCGGATTGCCGTGAATGCGTGTACGATACTGTATATACATACAGGTTTTGTTCATACTTCACGCTACCCATGTCTGCCGTGACCCTTCATCCCGAAGACGTGCATCCGTCCCTCTGGCGCGCTTCCCAGCTGGCTCGAGGTGGCGTGCGCACGGTCGATACGGGCTATGCCGCGCTTTCTGCCGAGCTGCCTGGAGGCGGCTGGCCACTCGGAGCGCTCGTGGATCTGCTGATCCAGCAGCCGGGAGTGGGCGAGATCAGGCTATTGCGTCCGGCGCTCTCCGCACTTGCCAAGCGGCCGATTGCGCTCGTGCAGCCGCCGCATTTGCCCAATGCGCCGGCATTCGCTTATCTGGGCGTGCCGCTCGGGCAGTTGCTCCAAGTGCGCGCGCCGAAAACGGCGGACGCGCTTTGGTCAGCCGAGCAGATATTGCGGGCGGGTACCTGCGGGGCGCTCCTGCTCTGGGCGTCGCACGTGCCGACTGCCTCGTTGCGCCGGTTGCATCTCGCGGCTCAGTCGTCCGAAACATTGTTCGTCATGATGAGGCCGCTCACGGTCGCCGAAGGCGCTTCACCGGCCTTGTTGCGGCTGGCGGTGCGTCCGCAAGGAGAGGGCATCAGCGTCGAGATTGTGAAACGACGAGGACCGACGCGTCCCGAGCCCGTATCGATTCCTTTGCAACCCAGCCCCGTTTTGTTCAGCCGTCATGCGCGTATTTCTCGCCGTCAAACTGCACCGGCTCGAGTTGGAAGTATTTCGACCGAAGTGGTTGCCTGAGCCGGCATCGGGCGCAGTCGTGTTCGAGAAAGATAAAGTCGTCGTGGCCGACGATGCGGCGCGCGCGGCCGGCGTGCGGTTCGGCATGCGGCGCGGCGGTGTGTTGACGCTCTCACCCGGTGCCGAACTCTACGAGCGCGACCGGGTGAACGAAGACTCGGCGCAACGCGAAGTCGCCATGGCGCTGATGCGATTCTCGCCGGAAGTCGGCATGACCGGAGATGCGACGATCGTGCTCGACGTGAGCGCGAGCCTGCGGCTTTTTGGCGGCATCATGCGGTTGTGCCGGCAAGTGCGCAGCGTTCTCGGCGACATAGGCCTGAGTGCGCGAGTGAGCGCCGCACCTACGGGGCAAGGCGCGTGGCTGCTTGTCCAGCAGGGCAGGCGGCGTTTTCTGAAAATGCGCTCGCTGGAACGGGCGCTTTGCGCATTGCCGTTCACCATCGTGCCGGAACTGCAGCCGTTCGCCGAATGGTTCATCGGGCTTGGCTGTAACACGATTGCCGACGTGCGCCGTTTGCCGCGTGCCGGCCTTCAACGCCGCTGCGGCGCCGATGTGCTCGAGTCGCTCGATCGCGCCTTTGGGATTGCCCCGGAGATTTTTGACTGGCTGGTGCCGCCGCCGACATTCGCCGCGCGTCTCGAGTTGCCCGATCGCATCGAGCACGCCGAGGGCGTGCTGTTCGCCGCGCGCCGTCTCGTCGCGCAGTTGTGCGGCTGGCTCGTGGCCAGGCAGCTTTCGTTGTCGGCGGCGAGGTTTTTTCTCGAGCACGAACGTGGTCGAGAGGCGGTTCCGCCAACGACGCTCGATATCGCCCTCGGCGAGCCGACGTGGCGAGAGGATCATTTGATCCGGCTGCTCAAGGAGCGGCTCGGCCGTCTTGAGCTGACCGCATCGGTGATCGCACTGCGTCTTGAAGCGACGGATGTGGCCCCCGCGGTGCCGGCATCCGAAACGTTGTTTCCCGAACCCGGCGGCTCGGCGCAAGACCATGCGCGCCTTCTCGAGCTACTGGCTGCGCGGCTGGGAAACGAAAACGTGCTGATAGCGGCACCCGTGGCCGACTATCGCCCCGAAGTCGCGAATCGGTGGGTACCGGTTCACGAGGACATCAAGGCGGCATCCGTGCCGGACGCGTTGCCACGCCCTACGTGGCTGCTCGAAAAACCGGTGCGCTTGCTTATGCGCCAACATCGCCCGTTTTATGGATCGCCGTTGAAGATCGTGTCGCCCGGCGAGCGCATCGAAGCGGGATGGTTCGATGGTGCGCTCGTGACGCGCGACTATTTCGTTGCCCAGGCGGAGGACCGGAGTTGCTATTGGATATATCGCGAACGAGTCAGCAGCCGAGATCCGGAAAAAGAACCGTGCTGGTTCCTTCACGGACTTTTTGGATGAGCCGAAACCCCGGCCTTCAGGCTGCCCTCAGGCCGGGGCCCCGGGCTCACTGGCCTAAAGGGCGGGGTTTCGAATCGAGGCTAGGTTGACGATGAAGTTGCGCTAAGCGTATTTATCGCCAACGGTACTGCGGATCGGGTGCGTATCGTAGACGATGATCATCCGTTCAATGAGGCCGTCTTCGTCGAACTCGAAGA
>CAYPWK010000216.1:8192-9731 GCA_964414365.1 uncultured Burkholderia sp.
GTATCGTAGACGATGATCATCCGTTCAATGAGGCCGTCTTCGTCGAACTCGAAGACGTCGACGCACTCGAAGCGCACGGCGGAACCGTCTTTAAGGCCCCAATCGTAGATGAAGTAACCCGTCGCGCGCCGCGCTCCTGTCGCGCTGACGCAGATGTCAATCAAGGTGATCTTGCTTTCACCAGACGCGGCAACGACCTTCTCAAAGAATGGCGCTGGTTTCATCCAGCCGAGAAACGGCGAGCAGATCTGCGCCTCCGGGGTGAAAAGGGCGCAGATCGCGGCAACGTCTCCGCGTTCCAGCGCCTCGAGGTAAGTACGAATTCGCTGCGTGTATAGTGCTTCCAACGATGAGATCACGTTTATCTCCCAACATTCATTGACCATTCGGCCCGTAACGAGCGAACAGGCATTCGGTACCGGCAAGATAGCGATGCACCGATGACTGAACAATCGAAAAATTCGCAACCCGGGTATGCGATGACTGCATACCGTCTTGCGGACCTCACGCGTCCTCTGCCTGCGATCGCGGCGTTTCAGTCGTTCGTCGCGGCAGCGCAACTCGGCAGTTTCAGCAAGGCCGCGGACCATCTGTGCCGCACGCAAGGCGCGGTGAGTCGCCAGATACAACAACTGGAAGCGCACTATCGATGCGCGCTCTTCGTGCGTCACATGTCCGGGCTGACGCTGACGACGGAAGGGCATTCCCTGCTGAGCGTGGCAGTCGACGTGCTCACACGGTTGGCTCAGCATGCAGAGTTTCAAGCCGGAATGAAGCGGGTCCTCACACTGCGGTTACCGTCCACGTTCGCGATTCGATGGCTGCTCCCGCGGCTGGCGGACATCAATCGCGCGCTCAACGGAACCGAGCTGCGTATTTCGACGTCGTCCGCCGATACCCCGGAATTCAGCACGCCGGAGGTCGATGCGATCGTGGTGCGTGGCACAGGGCAATGGGCCGGCTTGCACGCCATACCGCTCTTTGCGGAGACGCTCACGCCGATGTGCACGGCCGACTTTGCAGCATCGCTGACGTCGGCAGCCGATCTCGCCCGCGTCACATTGCTTCATCCCGGACCCGGTCATGAAGAGTGGCGATGCTGGCTCGAGAGCGCGGGGGCCACACAGATCGATGCACGCAGCGGACTCGTTTTTGACACCCTCGAATTGGCGCTGACCGCGGCCGTGCAGGGACACGGTGTCGCTATCGGCGATCCGCGGATGGCGGCGGATCGACTCGAAACAGGAGAGCTTGTCACGCCGTTCACTCACGTCGCGCAAAACGGCTTGGGTTACTTTCTCGTGTATCCGCCTCAACGCGCCGCGCAACCGAAGATCCGTGCGCTTGCCGAGGTCTTGACAAAAATTGCCGGAGCGGCGCTTCCAACAAACGCTTGATGGGCGCCAACGACTCGACCGCTTACTTGGCGAGTTCTCTTAAGATTCTGCCTGTTTCGGCATCCGCAGGAAAAAAGGCCTCCAGCAACTTGCCGGAAAGCAAGCGCTCAATTACCCGAGAGGTAATTGGGCCGAACCGCAT
>CAYPWK010000217.1:0-9623 GCA_964414365.1 uncultured Burkholderia sp.
ATCGAACTGCTGGCCGATGGCGGGCAGATGCTGATCGGCGACATCCCGAATGTTTCGAAGCGCAAGCGCTTCTTTGCCAGCGATGCCGGTATTCGATTCCACCAGTCGTTCATGGATACGGCTGACGTACCGGAAGTCAATTTTCGGTCGATCGAAAAAGATAGGATCGACGACGCCGCAATTCTTGGCGTCATCATGCGTGCTCGCGCTCAGGGCTGCGATGCTTACTGGTTGCCGCAGCCAGGGGCGCTTCCCATGGCGAATCGCCGTGAGGACATCCTCATCGTCAAGCCTTGAGAGGCTGTCATGCCAAATAAGAAACTTGTGATCGTTGGCGACTCTGCTTTCGCGGAAATCGCGCGCGAATATTTCGACCACGACTCGGACTACGAGGTCGTTGCGCATGCCGTCGAACAGCCGTATCTCAACCGAGCGGAGCTGAACGGGCTGCCGATTGTGCCTTTCGAAACCGTAGAGCGCCATTTCGCGCCGGCCGAGCACGATATCTATGTCGCCGTGACTTATGGCCAGCTCAACCGGCTTCGCACCCGATTGGCCCAGGCGGCGAAGACGAAAGGATATGCGCTCGCTTCATACGTGAGCTCGCGAGCGTTCGTTTGGCGTAATGTCGGTCTCGGCGAGCATGTGTTTATTTTCGAGGACAACACGGTCCAACCGTTCGTGCGACTCAGCGACAACGTCGTTCTCTGGAGTGGCAATCATATCGGCCACCACAGTGTGGTGCGCGAGAATGTGTTCATTTCATCGCACGTGGTCATTTCGGGATTCTGCACTATCGGCGCCAACTCCTTTCTCGGGGTGAACGCGACGATTGCGAATAACGTCACGCTCGGCGCGGACAACTGGCTGGGCCCGAATACGACGATCATGAAGGACACGGAGCCCGGCGCGTTGTTCAAAACGGAACATGCTGCCGCAGCGGCGGTTTCCACCTATCGGTTCTTCAAGGTCTCCCCGTGAAGTGGCTTAAGCACGGCGTGGTATGGAGGCCCACCGGCGAAGCATGGTGGGCGCGCACTCATGCGACCAGTCCGACACCGATCTGGATCGATGAAAGAACGCTTCGCGTTTACGTGCAATGCCGCGACGAACACAATGTCGGCCGCATCGGCTATGTCGATCTCGATCCGGGTGACCCGCGCAAGGTTCTCCGTGAATGCGCCGAGCCCGTGCTGGACGTCGGGCAACCAGGTGCTTTCGACGATAGCGGCGTTTTTCAGACCTCCGTCCTGCGCGTTCCCGATGGCCGACTCTTCATGTACTACGTCGGTTTCGAGCTCTGCCAGAAGATCCGATATAGGCTCCTTACTGGCCTAGCCGTCAGCGATGACAACGGAGAGACTTTCGCCCGCGTGCAGACTACGCCGGTCCTCGAGCGCGCGCCCGGCGAAGAGCACTTTCGCTGCGGGCCGTGGGTGATGATCGACGACGGGCTCTTTCGCATGTGGTACGTCGCCGGCGGCTCTTGGGAGCAAATTGGCGATAAACGCATGCCCGTCTACGACATACGGTACGTGGAGTCGGACGACGGCATTCAATGGCCCTCGAGCGGGCGGGTAGCGCTGCCGGTAAATTTATTGCACGAACACGGCTTCGGCCGGCCCGTCGTCAGGCGTAATCCGGATGGCTACCGAATGATCTATTCGATCCGCCGCCGGAACCCTGCCGCATATCGGATGGGGTACGCCATTTCTCCAGATGGCCTCGATTGGCAGCGTCAAGACGATTCGATCGGGATCGATGTCTCCCACGAAGGATGGGATGCCGAATCGATCGAATTCGGAGTGGACATCCAGACCGCCGGAAAGACTTGGTTGCTCTACGACGGCAACGATTTCGGCGGCACCGGCTTCGGTATCGCGGAGCTAGTCGAGGCGTGATGAGAGCGCGTTTCTTTCAACCTGATGACGCTCTTCGCTGGGACGACTTTTGCGAGCGTTGCCATGGGGCGACGTTCTTGCATTTGCACCGGTTTCTCTCTTATCACGGTGACAGGTTCGTCGACCGGTCGATCATTATCGAAGACGGGGACGACTGGGTCGGCGTCATCCCTGCCGCCCGCCATTCGCTCGACGAAAAGATAGTGGTGTCGCATCCCGGCGTGACCTACGGCGGCGTGCTTCACGACGGCCGGTTGCGCGGCATGCAGATGATCGCTGCGCTCGATTCCGCAGCGGGACTTTGGCGTTCAGCGGGGTTCGAGCAGTTGCGATACAAGTGTGTGCCGCACATCTACCAGGCTGCGCCCGCGCAAGACGATCTCTACGCGCTTTTTCGCGCCGGGGCAGTGCGTTACCGCTGCGATTTATCGAGTTGCATCGATCTGCGCCATCGCCTCCCCGTGAGCGAGCGACGCTTGCGTGCGCAAAAGAAGGCAAAGCGCGCCGGAGTAGTGGTCGCGTCGGGCAATGAACACCTTGCGGAGTTCTGGCTTGTGCTCGAGGACAACCTGAGGCGAAGGCATTCGGCAAAGCCAGTCCACACGCTCGATGAAATCGCGATGCTTCTTGATCGCTTTCCAGATCGAATCAGGTTGATGGTCGCGACACTTGACGGCAACGTCGAAGCGGGAATCGTCGTGTTCCTGTCGCAGACGGTCGCGCACGCTCAGTACATCGCCTCAAGTCAAGCGGGCTATGAGGTTAGCGCGCTCGACGCTGTTTTCGAGACGTCGATCGATCAAAGTCGCGTCGTCGGCAAACGGTACTTCGACTTCGGAATCAGTACCGAGCACGACGGCCGCGTGTTGAACGAAGGACTGAACCAATTCAAGAACGAGTTCGGCGCCGGCGGCGTGGTCTATGAGTTTTATCAATGGGACCTTCGGGGGAATGACAATGGCGCTGAATGACTGCCGCATTATCGAGCTACCGAAAATTGCCGACCCACGCGGTAATCTGACGTTCGTCGAGGGAAGCAATCACATCCCGTTCGACATTCGGCGTGTCTATTACCTCTACGACGTTCCTGGTGGATCTGACCGTGGCGCGCATGCACACAGGCAGCTCCATCAATTCGTTATCGCGATGTCGGGAAGCTTCGACATCGTCCTCGACGACGGCGACCGCCAGCGGCGATTTCATCTCAATCGCTCCTATTACGGCCTCTATATTTGCCCGATGATGTGGCGCAAGCTCGACAATTTTTCTTCGGGCGCCGTATGTATGGTGCTCGCGTCTGAGACCTACACTGTCGAGGACTACATACGAGACCACGACGAGTTTCTCGAACTCGCGCGCGCTCGCTCGGGGCTCCGGTCGGCGCGGGGCGGCGCGGGGAATGACGGGTCTGCAAACGCATCATGACAATGGATTTTCTCAATCTGAAGCGTGCCAACGAGCCGCATGAAGCCGCGATTCGCGAAGCGATGGAGCGCGTCGTTGCATCAGGCCGGTATATCCTCGGCGAGGAGAGTGCAGCATTCGAGCGCGAGTTTGCCGACTACTGCGGTGTTGCTCATTGCATCGGCGTGGGTAATGGTCTGGACGCGCTACAACTCATTCTGCGTGCATACGGCATAGGCGCCGGAGATGAAGTCATCGTTCCGTCGACGACATTCATTGCCACTTGGCTCGCGGTAAGCCAGATCGGCGCGCGCGTCGTCCCGGTCGAGCCCGATCCTCGCACGTGCAATATCGATCCTGCATGCATCGAGGCTGCGATTACGCCGCGCACGCGAGCCATCATTCCGGTGCACTTGTATGGGCAACCGGCCGAAATGAGCCGGGTGAATGAGATTGCGCGGCGGCACGGCATACGCGTGATCGAGGACGCTGCACAAGCGCACGGGGCGCGCTACCGCGAGCAGCGAACTGGGGGGCTTGCCGATGCGGCAGCATTCAGCTTTTACCCTGGTAAGAACCTTGGCGCGCTTGGCGACGGCGGTGCAATTACTACCGACGACGAACAGTTGGCCGCCGCGGTACGCAAGTTGCGCAACTACGGCTCGAGCGTCAAATATCGACATGAGCTCGCAGGCGTCAATTCAAGGCTCGACGAACTGCAGTCGGCGATTCTGCGTGTGAAGTTGCGACACCTCGATGCCGAAAACGGGAGGCGTGCCGAACTAGCTTCAGCGTACATGAGCGCGCTGGCGCCGGCGGGGGCGCTTCTTCAACTGCCGCACGTCGTGGCCGACGCGGTGCCGGTTTGGCACCTGTTCGTGGTGAAAACGCCATGTCGGGACGCTCTGCAGGCGCATTTGGGTGCGAACGGCATCGAGACGCTTATTCATTACCCGATCGCGAATCACCGACAGCAGGCATATGCAGGTGTGCGATGGCCGGACCTTCCGATTGCGGATCGCCTGCAGAACGAAGTGCTGAGCCTGCCCATGGGACCATACCTCACGATCGACGACATTCGGCCCGTCGCACAGAAGGTGCTCGAGTTCTTCGCCTGACTGACTCCGCAACTAGAACGCTGATACGGTAAGAAGACTTCGAAGATCACGTGAAAATCACCACTATCATTCCCGCATACAAGGCTAAGTACCTGCACGACCTGCTGATCGCGCTTTACCACCAGACGGTCCGGCCTGAGCGCGTCATCATCTCGGACGACAGTCCTGACCGTGCTTTCCATGCCGCATTGCAGAGCGATGCGTTGAGAGCGGCGACGACCGGCATGAATATCGAAGTCATCGAAGGGCCGCGCGCCGGGGCATTCGCCAATTGCCGGCATTTGTTGAAAGCATGGAACGGCAGCACCCCCCTTGCGCACTTGCTCCTCGACGACGATGTCATCTACCCGGAGTTCTATGAGCGGCACTTGGCCGTTCACGCCACGGGTAGCGTCGACTGCACGGTCAGTAGACGGTGGACCGCGCTTGAATCAGGGCAACCGGTGAGTCGGCTCCCGGTCCCCGAGCAAGTCCGCCGGCATGGCGAGCGGGCATTGCTGCTCGCGCCCGAGTTTCTTTTCTCGACGACGATACCGACGTGCAACAACTGGCTAGGGGAAGTGTCGAACGCCGTTTTCAACCGTGACGCCGCCGGCTTGCTGGACAATCCGCAGCTCGCGGGAATCTCATTCGAGGGCCTCGGCGATATCGGCCTCTTTCTTTCGGCGAGCCTCAAAAAACCGATCGGCTATCTGAACGAGCCGTTGGGGTACTTTCGTATGAATCCGTCGCAGAACAGCCAGGTGAGGTCGACTCGTGACTTCAAGCAAGGGCGCCTTGCGTGGATCGCGCTTGGACTTGCCGCCTTGCGATTAAACAAGGTCGAGCGCGAGCAAGCCGCCCAATGCTTCAGCAATACCGGTAGTCTCATCATGAGAGACTTCGCAGGCGTCGATGACATGGCGCCCTTTTGCGAACTGTTGCCGGGGCTTATCCGTTGCGAGCCGACCGTGTGCGAGCGCTTCCTCGAAATGTGGCAGGCGTTTCTCAAGTGAAATGATGAGTTGATCATCGAGAGCGGTCAATGGTTCTCAGAGGCGGAGTTCGAATGCAAACAACTAGCAATCACGAAGCGTACGGCGTAATAGAACGTTTCAGCGATGCGGACGGAATCGACGAAGCGATAGCGGAACTCACTGTCAACGGCTATACGGTCGTCCCAAGCGGACTGCCGGCCACATTCGTCGAGCACCTGGGCGCAGAGCTCGATCGCGTCTATGCAGAACAGGTCGCTGAAATGGGTGGTGAAGGCGCCTTGCGAGCCATGCACGACGCGGACATCGCCCGCTGCGCGCTGGCTTATGCGCCGGACTTCCTGGACGTGGCGACTACACCCGCGCTGATGGAAGTCGCTACTCGCGCCCTAGGCGCTGAGTTCGTGCTGCTGATGCAAAACGGCATAATCAACCGACCCGAACGCGAGAATTACCAGGCGAAATGGCACCGCGACCTCAACTATCAGCACTGGACGAGTTCGAAGGCGCTCGCCATCAATGCACTTTTTTGCATCGACGATTTCACGGCCGACAATGGCGCCACGTTTGTGTTACCAGGCACACATCACGTAGCGGCATTCCCCACCGCGGGTTTCACACGCAGGTTCGAGCGGCAGATCGAGGCGCCGTCGGGATCGTTTTTGGTGTTGGACGCCATGCTGTTTCACCGCGCCGGCGTCAATCGGACCGACCGCGTTCGGCGCGCGGTAAATCACGTCATCGGCTTGCCGTTCATGGCGCAGCAGATCGATTTGCCTTCCGCCTTGACGAGCAAGGGGAGAAAGTCGCCGGCCGATCCGCGAATAGCCAAGTATCTCGGCTACCGCTGGTCGCCTGCCCGTGACGTGAGCGACTGGCGGCATCGTCGCGCTCCAAAGTAACCACATGTCCGCATCCGCCGATTTCACGCGTTAGTACCGCTTTTATTTTGGAAACGTTGAGAGAGAGTATGGCAATGATCGGTTTGTATGGTGCCGGCACGCTCGGCCGCCGTATCGGTCGCTGCCTCGAGCGGCCCTTCGTTTTCGTAGATGACACACCCGAGAAGGCGGGGACGTCGATTGACGGCCACGACGTGCTTACGCTCGAAGCCTTTGCGAAGTCGACCGAGGATCACCACGGCGTCCTCTATGTGTGCATCTACCAGCCCGGGTTTGTCATCGAGCAAAAGCAGCGTGCAGTCGAGGTGCTCCATCCCGGCTTGTCCTGCCGGTCGTTTGCCGAGCTGCTTCTCGGCGAGGCATCTCGGGCGTTGCCGTTTTTGTTCTTCGAGCCGCTCGCATCGCTTGCTAATAAGCTCGATCGCTACGATTCGGTGAGGCGTCTTTTAGCCGACGAACTATCACGGACGACGCTCGATGCGCATTTGGAATTGCGCAGGTCGGGGCAGTTCGATCGCGTGGTATCGACGGATCGGCACGACGTAGCATTCTTGAGGGATCGCCTTCCGCCCAATGTCGAGTATGTTGACGCCGGGGCATATGACGGTGACACGGCCGAGCAATTCATCAACATGACGCGCGGACGCTTCGGCCGAATTTATCTTGTCGAGCCGGACCCGGCGAACGCGGCTCGCGCTGCACAGCGCATAGAAAGGCTCGGCGTGACGGATCGCGTTGCGATCCGACACGAAGCCATTTCCGACGAGCGCGGATGGGCAGGATTCAATGCAACGGGGAATGTGGGTTCGTCCCTGGACAGGCACGCCTCGGGGCGTGTGCGGACGGCCTTGTTATCCGACTTCGATCGCGGTGCCCCGCTTTACTTCAAGCTCGATATCGAGGGCGCCGAGGTTCGCGCCATCCGGAGCTGTCTCGACTTCATCGCGGCCCGACCGGTTTTTCTTGCGGTGAGCGTTTATCACTCGCCTGACGATCTGCTCGATGTCGTGTCCATGATTCACGGCCTCGACGTGGGATATGACCTCTTCCTCCGATGCCACGGCAGGTCGGGTGAGGATCTTATGCTTTACGCCATCCCCCCGATCAAGACAAGGACGACCGGCTGATATTCCGAGCCGGGACATGGACCATTCAAAAATGGCCCTGAAACCCGCTGCTGTTCCACTGATTGCTACCGCTTCTTTATTGCTAATCTGCCGGCGTCCGGCCTGTGGACGCCGCGAGAATGCAATGCACCTGCGGCTCAAGAGCCGTGTGGCGGTCAACCCACAGTAGGTTAGCAAAGGAAGAAACCTTTTTATGGCAACCGTCAGCATTCTGATTCCGGCGCACAGAGCCGACTATCTGGGCCGCGCGCTAATCAGCGCCCAGCGCCAGACGTTCGGGGATGTCGAAATCCTCGTCGCCGACGATACGGCCGATGCCGCTCTGCAGCCGATCGTCGAACGCTTCGACGATGCCCGCATCCGCTATTTTCATCATGGCTTCTGCGACGCTGTCCGCAGTGAGGAAGCGCTCTGGGCGCGAGCGAGCGGTCGCTACGTCAAATGGCTGGGCGATTCGGACATGCTGATGCCGGAGTCAGTCGAGCGGCTGCTCGACGCGTTCCGGCAAGCGCCCGATTCGGCGCTCGCCTTTCACGGGCGTGTTTTTGTCGATGCCAATGACACAGTTGTCGATACTCCGCCGTTGCTGTTGAAGGTGAACGAGTTGGGCCTCGTTGACCGCAATTTGCTCGTGAGGGAAATGGTCGGCGACTTGCGCAACTTTATCGGCGAAACGTCCAACGTCATGATCGATCGGGAGCGTGCTAGCGCCGACGACGTATTCGCCTACCGCACGTTCAAGCTTGACGGTCTCGGCGACGTCGCAATGTACCTGAACCTCGCTGAACATGCGCCGCTGATCGCGGTCGGCGGATACTGGAGCATGTCGCGTCGCGATGGGAGCGACGGCGCCGGTCGACAACGGCCACATCAGAGGAGCGCCGCCATCTACGAATGGGAACTCTTCGTGCGCGGCGAGGCCACGTCGGGTCATCTCATCGGAGCGGATCTGGCTGATGCGGCCGCGCGCCTCAAGCGAGTTTACGCGGCACGGGCGGGTGAGTTTCCGGAGATCGCCCGGCTGCTGGATAATCTCGGCGAACTTACTTCGCTCGAACCCCGCGAGCTGTTCGAAACCGAACGTTTTCGCTCGGACTACGCGCATGCCCGTGCCGCGGTCGCCGCCCGGGCGCCGCAACCCTCGTCGAATGGGCACGCTTCGCCCACGGCCGCACCGACATACGCGGAGCACCCGACGGCGGCGCCTGCTAAGCCGGTGCGGATTGTGTGCGCGACGCGCGTCTCGCAGGAGCGCTTTATGACCGACACGGCGCTTGGCCGCTCGTTGTCGGCACATCGATACGCGCAGCCGCCCGAGTTACTGCTCTACGACAACAACTCGACGGGATTGCCGACGCTTTACAACGCAGCCATCGAACAATCGGCCTCTCACCCAGCCACTCTCGTCTTCGTCCATGACGACGTCTCGATCGCCGACTTCTTCTGGGCCGAGCGCGCCCAAGAGGCGCTGCAGCACTTCGACGTGGTCGGTCTCGCGGGCAACCGGCGTCGTTCGCCGCTTCAGCCGTCATGGGCGTTCGGGACGCCGGACCTCAAATGGGACGACCCTGCGTTCCTAAGCGGCTCGGTGGCCCACGGTAAAGGTTTTCCGTCCCAAGTTTCGCGCTTCGGGCCGGCCGGCGTCGAATGCAAGCTGCTCGACGGGCTCATGCTCATCGCGGACAGCGAGCGACTGGTCCAAGCCGGCGTACGGTTCGACGAACAGTTCGCTTTCCATTTCTACGACATGGACTTCTGCCGCCAGGCCGAATTGAAAGGCTTGCGTATGGGCACTTGGCCGATCAGCGTTGTTCACGAGAGCGGGGGCGCCTTCGGTACCGTCGCCTGGCGCGCCGGCTACGAACGCTATTTGCGCAAGTATGGCGAGTGATCCAGACGAAGAGCGCGAGCGGCGTTCCGCCGAAACGATCGATGCGTTCGGCGACAACGCAGAGGGCGTCGTTTCTTTACGTCTGCCGCCGAAGGACGCGGCTAGCGTTCGATTCGTAGCGCCGCCGGTGATTGCCGTTCATTCCGCGCCGAGTGCTCTCCCGACACCCGCATCGGCACCAGCATCGACGCCCACGCAGCGCCTTGCGCCTGTCGCGGCAGTGCCGATCGAAACCGGACTTGCATATCAGCACGCGGGCCGTTTTGCCGAAGCAGCGGCCGTCTATCGACAGATTCTCGCCGTAGA
>CAYPWK010000218.1:0-2550 GCA_964414365.1 uncultured Burkholderia sp.
GGCCGCGGCAGCAATTCGGCCAACCTGCGCCGCTACAACGAGCGCCTGCTGTTGCAGGCGCTCCGCCGCACGCAGCCGGCATCGAAGGCGGACCTCGCGCGCTCGGCCAATCTGACGAGCACAGCGGTCGGCAGCATCATCGCCTCGCTCGAGCAGGCGGGTCTGATCGAATCGACAGGACGCCGCGTTGAAGGCCAGCGCGGACAGCCTGCCTCGCTGCTTCAGGTTGCCCCGAAAGGTGCGTTCGGGATTGGTGTGCGGCTCGACCGCGGCGGGATTGAAACCGTTCTTGTCAATTTCGCGGGAGAAGTGCTCGCGCGGCGCAGTCACGACATGCTGCTGCCTGCGCCCGCGAAGGTTCTCGCACTCGTCGATAACGATATCCGTGACCTGCTCGCTCGCCTTCCGTCGGTCGAGCGCGAGCGGCTGACCGGTGTCGGCGTGGCCCAACCGTTCAACCTCGGCAGCTGGCTGCGCCAACTGGGTCTGTCTTCGAACGCGTTCGATGCGTGGCGCGACGTCGACTTCGCCAGCGAACTTGCGTCGATCGTGCCGCTTCCCGTCTTCAGTGAAAACGACGGCAATGCCGCGGCGATCGCCGAATTGTTCTATGGCTGCGGCAGGCAAGCGAGCGACTTCATCTACCTCTTCCTCGGACCGGCCATCGGCGGCGGCATCGCGATCGATGGCGATTGCCTGCGCGGCGCCAACAGCAACGCGGGCGATATCGGCGTCATGCCGGTGCCACCGAGCCGCCTGCCGTCGGCCCCTCAGCCTTCCGGCCCGTGGGACATCCTGCTTGCTCGCGCGTCGCTCAACGCACTCGCACGCCATCTGCGCTATTGCGGCGAGACGGTCGACACGCGGGCGGACCTGGAAGCGTGCGTTGCGCGGCGCCTTCCCGCCGTGGATGAGTGGATCGACGACTGCATCGAGGCGCTTGCTCCGGCTGTACGCGCCATGCTCTGCGTCACAGACGCCCCCGTCGTGGTCATCGACGCGGATATCGACGCCGGGCTGATCGATACCGTCATGGAGCGCCTGCATGCCGCGCTCGCGCTCGGTGCGCCCGAAGCACGCGGCACCCCCGAACTGATGCGTGGATCGTTCGGCCCCGATGCCGGTGCGATCGGCGCCGCATCGCTCCCAATGTTCTTCAATTTCTCGCCGCGTGCCGGAATTCTCAAAGGCGTCGGCGTAGAAGCGCAGGAGGTCAATCATGTCCCACACTGAGGCGAGCCGCCCGTTGCTCGAGATGCGTGGCATCAGCAAGACGTTCCCCGGCGTGCGCGCGCTCGACAACGTACGTCTCGAAGTCCACGCCGGCGAGATCCACTCGCTGATGGGCGAAAACGGCGCCGGCAAGTCCACGCTCATGAAGATCCTTTCGGGTGCCTATCAGGCCGATCCTGGCGGCAAAATCATCGTCGACGGCCAGCCGGTCACGATCGATGGCCCGCTCGCCGCGAAGGCGCTCGGCATCGCCGTCATCTATCAGGAACTGAGCCTCGCGCCGAACCTGAGCGTCGCCGAGAATATCCACGCGGGCCGTGAGCTGCGCCGTGGCGGCAAGCGCTTCGGCCTCGTCGATCGCGCCGGCATGGCGCGCGACTCTGAAGAGGTGCTCAAGCGCCTCGGCGCGAGCTTCGGCCCCGAAACGATCGTCGGCACGCTGTCGATCGCCGAGCAACAGCTCGTCGAAATCGCACGCGCCGTGCATACGCGCGCCCGCATCCTCGTGATGGACGAGCCGACCACCCCACTCTCCTCGCGCGAGACGGACCGGCTCTTCAAACTGATACGGCAATTGCGCGCGGAAGGGCTCGCGATTATCTATATCAGCCACCGGATGGCAGAGATCTACGAGTTGTCCGATCGCGTGACGGTGCTGCGCGACGGTGCTTATGTCGGCACACTTGCGCGCGACTCGCTATCTGCCGACTCTCTTGTGAAGATGATGGTCGGGCGCGATCTCTCCGGTTTCTACAAAAAGCAGCACGCGCCCTATGACCCGGGCAATGTCGTGCTGAGCGTGCGCGACGTGGCCGATGCGAGCCGCGTGCGCGGCTGCAGCCTCGATCTGCACGCGGGCGAGGTGCTCGGCATCGCAGGGCTCGTAGGCGCGGGGCGCACCGAACTCGCCCGCCTCATCTTTGGTGCGGAGCCGCGCACGCGCGGGGAAATTCGAATCGATGGGCGTGTGATGCCGCTGCGCTCGCCGCGCGAAGCGATCGACGCGGGACTCGTTTATCTGACCGAGGATCGCAAGCGCCAAGGGCTCTTTCTCGACATGAGCGTGCGCGACAACATCAACGTGTCGGTCTGCAATCGCGACGCGCGTCTTGGCGTACTCGACCTCGCGCGCGGCGCAGACCGGGCACGCAACGCGATCCGCTCGCTGTCGATCCGGGTGCCCAACGCAAACGTGAACGTCGGCGCGCTCTCGGGCGGCAATCAGCAGAAGGTTCTGCTCTCGCGATTGCTCGAAACGAAGCCGCGTGTGCTAATCCTCGACGAGCCGACGCGCGGCGTCGATATCGGTGCGAAGTC
>CAYPWK010000218.1:2560-9615 GCA_964414365.1 uncultured Burkholderia sp.
TTTGTTGGGAAATCGTTCGGCTCTTCCAGGGTTTCTACCGGATCATCAACGACCTGGCGAAGTCGGGCGTCGGCGTAATCGTGATCTCGAGCGAACTGCCCGAGATCATCGGCGTTGCCGATCGCGTGCTGGTCATGCGCGAAGGCGAGATCGCCGGAGAGCTAGGCGGCCACTCCGGCAAACCGATCAGTCAGGAAGCCATCATCGAATTGGCCACGGGCTCGCAGCCAGCGTTCGGCGAGGCCGCCTAAAGCGACGCATCCGCAGCCCCCGCAGTCTAGCCAGATCATGACGAACATTGAGGAGAACGACATGTCGAACCCGACACGACACCAAGCCGCCGGCGCTGTCACGAGCGAGTCCGCCCAACCCGCGCGCGAAGCGCACGCCGCGGCCGATCATCGCCAGCGCCTGCAATCGCTCCTGCGCACGGCGGGCATGCTGCCCGTACTCGTCCTGCTGTGCATCGGCTTCGGCCTCATGACTGATACGTTTTTCAGTCTACAGAACGTATCGATCGTCACCCAGCAGGCGGCCATCAACATCGTTCTGGCCACGGGCATGACATTCGTCATCCTCACAGGCGGCATCGATCTTTCGGTCGGCTCGGTGCTGGCTGCCGCTGCCGTCGCCGCCATGCTCGCCTCGAACATCCCCCACTGGGGCTGGCTCGGCGTGCCTGCGGCGCTCGCCGTGGGTCTCGCTTTCGGCGCACTCAACGGCGGACTCATCGCCCTGCTGCGCCTGCCACCGTTCATCGTCACCCTTGGCGCTTTGACGGCGGTGCGCGGTGTCGCGCGTCTGCTCGGCAACGATACGACGGTCTTCAATCCGCACCTGCCGTTCGCGTTCATCGGCAACGGCTCGCTCTTCGGCATTCCCTGGCTCGTGATCATCGCGCTGGCCGTCGTGGCCTGCTCATGGTTCGTGTTGCGCCGGACGGTCACCGGTCTGCGCATCTACTCGGTCGGCGGCAACCGCGAAGCCGCACGCCTGGCCGGCATCAAGGTCTGGGCGATCGAACTGTTGGTCTATGCCGTGTCGGGCCTGCTCGCCGGCCTGGGCGCCGTCATGTCAGCCGCGCGCCTTTATGCGGCAAACGGGCTGCAAATGGGCCAGTCCTATGAACTCGATGCGATTGCCGCGGTAATCCTCGGCGGCACGAGCTTCGTCGGCGGTGTCGGCTCGATCGTCGGTACCCTCATCGGCGCGCTGATCATCGCCGTCCTCACGAACGGCCTCGTGCTGCTCGGCGTCTCGGACATCTGGCAATACATCATCAAGGGCCTCGTCATCATCGGCGCCGTTGCGCTCGACCGCTATCGCCAGCGCGGCTCGGCACGCACGTAAGGCGAGCACAGAGCGATTCGCCCGGCGTTTCGCTCGCTCGACGGGCTTCACCCTCTTCGCTTCTTTTCACTCGATTCGCTCAAACGCCGTACCGGCGCGGGCTCGGTCCGCCCGCCGTCGATTCGACAACACGGACCATCTGGAGACACGGATATGTTCAAGCACAAAGCCGCACTGACCGCCATCGCCCTCGCAGCGGCCATCGTTTCGTCCGCGGCGCACGCGGCCGACAAGCCCCTCAAGTCCATCGGCATTACGGTCGGCTCGCTCGGCAACCCCTACTTCGTCACGATCGTGAAGGGTGCCGAAGCGAAGGCCAAGCAAATCAACCCGAGCGCGAAAGTGACGGCGGTCTCGGCCGACTATGACTTGAACAAGCAGTTCACGCAAATCGACAACTTCATTTCGGCGCACGTCGACATGATTCTGCTCAACGCGGCCGATCCGAAGGCGATCGAACCTGCCGTGAAAAAAGCGCAGGCTGCCGGCATCGCTGTCGTCGCGGTGGACGTGGCCGCCGCCGGCGCGAATGCAACGGTGCAGACCAACAACACCCAGGCAGGCGAAATCTCCTGTCAGTATCTCGTGCAAAAGCTCAACGGCAAGGGCAACGTGATCATCGAAAACGGTCCTCAGGTTTCGGCCGTGATCGACCGCGTGAACGGTTGCAAAACGGTGCTCGGCAAGGCGCCCGGCATCAAGCTGCTGTCGTACGACCAGGACGGAAAGGGTTCGCGTGAAGGCGGCATGAACGCGATGCAGGGCTATCTGACGCGCTTCCCGAAGGTCGAC
The DNA here is from genome assembly GCA_964414365.1 of uncultured Burkholderia sp. Classification (GTDB taxonomy): domain Bacteria; phylum Pseudomonadota; class Gammaproteobacteria; order Burkholderiales; family Burkholderiaceae; genus Trinickia. The sequence goes on from CAYPWK010000218.1 coordinate 4,703, forward strand.
GGCGTCTTCGCAATCAACGACCCGCAGGCCATCGGCAGCGATCTCGCGGCCAAGCAACTCCAGCGCAGCGGCATCGTCATCACGTCCGTCGACGGCGCACCGGACATCGAGAGCGCGCTGAAGACTGACACGCTCGTCCAGGCGTCGGCGAGCCAGGATCCGTGGGCGATGGCGCAAAAGGCCGTCGAAGTGGGTTACGGGATCATGAACGGCCACGCTCCCGCGAGCCAAACGACGCTCCTGCCTTCGACGCTCGTCACGCGTCAGAACGTCGGCAGCTATAAGGGCTGGTCGTCGCCGCGCTAAAACCCCCTCGCCGTTCATCCACTCGCCCAACGGACTACGATGTCGAAACTCACACACTCTCCTGCCTGGCACGCGCTCGCGCGCCATCGCGATGCGCTTTCGGGCACGTCGATCCGCTCGCTCTTTGCGGCGGATGCCGCGCGCGCCGATCGGTTCTCGCTAGAAGCTGCAGGCGTGTACGTCGATTTCTCGAAAAACCTGCTGACCGACGAGACGATTGCGCTGTTGACGTCACTCGCGCGTGAGGCGGGCGTCGAGGTGCGACGCGACGCCATGTTCAAGGGCGAGCGGATCAACACGACCGAAGGGCGGCCTGTGCTGCACGTGGCGCTGCGCTCACCGGCCGATACATCCATTTTTGTCGACGGCGAGGACGTCGTGCCGCACGTACACGCCGTCCTCGCCCGCATGCGCCGCTTCAGCGACGCAGTGCGCAACGGCGCTTGGCGCGGCTATATGGGGCGAGCCATCACGGACATCGTCAACATCGGCATCGGCGGCTCGGATCTAGGCCCGCGCATGGTATGCGAAGCGCTGCGGCCCTATGGTCACGAGCGCTTAGGGATGCATTTCGTCTCGAACGTCGACGGCGCCGACATCCATGAGGTGCTGCGCGCGGTCGATCCCACGACGACGCTCTTCATCGTGGCGTCGAAAACCTTCACGACGCGCGAAACGCTTCAGAATGCGCACACGGCGCGCGCATGGCTGCTCGCGAGCGGCGCGCCCGAATCCGCCGTCGCCCGGCATTTCGTCGCGGTCTCGACGAACGCACAGGCGGTCGCCGCCTTCGGCATCGATACCGACAATATGTTTGCGTTCTGGGACTGGGTGGGGGGCCGCTATTCGCTATGGTCCGCCATCGGTTTGCCGATCGCGCTGTATGTCGGTGCGGACGCGTTTGCGTCGCTGCTCGCGGGTGCCCACGCGATGGACCGGCATTTCGCGACGGCACCGCTCGAGCGCAACCTGCCCGCGCTGCTTGGGCTCATCGGCGTCTGGTACACGAACTTCTTCGGAGCGGCGAGCCATCTCGTCGCGCCCTACGATCGCTACCTCCATCGGCTGCCGGCCTATCTACAGCAGCTCGATATGGAGAGCAACGGAAAGACCGTCACACTCGACGGAGAACGCGTCGATTACGCGACCGGCCCTGTAATCTGGGGCGAACCGGGCACGAACGGCCAGCATGCGTTCTTCCAACTGCTGCATCAGGGCAGCGCCCTGATTCCGGCCGACTTCATCGCCTGCATGCGGCCGCACCATACGCTCGACGCGCACCATGCCATCTTGCTTGCGAACTGCTTCGCGCAAACCGAAGCGTTGATGAACGGTTCGCCGTCGCCCGATGCGCCCCATCGGCACTTCGAGGGCAACCGCCCCACGAATACGCTGTGCCTCGATCGGCTCGAACCCGCGACGCTCGGCGCGCTGATCGCGCTCTACGAACACAAGGTGTTCGTGCAGGGGGCGCTCTGGCAGATCAATTCGTTCGACCAGTGGGGCGTCGAGCTCGGCAAGCGGCTCGCGGCCGAGATCGAGCGCGAGATCGCCGCGCCGGGCACGGTTAGCACGCACGACAGCTCGACGAACAATCTGATCAACCGCTTCAAGGCGCGCCGCGCAATACCCTCGGCGCCGAGCCCCCGGAAATCGTAATGACGCCACCCCTACCCCGCTTCGTCGTATTCGGTGAAGCGTTGACCGACTTCATCCGCGAGGACGATGGCCGCTGGCGCAGCGTGCCGGGCGGCTCGTGCTGGAATGTGGCGCGCGTCGGCGCGCGGCTCGGCGTGCCGACCGGCTACGCCGGCACCGTCAGCCAAGACCCGTTCGGCGATGCGCTCGTCGCGCTCTCGGCCGACTCGGGACTCGACATGCGCTTCACACGTCAGGTCGAGCGGTCCCCGCTGCTCGCGATGGTCGTGTCCAAGCATCCCCCACGTTATTTCTTCGTGGGCGACGACAGCGCCGATCTCGCCTTCGATCCGCAACTGCTGCCGAAAGGCTGGCTGGCCGCGGCCCGAACAGTGCATTTCGGCTCGCTTTCCCTCGTACGCGAGCCGCTCGCCTCGCGGCTCATCGATGTCGCCGTCGCCGCGCACTCCGCGGGAAAGCGCATTTCGTTCGACCCGAACTTCCGCGAGCCGATGCGCCATCATGCCTATCGCGCGACGCTCACGCGCATGGCCGGACTTGCCCACTACATCAAGATTTCCGACGAGGACCTGCTCGGTCTCTTCCCAGGCCTCGACGAGCGCTCTGCACTGGCACAGTTGCGTGCGTGGGCACCGCACGCCGACATTCTTGTCACGCGCGGCGCATTGGGCATGGACTTGCTGACGCCGCGGGGGGACTTCTTTCAGCCGGCCTTTGCGACCGAAGTGGCGGACACCGTCGGATGCGGCGATGCCTGCATGGGTGGCTGGATGTCGAGTCTGCTTCGGAGCCCCGAAGCGCCGCCGGCGGCTCATCTTGCGTTTGCGGCGGCCTGCGCATCGGTCGTCTGCAGCCGAGAAGGCGCCTATGCGCCGACGTTCGAGGAGGCTGCACGCGTTGCCGGCGCGCGCGATGAACAATTTGTCCTGCAAGCGACACTGCCATGAGCAAACTAGCGTACCCCGCCGCGAATAGTCCGTTCACGTTCGTGCTGTTCGGCGGCACAGGCGATCTCGCGCTGCGCAAGATTTTGCCCGCGCTCCATGCTGCGCATTGCGATGGCTCGCTTGGCCCGGCCGGACGCATCCTTGCCGTTGCTCACACGCCGCTCGATCGCGCCTCATATTTGCGCTGGACCGACGAACACGTCAGGCCGCACATCGCTGCCACACGCTCAGGCGACGCCCAGTGGGAAGCGTTTCGTGCACGACTCGACTACCTCGAGCTCGACGCGAGCCAGCGTGGCGCGTTCGCGGCGTTGCAGGCGATGCGCGACTCGATGCCAGGCACGCGCATCTTCTATTTGGCGACCGGGCCTTCATTGTTCGTGCCGATTTGCGAAGGCTTGGCCGCCGCCGGGCTGACCGAGGGCGCGCGCGTCGTGCTCGAAAAACCGCTCGGCTACGATCTTGCATCGTCGAATGCGATCAACGACGCAGTCGGTCGAATCTTTGCCGAAGAACAAATCTATCGAATCGATCACTACCTCGGCAAAGAGGCGGTGCAAAACCTGTTCGCCCTACGCTTCGGCAACTCGTTGTTCGAGCCGCTGTGGCGCCGCGAATGGGTCGAGAGCATTCAGATCACCGTGGCCGAGCAGCTCGGTGTCGAAGCCCGCGGCAGCTTCTACGATCAAACGGGCACGCTGCGGGACATGGTCCAGAACCATCTGCTGCAATTGCTTTCGATCATCGCGATGGAGCCGCCGCAATCGATGGATGCCGATGCCGTGCGTGGAGAGAAGCTGCGCGTGCTGCGCGCACTCAAACCGCTTGCCGGAGATGACATCCAGCGCAACGTCGTACGCGGCCAGTATCACGCGGGCGCCATCAACGGTCTGCCTGTGAGCGGCTATCTCGGCGAGTCCGGCGTGCGCCACGGCAGCACAACGGAAACCTTCGTGGCGCTCAAAGCCGAGGTGGAAAACTGGCGATGGGCCGGCGTGCCGTTCTTCCTGCGCACGGGCAAACGGCTCGCCGGGCGTGTGGCCGAGATCGTCGTCAACTTCCGGCCCGTGCCGCATTCGGCGCTTGGCACGCAGCCGCTGCGCCCCGGCGCAAACCGGCTCACGATCCGCTTGCAGCCGAACGAGTCTATTCGGCTGAATGCGCTTGCGAAACAGCCCGGCATGGGCATGAATCTGCGGGGTGTATTCCTCGACCTAGCATTCGATCAGTTCTTCAAGCAGGACCGGATGGAAGCGTATCAGCGCCTGCTGCTCGACGTGATCGCCGGACGCCTTGCGCTGTTCGTGCGCCGGGACGAGCAGGAAGCGGCATGGCGGTGGGTTGCGCCGATCCTCGATGCATGGCGCTCGCCCGATGCGGCGCCGAAGCCATATGCAGCGGGCACCTGGGGACCGGCCGCTGCGAGCGCGCTGCTCGCACGCCACGATACATGCTGGATCGAAGAAGAAAATTGACCCATGAGAGCGCCGCGTAGCCTGCGCTCGCCGTCTTTCCTGCCTCCAACAACGATCATGAACCAACGCTGGCACCTCGAATGGGCACACGGCTCGCTCGCCGTTTACGCGGCGGGCGGCATGCTCGGCAACGTCGAGTTCAAACACGCCGGCCGTCGCGTACGGCCCTTCTACGAGGTACCGTGGCTAGGCGCTGCCGATACAGCCGGAGCGCAGGGATTGGTTGCGCACATGCGCAGCGAGTTTCCCTGCGTGCCCTTCGGCGTGCCGTATCGGCCAGAACAGGTCGCCGAAGCCTGGCAGGCTGCGCTTACGGCGCCGGTTCGGCAGTACGATCCCGAAGCGGATGCCAGCGACGATCTTCTGCACGGCTACGGGGCGATCGGCGAATGGACGCTCGTCTCGCAGAGCGTCACCGAAGTCCGCATTGCGATCGACTATCCCGCGACGTCGGCGATCGCCCGACTGACGCGTGTGATCCGCGCGGACCCCGCGGCGCCCGCCATCGATTTTGAATTGCAAATCG
>CAYPWK010000219.1:0-9515 GCA_964414365.1 uncultured Burkholderia sp.
GGTGGGCGAGATCTTCGCCGAGGAGCAGATCTACCGGATCGACCACTACCTCGGCAAGGAGCCCGTGCAGAACCTGCTCGCGCTGCGTTTCGGCAATGCGCTGTTCGAGCCGCTCTGGCGCCGCGAGTGGGTCGAAAGCATCCAGATCACGATCGCGGAGGAGCTCGGCGTCGAAGGGCGAGGCGATTTCTACGACAACACGGGCGCGCTGCGCGACATGGTGCAGAACCACCTGCTGCAGTTGCTTTCGATCGTCGCGATGGAACCGCCGCATTCGATGGATTCGGACTCCGTGCGCGACGAAAAGCTGCGCGTGCTGCGAGCGCTGAAGCCGATCGATCCGCGCGACATCTCGAAGGTGGCTGTGCGCGGGCAGTATCACTCAGGCGTCATCAGGGGCTCGTCGGTGCCGGCCTATTCGACGGAGCCTGGCGTGAAATCGCAGAGCACGACCGAGACGTTCGTCGCGCTGAAGGCCGAGATCGAGAACTGGCGCTGGTCAGGCGTGCCGTTCTTCCTGCGCACCGGTAAGCGCCTTGCCGATCGGATCGCCGAGATCGTCGTCAACTTCCGGCCCGTTCCTCATTCCGCGCTCGGCGCGCCCGCGCTGCGTCCCGGCTCCAATCGGCTCGTCATCCGTCTGCAGCCGAACGAGTGGATCCGCCTCTTCTGTCTCGCCAAGCAACCGGGCGAAGGGATGAATCTCGCGAGCGTCCATCTGGACCTCGCGTTCGATCAGTTCTTCAAGGAAGGCCAGATGGAGGCCTATCAGCGGCTGCTTCTGGACGTGATCAATGGCCGCCTCGCCCTATTCGTGCGGCGTGACGAGCAGGAAGCGGCCTGGCGCTGGGTGGAGCCGATACTGAACGAATGGGCGACGTCGACGAAGCCGCCTAAGCCTTATGCAGCCGGTACGTGGGGGCCGGCCGCCGCGAGCGCCATGCTCGCGCAGCACGGCACGTGCTGGCTGGAAGAAGAAAACTGACGACGGTCGGACGCAGCGGCGCAGCGCTCTTTCGGTGAGCCGGCGCGCCGCGGCGAACGAGTCTATTGGGTAGTACTCGAGAAGCAGTCTGGAGGAGAAGTGATCGAGCTTCACGCTTTTGACGACCCGCGCGAGCAAGCCGAGGCGCTGGCGAAAGCGGTCGGGGATGCGCTCACCGCATCGCTCGCCGCATCCGGCGCCACCTCGCGCAAGACGCTTGCGGTGTCAGGCGGCACGAGCCCGCGTGCGTTTTTCGAAGCGCTGGCGAACGAGCCGCTCGACTGGCCGCGCATCGATGTGACGCTCGTCGATGACCGATGGGTTCCCGAAACGGATCAGGCCAGCAATGCACGGCTCGTGCGCGATACATTGCTCGCCAACGCGACGCGGGCGGGCCAGGGCGCGCGTTTTTTCCCGCTCGTCGACGTTGCCTCGACGCTCGAGGCAAACGTTGCAGCGCTCAACGCGGATCCGGCGCGCGCGCTGCCCGCCGTCGCCGTACTCGGCATGGGTGAGGACGGCCATACGGCGTCGCTCTTCGCCGATGCGCCCGAGTGGCCGGACATCATCGAACCGGCCGCGGCGCGCTTCGTCGCCGTTCACCCGGGCAACGCGCCGCACGCGCGCGTGAGCCTTTCGCTTGCCGCGCTCACGCGCGTCGAGAGCCTCTTCCTGTTGATCGCCGGCCCGCGCAAGCTCGACGTGCTAAAGGCCGCCGCCTCGGCACCACAAGAAAACGCCATCTCAAAGCTGGCGAACGACAAGGGAGTGAGACTCGATGTCTACTGGTGTGCAAAGTAAAACGATCCCGCTTTCCGGCAACCGTCAGCACGCCGACGGTCCGCGGCTGCTCGCCGACATCGGCGGCACCAACGCACGCTTTGCGCTCGAAACCGGCCCAGGCGAAATCTCGCAGATTCGCGTCTATCCGTGTGCCGAATACCCGGGCGTCGAAGATGTGCTCAAGAAGTACCTGAAGGATACGAAGATCGGCCACGTCAATCATGCGGCGATCGCCATCGCGAACCCGGTGGACGGCGATCAGGTCAGCATGACCAATCACAACTGGACGTTCTCGATCGAGGCGACGCGGCGCACGCTCGGCTTCGACACGTTGCTCGTCGTGAACGACTTCACCGCGCTCGCGATGGCCCTGCCCGGCCTCAACGACGCGCAGCGCGCGCAGATCGGCGGCGGCGCGCGCAGGCAAAACAGCGTGATCGGGCTGCTCGGCCCCGGCACCGGCCTCGGGGTCTCGGGGCTCATCCCCGCCGACGATCGCTGGATCGCGCTCGGCAGCGAGGGTGGGCACGCGAGCTTTGCGCCATCCGATGAGCGCGAGGATCTCGTGCTCCAGTTCGCGCGCAAGAAGTGGTCGCACGTCTCGTTCGAGCGCGTCGCGGCAGGCCCCGGCATCGAGCTCATTTATCGTGCGCTCGCCGCGCGCGACAAGAAGCGCGTCACCCATTCGGCGGATCCGGCCGAGGTCGTCAATCGAGCGCTCGCCGGGGAGCCGCTGGCGGCGGAAGCCATCGATTGCTTCTGCGGAATTCTCGGCACGTTCGCCGGCAATATTGCCGTCACGCTTGGCGCGCTCGGCGGCATTTATATCGGCGGCGGCGTCGTCCTGAAGCTCGGCGATTTCTTCGCGCGGTCGTCGTTCCGCCGCAGGTTCGAGGCAAAGGGCCGCTTCGAGGCCTACCTCTCCAATGTGCCGACCTACGTGATCACGGCCGAATACCCGGCGTTCCTCGGCGTCTCGGCCATATTGGCCGAGCAGCTCGCGAACCGAACGGGCGGCGGCTCGTCGGCCGTCTTCGAGCGCATCCGTCAGATGCGCGATGCGCTGACGCCGGCCGAGCGGCGCGTGGCCGATCTCGCGCTCAACCATCCGCGCTCGATCATCAGCGATCCGATCGTCGACATCGCCCGCAAAGCCGACGTGAGCCAGCCCACCGTCATCCGCTTTTGTCGCTCGCTCGGCTGCCAGGGGCTGTCGGACTTCAAGCTGAAGCTCGCGACGGGCCTCACGGGCACGATTCCGGTCAGTCACAGTCAGGTCCACCTCGGCGATACTGCAACCGATTTCGGCGCGAAGGTGCTCGACAACACGGTTTCGGCGATCCTCCAGCTACGCGAGCATCTGAACTTCGAGCATGTCGAGCGCGCAATCGATCTGCTGAACGGTGCGCGACGGATCGAGTTCTACGGGCTCGGCAATTCCAACATCGTCGCGCAGGACGCTCACTACAAGTTCTTTCGCTTCGGCATTCCGACGATCGCCTATGGCGACCTTTACATGCAGGCGGCCTCGGCTGCGCTGCTCGGCAAAGGAGATGTGATCGTCGCCGTCTCGAAGTCCGGGCGCGCGCCCGAGCTGCTGCGTGTGCTCGACGTCGCCATGCAAGCCGGCGCACAGGTGATCGCCATCACGTCGAGCAACACGCCGCTCGCGAAGCGGGCGACGGTGGCGCTCGAAACCGATCACATCGAAATACGGGAATCGCAGCTCTCGATGATCTCGCGCATCCTGCATCTGCTGATGATCGATGTTCTGGCCGTGGGCGTGGCGATCCGCCGTGCCGTACCGAGCTCGGACGTCGCGGAGGCCGTCGCCAAGGCTCGCGCGGCGGGCACGGACGAGGCCGTCGCGGTCCTCGACTGGCTCAGTCACGGCGCGGCTTCGTCGGCCACCGATTGAAACACTGGAGGGGCGTTCGCTCTGCACGCAACAAGCGCCCGCCCCAATGTGGTGCAAAAGACACAAGCCCTTACGTTTTTCAACGTGAATGCAACAATCGCACATGGTGGATTGTCGCAGTGCGGCAACAGCGTATCGGCTGTTGTAAGCAGACGCTTTCATTGGAAGCGAGGACAGATGCGGCTCTCCGCAACGGCAGCTTTGAAATAGTCTTTTGTTTCGCTCGCAATAATCCGGGCAAGCTGGGGTTTCCACTAATGAGGTGTCGGATTACGACTGCCTAGTATCCGCAAGACTACCTGGACCCGCGGCGGGGACCACTCGTTCATGAGACGAGCGTGTCCGCTGCACTCAACACCCCGGGTGCTCACCTTGCAATTCATCGTCTCGGAGACCTCTTTAAATGAAGAAATCGCTAATCGCCCTCGCAGTGACGAGCGCTGTTGCGGCACCGGCCTTTGCCCAAAACAGTGTGACGCTGTACGGCATCATCGACCTTGGCATCGATTTCGTGAATAACACCGGTGGTCACCACCAGTGGGCAGAACGGAGCGGCATCCTCCAAGGCAGCCGCTGGGGCTTGAAAGGCGCTGAAGATCTGGGCGGCGGCACGAAGGCCATCTTCCAGTTGGAAAACGGCTTTAACGCCGCGAACGGCAGGCTGGCCCAAGGTGGCCGCGAGTTCGGCCGTCAAGCTTACGTCGGTCTGACGAACGATACCTTCGGTACCCTGACGCTCGGCCGCCAATACGACCCTGTCGTCGATATGGCGCAAGCCACGACGTTCAACGGCCAGTGGGGCGCCTACTTCTCGCACCCGGCCGATATCGACAACACCGATAACGGCTTCCGTATCAACAACGCCGTGAAGTACGTCTCGCCGAAGTTCGCCGGTCTGCAAGCCGAGGGTATGTACGCGTTCGGCGGCCAAGCTGGTCAGTTCAGCAGCCAAAGCACGATCGGCGCCGGCCTGAGCTACTCGGGTGGTCCCCTGTACGTGGGCGCGGGCTACTTCTACGCGAAAGACCCTGCCACGCAATTCAACGACGGCAACTTCACCGGGACGAACGTCGCTCCCGCGACAGTGCCGAAGACGGCTGGCATCTGGGGTCTCGTTGGCGACCCGAAGAATATGCAGGTTGCGAGCGCTGGCGCGAACTTTACGCTCGGACCGGCGCTCCTTGGCGCGAACTTCTCGCACGTGCGGTTCGACAATGCGAATGCCGTGGCTGGCAACACCGTCTGGTTCAACAGCTATGAACTGTGGGGTCAATACAGCCTGACGCCGGCGGCAACGGTCGGTGCCGGCTATACGTTCACGAATGGCAAGGTCGATGCGACTGGGCAGAAGCCGAAGTACGGCCAACTCAACGCGGTCGCCGACTACCACCTGTCGAAGCGTACCGACGTCTACGTGATGGGCGTTTGGCAGCACGCAATGAGCGGCGGCGTCACCGCCGACATCTATGCGCCGATCTTTGGTGCAGCGAGCACGACGTCAAACCAAGTCCTGGCTCGCGTCGGCATCCGCCACAAGTTCTAAGCAACAACGGAACAACAGCAAAAACAACTCGCCGGTCGGCAGGGCTTCGGCCCTGCCGGGACTCGACGAGATTGGCAGTACCCTCCGAAAGCGCCGTTCCGCGGCGCTTTTTTTATTTCCGCCCCTCGAGAAAGCAGCGCGACGTAACGCGGCTAGTGGCGCTATCGCGACATCGCCGTCCCATGCGCGGGCAATCCGTGCCAGCGAATGACGATAGCCCGTCCGACGTAGCACAGCACGCCAGTCGCCAGAATCGTGATCCCCAGTGCCGTCGGCGTGCCGTTCTGCAGTGCACCGACAACTAGGCTCGAGAGCGCGCCGACCGCCAGCTGCGCGGCACCGAACACCGCCGCGGCGGCGCCCGCGTTGTACGGATAACGATGCATGAGATCGGTCGTGCAGTTGGCCGTCAGGACGCCGATCACGCCGACGACAAAAAACAGCGACGCCACGATCGACCACAAGCCGCCCCACCCGGTCAGGCACGCGATCGCGACGGCGGCCGACGCGATGCAACTGACGAGCGATGCCCCGCTCACGAGCCGCAGAGAGCCGAAGCGCCCGATCAATCGCGTATTGAGGAAGTTGCCGATCATGATGCCGACGATGTTGAGTCCGAACAGGAAGCCGTAGTGCTGGGGCCGCACGTGAAAATAGTCGATATAGACGAACGGCGTAGCCGTGATGTAGGCGAACATCGAACCGAACGCCATGCCGCCGCAGAGCATATAGCCCAATGCGACGGGATCGGTGACGAGCCTCCCGTAGATGGCGAACGACGCCCAGACATCGACGCCTGCGCGCTTTTCCCGCGGCCATGACTCGCGCACGCGCATAAAGGCGAGCGCTGCGCAGAGCGCGCCGAAAAGCGCCAGGACGACGAACACGGTGCGCCAGCCGCCGACCAGCAGCAATTGGCCGCCGATCAGCGGCGCGAAAAGCGGGCCGAGACTTGTCACGATGGCGATCATCGACAGCACGCGAGCGGCGTCGCGCGGTCCATGCACGTCGCGCGCGATCGCGCGTGCCATGACCGAAGCAGCACCGGCCCCGAGCGCCTGCACGAAGCGCATGCCGATGAGCAGTTCGATGGAGCCGGCGCTCGCGCAAACGATGCTCGCGCCGAGGAAAAGAGCAAGACCGACGAGCATTACCGGCCGCCTGCCGAAACGGTCCGACAGTGGCCCATAGAGCAACATGCCGAGCGAGAATCCGGCCATGAAGCTCGTCAGTGTTGCCTGCGCGGCCGCATCGGGCACACGGAACATATGCGCGATAGAGGGCAGGCTCGGCAGATACATGTCGATCGCGATCGGGCCGCAAGCGGCCAACGCGCCGAGCAACGAAATCAGCCGGAGGTCCGGCGTAGGCTTTGTCGGGACCATTCAGAATGCCGAGTCGCAAACAGTACGGCGACCCATGCGAAGCATATTGAAAAGCTGATTCTACCCGAGCCCAAAGCCCGGCCGGCCGGACGAGACCGCGGCGTCGGCCTCGTGCCATCCCAGCCCGGTCGCCTCGGGTTGAACCTCGCCAAGCCAATCGTTAACCGTCGGAACGACGGGTGCTTATTGGCCAATCTCGCCTCGAAACTGCGCGTTTGAATCAAAACGAATAATCTGATTATTGGCCCGACACCTGAAAAGCCAATGCGCAATTTTCAATCAAACGCTTTTTTGAAAGAGGGGGAATCGTTTCCATAACAAGTCATCCGTCGTCGTAGTCGGCAGGGCCGCGCAAAATCCGCCAAGGAAACCTATGATTCCGACAAGTCCGCCATGCGAGACCGCAAATTTGCGGCTTTTGCTGCTGCGCAACGTTAGAATTGGGATAAACACCGATGCGATTTTGCGGGGGCGAAAAAATGCTGGGGGCCGCGAACAGGCCCGGTTACCGTAACGGTGAATCGGGCGACAAGAAGGTTGGCATGAGCGCTCGAACGGATGAATTCGCCGATAGCGGCCATCGCGTCGCAATTCTCCTTTTCGACACCTGCGCATTGACCGAGATTGCCGATATCCTTACGCGAGCTTGTGTTCTCGTCAGCGAGAAAGGCCAATTTGCCGATAATGGAGGCCGCCTAAACATTGAGATACTGTCGAGCCGTTCTGGCTTCGTCTCATGCGGCGACTGGTCGATACCGGTTTGGGCGGAAGCGTTGGACAGCGCGGCGCCGAGCGACTTCGACATGATCGTAGTGGCCCGCCGACCCGCATCCGACAAAACGGCCGAGCTCTCGATGATGCATGATTGGCTTGCGCAAGCCGGCCCCGAGGTCAAGATCGTGGAATTCACAGCGGGCGCCACGCAACTCGTCGGCGGTGACCCGGCTCCAAACGATGGCGCGCGGGCAACGCAACGCCAGATGCCTCATCTTAGCGAACGAATCGAAACTTCGATTCAGTGGCTTCATGAGCACTATGCAGAACGCGTTTCGGTAGCCGACATCGCTCACCGCGCATCGATGAGCGAACGCAATTTCCTGCGGCGCTTCAAGGCGGAAGTGGGCCAAACGCCCCGCGAATACTTGGCTTCGATTCGTTTGGAGAGCGCAAGGCAACTGCTCCTATACACCGATCTGCCGGTGGACAAGATCGCCCGTCACTGCGGTTTCTTTAACGGTGACCATCTCAGGAAGCAATTCCTGAAGTACTTCGGGATATCTCCGGCCAGGTACCGTGTGACAAAGACTGTCAGGCCCACCCCTTTCTGATCATTTGGTCTCCCGGGCAGCGAGGTTTTCCAGAGGCAGGATCGCGGTCAACGTGAAACCCGAGCCCGGCGCCGTTCGGATCCGAATCTCGCCGTTCAACCGAGCCGCCCGTTCGCGCAGACCCAGCAAGCCAAGCGAATGCCGGCTCGGACTCGCATCGCGCGCAGCGCCGCGGCCATTGTCGCTGATCCGCACGATGCAGTACCGGGTATCGTGCTCAATCGAGAGCACGACTTCGGTTGCCCCGGAATGTCGCGCAACGTTCGTCAGCGACTCTTGAACAATTCGGAACACCTCGATCCTGCTTTCACGGCTGAACGCTATGCCGGCCACGTCGAAACGGCTCATTACGCGGATCCCCGAGCGCACGGAAAATTCCTTGATGAGCCATTCAATGGTCGGAATCAGCCCAAGGTCGTCGAGCATCGCGGGGCGCAGGTCCGCTGAGATCCGCCGCACCGAGTCGATCAAGTCATCGATCAACGCATAAATGCCGCGCAGGCCGCGAGACGATAGTGACGATGCTTCGATATCGATATCTTGCTCCAGCAAAGTGACTGCCATTTTGAGTGCGGTCAGCTGTTGCCCAAGGTCGTCGTGCAATTCCCGGGAAATGCGAGCTTTTTCCTCTTCCCTTATTTGCTGCGTGTGCGAAGACAATCGCTTCAATTCTTCGCGCGACGTCCGCAACGCCTCCTCGTTTTTCTTGCGATCGCTGATGTCGATCATCCAGCCCACCATGCGGTAGGGCTTCCCTGCTACGTCCCAAAGCGCCTGTCCACGGGATTGGACCCATAACAGCTGTCCCGTCCGGGTGGTCACGCGGTATTCCACGTCAAAGGGCCGCCGGTGTTCGAGATGCGCCTTCAGCACTTCTCTCACTCTCCCAATGTCGTCTGAGTGAATGGCATCGAGATGGGTCCGCCTGTCGTTGGGTAGTTCGTGGTCTTGATATCCCAAGATCGCCTTGAACTGAGGCGAAAGATACGTCTCGCCCGTTTGCGGATTCCAGTCCCACAAGCCCGCAGTCGCCCCTTTCACGGCTAGTTGAAATCGCTCCTCGCTCGCTGCGAGCGCAGCCGCGACGCGGTGCCGCTCTATGGCGTAGTGAATGGCGCGCCTCAAGAGCGACGGCTCGATGTCTCTCTTCAGCACGTAATCCTGTGCGCCCTCCTGTATCGCCAGTAGACCCACGGACATGTCGTCGAGCCCAGTGAGCACGAGCACGGGCAAATCAGGAGCCAGTCGATGAAATGCGCGGAACGTATCCAGGCCCTGTGCGTCGGGTAGTCCCAGGTCCAGCACTACGACGTCGACGCGTTCGGTGCGCAAATGGGCGACGGCCTCGGACAGCCGCTCGGCCCGCAGTAACCGAAGCCTGAACGCCGCAACTTCGGAAAGCGCATCCTCGATGAGCCATGCGTCAGTCGGGCTGTCTTCGATAAGAAGGACCTGGATCTCCGTCTCGGGCTGGCTCATGGCTTGACCGGAGGAAGAGTGACCACACTGAACCAGAAATCGCTGATGCCGCGCACGACATCGGTGAACTTGTCGAAGTCGACGGGCTTGGTGA
>CAYPWK010000220.1:0-4907 GCA_964414365.1 uncultured Burkholderia sp.
CGCTCCTTCCGCGCGGCTGACGATTCGTGTGACAGCCAACGAATCCGACGAGCGGGGAGACGAGTTGGTGATTCACCCACGCTGCGTGGTGGCGGCCATCGGCGAAACGGCCGCGGTATCGGCGGATGTGATTCTCGAACGATTGCGCGACCATCGACTCGCGCAGCTTTCGCTTGCCGCGTTGCTCGCGCCGGCCCGGCGAATTGGCGAATCCTGTCTCGAGGGTACGGCGCGAACGCTCGGCGTTCCGTTGCGTTTCGTCGACGACGGCAACGAAATGGGCCCGGTGCGATTGCTGAGCGCCGCGCTGCAGGTCCGTCACGATGTGCTGGCGAATCACGACAACATCGCGCTCGGCGTCGCATCGGTGCCCATCGACATATCCACGCTCGGCCGGGCGCGCGGCCGGCTGACCGTCGTGGGCCTCGGCCCGGGCAGCGCCGAGCTGATGGTGCCGGCCGCGCGCGCCGCGCTAGCCGAAGCGAGCGACGTTCTCGGCTATGAGACTTACGTAAAAATGGCCGGCCCGTTTACCGAGAATCAGCGCGTACACGGCAGCGACAATCGCGAGGAGTTGCAGCGGGCGCGGCATGCGTTCAAACTTGCGAGTACGGGTCGCAACGTTGCGATCGTTTCGTCGGGCGATCCCGGCGTGTTCGCGATGGCCGCGGCGGTGCTCGAAGCGCTCGATACGGCCGACGACGCCCGATGGCACACCGTCGAGCTTCGCATCGTGCCCGGCGTATCAGCGGCGATGGCGACGGCGGCGGTTGCCGGTGCGCCGCTCGGTCACGACTTCTGCGTGCTGTCGCTCTCCGACAATCTGAAGCCGTGGGAAGTCATCGAAAACAGGCTGCGTCATGCAGCCGAAGCCGATCTCGTCATGGCCTTCTACAATCCAATCTCGCGTGCGCGCCCTTGGCAGTTGGACAAGGCGCTCGCGATCTTGCGCGAGTTTCGAAAGCCGGAGACGCCTGTCGTGCTCGGGCGCGATATCGGTCGGCCAGGCGCATCGCTGATCACGACGACGCTTCATGAACTACGATCGGAGCAGGTCGATATGCGAACGACGGTCATCGTCGGTTCGTCGACAACACGCGGCGTGGCGGGCGGTCCACATGGCGAGTGGATCTATACGCCGCGATGGTATGCGGTGTAGCGCAATCCACGGAGCAGCCAAAACCGCTTAATGCGTTGACCGGGGATAGCCCGTTGCCGCGCGCCGGTCAAGCCTTACGCCCGATTCGCGAGCTCTTCGGGCCGGACGTACATCGCCCCCCATTCGCGCGCAAGTTGAAGGCAACGCCCGAGGGCCGGGGCGACGTTTTCGCAGTCGACAAAGACGATGCGATCGGCTACCGACGGTCTCGCAGGCCGCTCCCCGCTCCGCCCGTCGGTCAACACCCAAAGCACGCGTTCTTGCCCCGGCCTGCTTCGCGCAGCGCGCTCGAGCACGCGCGCAGCCGTTCTGATGCCGAGCGAGAACGGCGTTCCGCCCCCGCCGCCGATCGGCCGCAGCCACCGTTCATTCCACCAGCGCGGGATCGCGGGTCCAAAACGCAGATGAGCGCGAGCCCCCCCGAAGCAGACCAGCGCCACTTCGGCTCTTTCGGCAGCGGCACGATCGAAGCAAGCGAGGAGCAACCCCTTCGCCATCGAGAGCTGCTCCCCGCCCAACATCGACGCCGAGCAATCGAGAAGGAAGCAGTGCAATACGCCCGTTTTCGATTCTTCGAGCACAAAGCGCAAATGCGCGGCACGCAACGGATCCTGCCGCTTCTTTTCGAGCGTGGCCGGCCATGCGATGCGTCTGCCTGGGGCGGACCGCACGCCGCGCCGCTCGGCGCGAGCCGCAATGGCGCCATCCGGCCATCGAAAACCGCTGCGCGAATCGGCAGCGGCGGCGCTCTTCCGATGGCTTAGCGTTTTTTTGGGCTGAGCGGAACGACCCGCTTTACGTCGGCCATGCCGGCCGGCTCGGGAGGCAGATAGCCCCAGTCATGATCGGCGCGGCTTCGCTCGTCATCCGACGAACGCTCGGACGTCGAAGAGAAGCCCTTCGACTCATCGTTGCCCAGTTCACGATCGGCCACGGTCGGGCCGCTCTCGCGATCCGAAGCCGACGATGGCCATCGTTCGCGCACTTCGCTCGGGTTCTCGTGCGGCTGCTCGCGCCGCCTATGCCTCAGCACGGCCTCGGCCACGCGTTCGACATGCTGCGTCGTCACGTTCACTGCGCCATCGAGCGCGGCAAGTGCGCGCGCCGCTCGGAGCATGACGAGGTCCGCTCGCATTCCATCAACTCCCGCATCGATGCAACGCGCGCTGACTTCGGCGTGAACGGCATCGTCGAGCGAAAGAGCCGACAACGCGCTACGCGCGTCCCGAATGCGCCCTGCAAGCGACCGTTGCTCATCCTCGTATGACCGGCGAAACGCGTCAGGGTCCCAATCGAAGGCAAGCCTGGCTTTGACGATCCGCTGCCGTACGTCCGGGTCGAAGCAGTTCTCGAGCGCTACCATGAGGCCGAACCGATCGAGCAACTGCGGCCTCAGCTCGCCCTCTTCGGGATTCATCGTGCCGATCAGGACGAACCGCGCCGCGTGGCTGTGCGAAACCCCATCGCGCTCGACGACATTGACGCCGCTCGCCGCCGCATCGAGCAAAGCATCGGCCAGCGCGTCGGCCAGTAGATTGACTTCATCGACATAAAGCACGCCGTTGTGCGCTAAAGCCAGCAGCCCCGGCGAAAACTTCACAGCTCCCCCGCGCAAAACCTCGTCGATATCGAGCGTTCCGATGAGCCGCTCCTCGCTCGCACCGAGCGGTAAGGTGACGAGCCGGCCCTCAGGCAGCAGCTCGGCAAGCGCCCTCGCGGCCGTCGATTTCGCCGTGCCGCGCGGCCCGCTGACAAGCACGCCTCCGATTCCCGGATCGACAGCGGCGAGCAGCAGCGCCTGTCTTAAGGATTCCTGACCGATCAATGCGCTGAACGGAAAGGGCCTCGACAAAGTACCCTGGGAGGATGGGGATGGGGATGGGGTCACGATGAGCTCTCTTCGATCTGCCGCTCGCTTGCGAGCAAGTGCGCCTCGATCTGTGGGCGATAAGCACCCGGCGCCTGCCACAAGCTCCGCTCGATAGCTTCCAGTAAGCGCTCGCAGACTGAGCGCAAAGCGTGGGGATTGTGCTGAAGGAGGAACGCCCGCGTGTCGCTGTCGTTCAGATAGGCGTCGGTGACGAGCGCATATTGATGATCGGAAATCACGCGCGCCGTTGCGTCATAGCCGAAGAGATAGTCGACCGTCGCCGCGATTTCGGCTGCGCCCTTATAGCCATGCCGTTTTACGCCCTCGAGCCATTTCGGATTGACGACGCGCGATCGAATGACACGCGCGATTTCCTCGACGAGCGGCCGCACACGCGGCGATGCCGGATTGCTATGGTCGGCGTGATAGATACTCGGCTGAGCGCCGGCAAAATGTCGGACTGCCGCAGCCATTCCGCCTTGAAACTGGTAGTAGTCGTTCGAATCGAGCAAATCGTGCTCGCGGTTGTCTTGGTTCTGCAGCACGACGTCGATGGTCGCCAGACGAGTGGCGAATACACCGCGTGCGGCTTCGCCTGCGCTCGCCTGCGCATAGGCGTAGCCGCCCCACGCCCGGTAAGCCTCGGCCAAATCCTTGTCCGTTTGCCACTGTCGCGAATCGATCATCTGCTGCAGGCCCGCGCCGTAGCTGCCCGGCTTCGCGCTGAAAACGCGCCAGCCGGCGCGCTTCCGGGCTTCGTCAGCATCGAGCCCTCGCGCCAGCCACGCGTCGCGTTCGCGCAGCACGCGCGCCCGTATCGGATTGACGTCCTCGGGCTCGTCGTCGATTTCCGCCACGGCCTGCACCGCCGCGTCGAAGAGATGCATCACGTTCGGAAATGCATCGCGGAAAAAGCCCGAAACCCGCAGCGTCACGTCGATGCGCGGCCTCTCGAGCACGCCCGCCGGAAGAATCTCGAAGTCCGTCACGCGATGGCTCCCGGGGGCCCATTTCGGCCGTACGCCGAGCAACGCGAACGCTTGTGCGATATCGTCGCCGCCCGTGCGCATCGTCGCGGTGCCCCATACGGAGAGGCCCACCGCGCGCGGATAGTCTCCGTTGTCTTGCAGATGGCGCTCGATCAACTGGCGCGCCGATTTCAAGCCGAGCGCCCATGCGGCCTGCGTCGGGATCGCACGTGTATCGACCGAATAGAAATTGCGGCCGGTCGGCAACACGTCGGGGCGCCCGCGCGAAGGGGAGCCGCTCGGCCCCGGCGGCACGAATCGACCTTCGAGGCCTCGCTTCAATTGGCGCAATTCCTCCGCGCCGCAGGCGTCGAGTCGCGGCAGCAGGTCGTCGCACACGCGATCAAGTACGCGCTCGGTCAGCGGCAATGTGCCGATAGCTGGCGACGCGAGCTTCGACTCGAGCGCATCGCTCTCGTAGCCCTTGTCGCAACCGTCGCTGCCTGCGCCCTCATTCTGGTCAACGTCGCTCGCTTCGATAGCGTCGTTTCGGCCACGGCCCTGCCGGCCGTCACAATCGCCACAAAACGCGTCGAGCAGCGACGCCGCCAGGAGCTCCAGTCGCTCGCGCGTGTCGCCATTGTGGCGCCAGGGCGCATCGCTGACTTGCGCGAGCAGCGGAGGACGCGGCCCGGTCCACGGCGTCGACCACTCGTCCGTCAGCGGATCGAACAGATGGTCGATCCCGAGATCTTTAGCGAGTGCGTCGATCAAGCCCGCGTTAGCGCCTTGTCCGTCGCCGACGGGAAAGCGAGCCAGCGCGAGCAGCGTGTCGCGCCGCTGCGTCCCCTCGGGCGAGCGGCCGAACGTATGCAGCCCGTCCCGGATCTGCGCCTCCTTGAGTTCGCAT
>CAYPWK010000220.1:4917-9508 GCA_964414365.1 uncultured Burkholderia sp.
ATAGCCACGCGTCGACGCGTGTAAGCAATGCATCTTCCTCATCCTGGCTCGCCGGCTCAGCCAGGCTCAACTCCTCATGCAGCCGATGCGCGACGATCGTCTCCAGGATCGTGCGACGGAGCAGCCGCGCGCGGCGCGAGTCGACCATCAATGCTTCGTAGTACTCATCGACTTGGCGCTCGAGATCTTGCAACGGACCGTAGGTCTCCGCACGCGTCAGCGGTGGCATCAGATGATCGATAATGACGGCCTGCGCACGCCGTTTCGCCTGGCTGCCTTCCCCTGGATCATTGACGATGAAGGGGTAAAGATGCGGCATCGGGCCGAGGACGGCATCGGGCCAACAGCGCTCGCTGAGCGCGACGCTCTTGCCCGGCAGCCATTCGAGACTGCCGTGCTTGCCCACATGCACGACCGCATCAGCGCCAAACACCTCACGCAGCCAGAAATAGAACGCGAGGTAGGCATGCGGCGGAACGAGGTCCGCGTCGTGATAGCTCGCGTAGTCGTTGATCTCACGCGAGCGTGCGGGCTGAATGCCGACGAAGATGCGCCCGCAGCGCCAACCGGAAATCATGAACCGTCCGCGCCGAACCGTCGGATCGCGCTCAGGGAGCCCCCAGCGGGCATTCAGCGCTTCGCGCATCTCGCCGGGCAAGCCGGCAAGGCAGCGCTCATAATCGTCCACCGCGAAACTCTGCAAGGCGGGACGAAGATCGCGCAAGTCGGGGTCGTTCGTCACGCCCTCCGTGAGCCGACGCATGAGCGCAGCGCCGTCCTCGGGCAGATCTCCAACGCGATAACCTTCGTCGCTCAGCATCTTCAGGATCGTCACGACCGAGGCGGGGGTATCGAGCCCGACGCCGTTGCCGATCCGCCCTTCGCTCATTGGATAATTGGCGAGGACGAGCGCAAGCCGCTTCTCGTCGTTGCCGACGGAGCGCAGCTGGCACCAGCGCCGGCTGAGCTCGGCGACGAAATCGATCCGCTCACCGTCAGGCTGATAGCGGACGACATCGACTTCCGTGTGCGGGCAACGATAGGCCAGCCCTTTAAAGCTGATCGCACGCGTAATGATGCGCCCGTCGACCTCGGGCAGCGCGACATGCATCGCGATATCGCGCGAGTTCAGGCCCTGATCGTCCTTGAGCCAGTCCTCCCGGTTGCCGCCGCTGAGAATGACCTGCATGACAGGCGCATCTCCGGCAATGGCCACCGGCTCCGAAGCATCGAGCGACGACGCCGCAAACGCCGTCGTATTCAGCACGAGCGCAACCTGGTGCTCCGCGCAAAGCTGCGCGACCACATCCGCGCTCACTGCATCCTTGAGCGAAGTGACGGCAATCGGCAGCGGATTCATCCGTCGCGCCTCGAGCGAATCGATGAGCGCATCGAACCCGGCCGTGTTCGCCGCCTGCAGGTGTGCGCGATAAAAGAGGATCGCAACGACGGGCGCACCGGCAACCCATCGGCTCTGCCAGTCGGCGATCGTCGGCGTCTCACGCTGAGGATGGTAGAGCGTGGCCGCCGGCAGCGGGACAGGCGGCGGCGGCTCGCGGTCCCAACCGAACGCATGCCACGCGATCGCTCGCAAGAACGCTTCGCCATTGCCGGCGCCACCCTCGCGCAAGTAACGCCATAACCGCGTGCAAAGCTGGGGGTCGGCTGTGCTTTTGGCGATGAGGTTAGCGTCCTCCTGCAAATCGCCCGAAAACATCGCAAGCATCTGCCGATTGCGTCTCGCAAGCTCGACGACGCGCTCGATTCCATACGGCCAATACGATTCACCGCCCAAGTGATCGACGACGACCGCGCGTGCATGCTGCAGCACATCGTCGATGTAGAAATCGACGGAGGCCGGCTGCCGCAGATAGCTGACATTCGCGAGCCGCACGCTCGGAAAGCCGCCGCCAAGCCGATCGACGACACTGGCCAGCAGCGAGAGCGTCGTATCGGCCGAACTCAGTACGACGATGTCCGCGGGACGCTGATCGATGCGAACGACGCCGGCTGTGTCGTCGACGAAGCCGCCCGGTACCGTGCGCAGCAGGTGCATGGCGAAGCGGCCGCGCTTAGATCTGCGCGAACCGGGCGTCGGCCTGCGCGCTCAACGCCTCGTCGAACGCGCGCTGTAGCGTGTCGCGATCGAGATCCTCGCCGATCAGCACGAAGCGGCTCACGCGCGCTTCATCGTCGCGCCAGCGCCGGTCGAAATAGCTCTCGAAGCGTCGTCCTACACCTTGAACGACGAGCCGCATCGGCGCGCCCGGCAGTGCGGCGAATCCCTTTGCGCGATAGACGGTATGGACTTCGACGACGCGCTGCAACGCCGCAATTGCGGCTTCGCGCGAAGCAGGCGAGCCCACGACGACGACCGAATCGAATTCGTCATGATGGTGATGCTCGGGATCGTTGGCCGATCCATGATGATCAGGGCGTTGATCGATCGTGGCTTCCGAAGCCGCCTCGAGCCCGAAAAGCGCATGAAGGTCGAGCTCGCCCCTTTGCGCCGCTACGATCTTCACGTGCGCCGGAATCTCGTCGCGAATCAGCGCTTCGACCGCAGCGCGTTGTACTTCGTCGAGCAGGTCAAGCTTGTTGAGCACGACGAGATCGGCGGCGCTCAGCTGATCCTCGAATAGCTCGTGCAACGGCGACTCATGATCGAGATTCGGGTCGGCTTTTCGTTGCGCGTCAACAGCTTCCGGATCGGCGGCGAACTGTCCGCTCGCGGCCGCAGGCCCGTCGACGACGGTCACCACCGCATCGACAGTAAAGCTGTTCTTGATCGAAGGCCAGTTGAACGCCTGAACGAGCGGCTTCGGCAACGCGAGACCCGAGGTCTCGATAAGGACATGATCGATCTGCGAGCGGCGTTCGACGAGCGCTTCCATAACGGGAAAGAACTCCTCCTGCACGGTGCAGCAGAGGCATCCGTTCGCGAGTTCATATAGCTGGCCTTCGTTCTCGCGGCCTGAGTCGTCGCAGCCGATCCCGCAGCCCCGCAGAATTTCCCCATCGATGCCGAGCTCGCCGAACTCGTTGACGATGACGGCGATGCGCAAGCCTTTCGCCTGCGAAAGCAGATGCCGCAGCAACGTGGTCTTACCGCTGCCGAGAAAGCCGGTGACGATTGTGACGGGTATCTTGCGCATTGGTGATTGCATGCGGTTCCTCGCGGGCAGTCGAGAGTGGGCCGGTCGCTCCTCGGTCCGACCGGATGAACCCGGGGCACTGCGCGAGGCGCGGTGGAGGAAAAGCGAAGGGAAATGCGGGCGATGCCGCGGCACGCGCTTCGTACGCGCAAGCAGCGCTCGTACGCGCGACCACCGCAAACGCGTGCGAGTTTAACAAAAAAAGATTCGTCGGCTGTAACCGGCCCGCGCCATCCGTCGAATTAACTTGCGTATCCCGCGACGGATACCTTCCATCATGACCACCGGAGAGATTACATGTCTGCAAAAATCAATGTCAGTTCCGCCCTGCTTGCCGGCGCGGTCGCCAGCCTTCTCGCGTCGGTTGCGCACGCTGCGCCGCTCACGAAGGCAGAGGCAGACGCCGCCGTCGCCGCGCATAAAGAAAAGTGCTATGGCGTGGCGCTGAAGGGGCAAAACGATTGCGCAGCGGGTCCGGGCACGACCTGTCAGGGCACGTCGACGATGGATTTCCAGGGCAATTCATGGAAGTTCGTTCAAGGCGGAACCTGCACGAGCATTCAAGTTCCGGGGGGCGGCCACGGCTCGCTGACGCCGATCAAGTCCTGATCGCGAACGACGACTGCACACGACAGGAGCGGCACGGCCATGAACGATTGCACCCGGTCAGCGGCGGCCTCTCCGTTGGGCCATTCCTCTCACGCGATGCGCGGCGAAGCCGCGCTCGCGGGAACCAGCTTCAAGCACGAGCACCTCGCCGCAATCCTCGAAGACGGCCTGCAAGACGGCTTCTTCGAGGTTCACGCCGAGAACTACATGGGCGCGGGCGGACCGCCGCATCGCGCGCTGGCCGCGATCCGCGAACGCTATCCGATCTCGCTGCATGGCGTGTGCATGTCGATCGGCGGACCTGATGCACTCGACGCTCGTCATCTTTCGCGCTTTCGCGATCTCGTGGATCGATACGAACCCGCGCTCATTTCCGAGCATCTCGCCTGGTCCTCGCACGGCGGAGCGTTCTTCAACGATCTGCTGCCGCTCCCCTACACGAACGCGACGCTCGACAAGGTATGCGAGCACATCGACCAGGTTCAGGAAGCCATCCGGCGCCCCATGCTCCTGGAAAACCCGTCCACGTACATCGCGTTCGCCTCATCGACGATGAGCGAGGCCGACTTCATCCGCGCGGTCGCACAACGGACGGGTTGTAGCCTGCTGCTCGACGTCAACAACGTTTTTGTCTCCGCGACCAATCACGACTATTCGGCCGACGCTTATCTCGCCGAATTTCCGCTCGAGCACGTCGGCGAAATCCATCTCGCGGGCCACAGCGAGCAGCGTGACGACGGGGATGCGCCGCTCTTGATCGATAGCCATGATCGGGCCGTCGCCGATCCGGTCTGGGAGCTCTACCGGCACGTGGTTGCCCGCATCGG
>CAYPWK010000221.1:0-9506 GCA_964414365.1 uncultured Burkholderia sp.
TTCTTGAGTCGCCGCGGCCGTTGCCTTCTCTTTAGGCCGCGAGAGCCTGCAACAGCGCGTCGACGCTCGCTTTTGCGTCGCCGAACAACATCCGCGTGTTTTCCTTGTAAAAGAGCGGATTGTCGACGCCCGCATAGCCCGACGCCATGCTTCGCTTCGAGACGACGACGGTGCGCGCTTTCCAAACTTCGAGCACCGGCATCCCGGCGATCGGGCTCGTCGGGTCTTCGAGCGCGCCGGGATTGACGATGTCGTTCGCGCCGATCACAAGGACGACATCGGCATGCGCGAAGTCCTCGTTGATTTCATCCATTTCGAGCACGATGTCGTAAGGCACTTTCGCTTCGGCAAGCAGAACGTTCATGTGCCCAGGCAAACGGCCCGCAACCGGATGAATGCCGAAGCGCACGCGCACCCCCATCGCCGCCAGCTTGCGCGTGATCTCGCTGATCGTCGATTGCGCCTGCGCGACCGCCATGCCGTAGCCCGGCACGATGATCACGTCGGACGCATCGCGAAGCATGGCGCCGACTTCGTCGACACTCGCCGAAACCACCTCGCCGTCGACCTGCATTGCGCTGCCGCCGCTCGACGCGCCGAAACCGCCGAGTATCACGGACAGGAAGCCACGGTTCATCGCACGGCACATGATGTAGCTCAGGATTGCCCCGCTCGAGCCGACGAGCGCGCCCGTCGTGATCAGCAAGTCGTTGTCGAGCATGAAACCGGTCGCCGCGGCGGCCCACCCCGAGTAGCTGTTGAGCATCGATACGACGACCGGCATGTCCGCTCCGCCGATCGCCATCACGAGATGGACGCCAAGCGCGGCCGCAAGCACGACCATCGTCAGCAGGGCGAACAATCCCGCCTCGGCCGTCGGCGCGGTGAGAAACCGGTAGCCGAGCACGACGCACAGAGCGACGACGAGAAGATTCAGCAGGTGCCGCGCAGGCAAGACGAGCGGCTTCCCTCCGATCGTGCCGTTCAGCTTCAGGAACGCGACGATCGATCCCGCGAACGTCACCATGCCGATCAGCGCGCCGAGATAGATCTCGCATTCGTGGATTGCGCGCTGCACGCCCTCTTGCCCCGCCGTGGGCGCGAGATAGCTGTTGACCGCCGTCACGACGGCAGCGAGTCCCACGAAGCTATGCAGAACCGCGACGAGCTGCGGCATTTGCGTCATTTCCACGCGCTGCGCGAGGAGCGCACCCAATGCCGCGCCGGCCAAGGCACAGGCCACCACGATCGGAAGACTGACGCCCGGTGCGATGACGAGCGTCGCCGCCACGGCGACCAACATGCCGAGCATGCCGTAGAAATTGCCGCGGCGCGCCGTGAGCGGATGACCGAGGCCGCGCAGGCTCAGGATGAACAACGTGCTCGCGCCCAGATACGCGACGTTGCCGATTCCAGTGAACATAGGACTCCTTATTAATTGCGCTGAAACATCTTCAACATGCGCTGCGTGACGAGAAACCCGCCCGCGATGTTGATCGTCGCCACAAAGAGCGCGATGCCGCCGAGCGTGGTCACGAGCGGATTTGCCGAACCGAGCTGCAGCAGTGCGCCGATGACGATGATGCCGCTGATCGCATTCGTCACGCTCATGAGCGGCGTATGCAGCGCCGGCGTGACGTTCCAGATCACCTGGTATCCGACGAAGACGGCAAGCACGAAGACCGTCAGATGCGCAACAAACGCAGGCGGCGCAACGGCGCCAAGCGCGAGCAACGCCGCGGCGGCGACGGCGACGAGCGCGAACGTGCCCACACCGGGCTTGCGCCGAGCGCCCGCTTGCTCACTCGACGGCGCAGCGGCTTTCTGGACTTCCACGGCCTTTTTCGATGCGTCGGCGGGATTCCCCGCGTTCGTACCTGCCCCGGTCGGCTTCTGCTTTGGAGCCGGCGGCGGCCAGACGATCGCCCCCTCGTGAACGACGGTCGCGCCACGCATGACCTCGTCGTCCATGTCGATCCGCAACACACCGTCCTTGTTCGGCGTGAGATCGGTCAGCAAATGGCGGATGTTGGTCGCATAGAGCTGGCTCGACTGCGTCGCCATTCGGCTCGGAAGATCCGTGTAGCCGACGATCGTCACGCCGTGCGCCTTCGCCACTTCGCCCGGCTTGGTGAGCTCGCAGTTGCCGCCCTGCTCGGCCGCCATATCGACGATGACGCTGCCCGGCCGCATCGACTCGACCATGGCGGCCGTGATCAGCTTCGGCGCCGGCTTGCCGGGAATGAGCGCCGTCGTGATGATGATGTCGATTTCCTTAGCCTGCGCCGCGAAGAGCGCCATCTCGGCCTCGATGAAGCGCGCGCTCATCTCCTTCGCGTAGCCGCCGCTGCCGCCGCCCTCCTCTTCGATGTCGACCTTCAGGAACTCGGCGCCCATGCTTTGCACCTGCTGTTCGACTTCGGGGCGCGTGTCGAACGCGCGCACGATGGCGCCGAGGCCACGTGCCGCGCCGATGGCCGCAAGGCCCGCGACGCCCGCGCCGATGACCATGACCTTCGCCGGCGGCATCTTGCCCGCTGCGGTGATCTGGCCCGTGAAGAGCCGCCCGAAGTGGTGAGCGGCTTCAATGACGGCGCGATAGCCGGCCATGTTCGCCATCGAGCTCAGCGCGTCGAGCTTTTGCGCACGCGAAATGCGCGGCACGCAGTCCATCGCGAGCACGTTTGCGCGGCGTTCGGCGAGCGATGTCAGCAACGCTGGGTTCTGCGCGGGCCAGACAAAGCCGATCAGCGTGGCGCCTTCCTTGACGAGCGCGGCTTCTTCGATGCCGAGCCGCGGATGAAACGCGGGCGGGCGCACTTTGATGACGACGTCGGCGTCCGCCCACAAGGCCCGTGTGTCCGCGACGACGTGCGCGCCGGCTGCGCGATAGGCGTCGTCATCGAACGATGCGGCGGCGCCCGCACCTGCCTCGACATTCACCGCGTATCCGAGCTTGATCAACTGCGCGACCGTATCGGGCGTCGCCGCGACGCGGCGCTCACCCGAATGAATTTCGCCTGGAACGGCAATGGTCGTCATCGCTCCTCCCTCACCGCCAGCGTATTCGAGAGCGAGCCGATTCCGTCGATCGACACCGTCACCGTCGAGCCGTCTTTGATCGACCCGACGCCGACCGAAGTGCCGCATGCGATCACGTCGCCCGGCATCAGCGTCATGTCTTGCGAGAGCATGCTGACCTGCTGCGCCGGTGAAAAGATCATGTCGTCGAGGGGATAATTCTGCCGTTCGGTGTCGTCGAGTCGCGTGGCGACGCGCGCGGCACGCCAATCGAAGTCGCACCGAATCGCCGGGCCGATGCAACTGAACGTATCGAAGCCTTTCGCGCGGCACCATTGCGCGAAGTTCGGATCCTCGTTCAACAGCTCGATCGCGGTGACGTCGTTGATGCAGGTATAGCCAAAGATGTAGTGATCGGCTTCCTCGACAGAGACATTGCTGCAGCGCTGCCCGATCACGATGCCGAGCTCGCCTTCGTAAGCGATCTTTCCTCGATAGGCGCTAGGACGCTTGATCGGGAAGTCGGGTCCGATCACGGACATCGGCGGCTTGATGAGAAAGAGCGGATGGCTGGGTTCCGTCTTGCCGAGTTTTTCGGCGAGCGCGTGAAAGTTGTTCCACAACGCGATCACCTTGCTCGGTACGCACGGGCTCAACAGCTTCACCTCGTCGAGATGCCGCCGCACGCCGGTCGGCTGCGAATCGCCGAACATATCGCCTCGATACTCGGCAACACAGTCGTCTTCGAGCAAGCCGAAGCCGACGCCTCCGTCTGCCGACTGAAAGCGTATCCAAGATGTCATGGGGGAAATTCTCCTGAATATCAGATCGCCCCGACCGCACGCAAATGCGCAACGTCTTCGGGCGTGAAGCCGAGCTCGGCCATGACTTCGTCGGTATGCTCGCCGAGCAGCGGCGAGCGCGTCACCACCGTGGGGCTATCCGACAGCTTGATGGGATTGCCGACCGTCAGGTACGGCCCGCGATGCGGATGATCGACTTCGACGATCGTGCCCGTCTTGCGCAGCGCTTCGTCTTCGGCGATCTCTTTCATCGACAGCACCGGTCCGCATGGGATGTCGTATTTGTTGAGGATCTCCATCGCCTCGAACTTGGTCTTCGTCATCGTCCAGCGTTCGATTTCAGCGAAGATGTCCTTCAGATGCGGCAAGCGCGCCTGCGGCGTCGCGTACTCGGGATCGGTGATCCACTCCTCCTTGCCGATGACGTTGCAAATCTTCGCCCACACTGGCGCTTGTGCGATGAAATAGATGTAGGCGTTGTAGTCCCACTCCCAGTTCTTGCAGCGCAAGATCCAGCCCGGCTGCCCACCGCCCGAAGCATTGCCGGCGCGCGGCACGGCAGGCCCGAATGTGCCCTGCGGATGCTGCGGATACTCGCGCAGCACGCCCGTGCGATCGAGGCGCTGCTGGTCGCGCAGCTTGACGCGGCACAGATTCAGCACGGCATCCTGCATAGCCGCGAGTACATACTGCCCGCGGCCCGTCACCGTCCGTTGATAGAGGGCCGTCACAATGCCGAGCGCGAGATGGAGCCCCGTGCCGCTGTCGCCGATTTGCGCGCCGCTCACGACTGGCGGGCCATCATCGAAGCCTGTCGTCGAAGCCGCGCCGCCCGCGCATTGCGCGACGTTCTCGTAGACCTTGCAATCCTGGTACGGCCCGGGTCCGAAGCCTTTGACCGAGGCCATCACCATGCGCGGGTTCAGCTCCTGGATTCGCTCCCAGCCGAAACCCATCCGCTCGATCGCCCCAGGCGCGAAGTTCTCCACGAGGACGTCGCACTGGCGGATCAGCGCCTCCAGCACCTTCTTCCCTTCGGGATGCTTCGCGTCGATGGTCACCGAACGCTTGTTGTGATTGAGCATCGTGAAGTAAAGGCTATCGGCATCGGGGATATCGCGCAGCTGCTCGCGCGTGACATCGCCCGCTCCCGCCCGCTCGACCTTGATCACGTCCGCCCCAAACCAGGCGAGCAGCTGCGTGCAGGTCGGGCCGGACTGCACATGCGTGAAATCGAGGACGCGCACACCGTTCAATGCCTTGCTCACTTCCTGTCTCCCAAACTCGTTTATCTGTATCGGCGCCGCATCCGTCAGCAGCCTGTCGGGCCGTTGCCTCGCCCGCCTCGCCGCATCGGCTCGATGTTATTCGTTTAGTACTACTAACTAAATCTTGTGGACCGCCGCGCAACAAGTGCGCAAAGACTGTCAGGCCGAAGCGCCGGCGGCGCGCGCGGCACCGACCAACGCGATCGCCACACGCCGCGCCGCCGCGAGCGCAGCCGCTTCACTCTCGAACACGGCGTCATCGACGACGCGTTGATACGGCAGGATGCTCACCTTCGGTTCGTCCACATCTTTATCTTCAGCGCTGCGGACCGCCGCATAGGCGGTCCATCCACCGTTCTCGATCAGTTGCATCGCGGTGAGCTCGAGCCGGTACGGTCCCATTATTTCCACACGCATCGCTACATCAATTCAATCGATGTTGCCTCCATCCCCCAGCGTTCTCGCCGCACATGCGCTAAGAGAAGCGCCGGCAAGCGCTGCGGCCGATCGAGGGATGGCATCAAGCCCCAACGCGGGCCTCGAGTTCGGTGATCCGCTTGCGCAAATTGCGCTCTTCCTGAAAGCGGCTCGTTTCGTCGCGAATGACGGCGACGATTCCGCTCAACTGGCCGGGCGCCGAATAAAGAAGCGCCACGGTAAACGCGATCGACAATGCGCGGCCGTCCTTGTGCACGGCGGGCACCTTGAGCACGTCGTTGCCGTAGCGCGTCTCGCCCGTTTGCATCGTCTTCCGGTAGCCGTCCCAATGACGGCCCTGCAGACGCTGCGGAATGATCAGGTCCAGCGACTTGCCCAACGCTTCATCTTCGGTGAAACCGAATATCCGCTCGGCCGCCGGATTCCAGAGGGTGATCAAGCCTAGCGGATCGGAGACGATGATCGCGTCGCCGACGGCCGCGACCAGTTGTTCGAGATCGATCGTCGTTTGCATGATGCTGTCTCACTCCGTTCGTTGTGCCCTTCGGGCGGGATAGATCGACTCCGCCGCAACGCCTTCCTGGCTGTCAGGCGTCGCGGCAGCGAATGCTTCGACGATAAACGAAAAAGCCTTCGCCCGCCGCGATGCGCCCGCCCGCCTATGCCGTCAAACGGCCTTTGCCTCGTGCATGCGCGCGATCTGCTCGCTGCTGTAACCGAGCTCGGCAAGCACTTCGTCTGTGTGTTGACCCAGCAGCGGCGACGCCGTGATCTCGGGTTTCAGGTCCGAGAACTTGATCGGACTGCCGACCGTCAGATACTTGCCGCGCTTCGGATGGTCCACTTCGACGATCGAACCCGTCTTGCGCATTGATTCGTCGTAGGCGAGTTCCTTCATGCTGAGCACGGGCGAGCAAGGAATATCGAACTTGCGCAGGATATCGACGGCTTCGTACTTCGTCTTGTCGGCGAGCCACTCTTCGATCTTCGCGAAGATGTCGAAGATATGCGGCTGACGCGCGTCAGGTGTGTTGTAGTCGGGGTCGTTGATCCATTCCGGACGCCCGATCGCGCGGCAGATCGGCTCCCACGCATGATCCTGAACGGTGAAGTAGATATAGGCGTTGGGATCGGTCTCCCATCCCTTGCACTTGAGCACCCAGCCCGGCTGACCGCCGCCGCCGGCGTTGCCGCCGCGTGGCACCACATCGGTGAACGTGCCGTGCGGATACTGCGGGTACTCTTTCAGGTAGCCGACGCGCTCGAGCCGCTGCTGGTCGCGCAGTTTGACGCGGCACAGGTTCAACACCGCATCTTGCATGGAGACGGCCACCTTCTGCCCCTTGCCCGTCTGCTGGCGGCCGATCAGCGCCGTGAGGATGCCGATCGCGAGATGCATGCCGGTATTGCTGTCGCCGAGCGCGGCCGCGCTGACGGTCGGCGGACCGTCCCAGAAGCCCGTCGTCGATGCCGCGCCGCCCGCGCACTGCGCAACGTTCTCGTACACCTTCAGATCCGAGTAGTGATGGCCTTCCGAGAAGCCCTTCACCGAGGCCACGATCATTTTCGGATTGAGCTCGTTGATACGTTCCCACGAGAAGCCCATCCGATCGAGCGCACCCGGCCCGAAGTTCTCGACGAGCACATCCGAGGAGCGAATCAGTTTCTCGAGAACTTCCTTCCCTTCGGCGGTCTTCGTGTCGAGTGTCAGCGAGCGCTTGTTGCTGTTGAGCATCGTGAAGTAAAGCGCATCCGCATCCGGGATGTCGCGCAGTTGATTGCGCGTCACGTCGCCGGAGCCGGGACGCTCGACCTTGATCACGTCGGCGCCGTACCAGGCCAGCATTTGCGTGCAAGCCGGGCCGGCCTGGACGTGCGTGAAATCGATGATCTTGATTCCTTTAAGGGGCAGTGTCACTTTCATTCTCCTAATGATGACGTCGGGCGATGTAGGCCATCAGTGCTTCTTCGCCGAGCTTTGCGGGTTGAGGTTCGTCAATCGGCCGCTTTCAGTGCCGGCCGTCTCGTCGATGACTGCGTTGATGAGGGTGGGCTTGCCGGTCCTGAACGCTTCGGCCACCGCCTTATCGAGCTCAGCGGTCGTCGTCACGTGATAGCCCACGCCGCCGAACGCCTCCATCATCTTGTCGTAACGCGCACCCTTCACGAACACCGTTGGCGCCACGTCCTTGCCGCCGGACGGGTTGACGTCCGTGCCGCGATAAACGCCGTTGTTGTTGAAGACAACGATGCAAACGGGCAGCTCGTACCGGCAGATCGTCTCGACTTCCATCCCCGAGAAACCGAATGCGCTGTCGCCGCAGATCGCCAGCACCTGTTTGCCGGTCTCGACGGCCGCGCCGACCGCGAACCCCATGCCGATGCCCATCACGCCCCAAGTGCCGCAATCGAGGCGTTTGCGCGGCTCGTACATGTCGATCACGGCGCGCGCGTAGTCGAGCGTATTCGCGCCCTCGTTGACGAGCATGACGTCCGGATGCGCCTTCACGACGTCGCGCAGCACGCGAAGCGCGCTGTGAAAGCTCATCGGCGTCGGATCCTTCGCGAGCGTTTCCGCCATCTTCGCGAGGTTCTTGTTCTTGCGTTCGGCCACGACCGAAAGCCAATCGGCGCTGGGCTTCGGGAAGCTCGAGTCGATTCCCTCGACGAGTGCCGAGACGCATGAGCCGATATCGCCGATCACGGGCGCCGCGATGGCAACGTTGCTGTCGATCTCCGTCGGGGCGATGTCGATCTGGATGAATTGCTTCGTACGGCCCCAGGTCTTGCCCTTGCCGTGAGCGAGAAGCCAGTTCAGACGCGCGCCGACGAGCAGTACCACGTCGGACTCTGCGAGCACGAACGAACGCGCGGCCGACGCCGATTGAGGATGGGTGTCGGGCAGCAGCCCCTTCGCCATCGACATCGGCAGATACGGAATGCCCGACTTTTCGACGAGCGCGCGGATTTCATCGTCGGCGCGAGCGTAGGCCGCACCTTTGCCGAGCAGGATCAACGGACGCTTCGCGCTCTTGAGCAGATCGAGCGCACGCTTGACGGAGTCCGGCGCGGGAAGCTGGCGCGGGGCGGGATCGATCACATGCACGAGCGATTTGCGCCCTTCTTCCGCGCCGATCGCCTCGGCCAGCAACTTTGCGGGCAGGTCAAGGTAGACGCCGCCCGGGCGGCCCGACACGGCCGCGCGAATCGCGCGCGCCACGCCGATGCCGATATCTTGCGCATGGAGCACGCGGAACGCGGCCTTAGCGTGCGGCTTGGCGATGTTGAGCTGGTCCATCTCTTCGTAGTCGCCTTGCTGCAGGTCGACGATTTCTCGCTCGCTCGAGCCGCTGATGAGGATCATCGGAAAGCAGTTCGTCGTCGCGTTGGCCAACGCGGTGAGCCCGTTCAGGAACCCGGGCGCCGAAACGGTCAGGCACACGCCCGGTTTTTGCGTGAGATAGCCGGCAATCGCAGCGGCATTGCCGGCGTTTTGCTCGTGACGAAAGCTGATGACGCGCATGCCCTCGGCTTGCGCAAGACGCGTCAAGTCGGTCACCGGGATGCCGGGCAAGCCGTAGATGTTTTCGATGCCGTTCAGCTTCAACGCATCGATGACGAGATGAAAGCCGTCCGTCATCGGCGGCGTTTCGGTGACTGGGGAGACCTTCGGTTCGATCGTCCCGACTACTTCTGCCATGTCATGCCTCCATTGGCGCAGAGTTTGTGCTTGTGTGATATACCATATATCACACACGGTATTAGATCAAGGCTTTTTTCAACGCGCTTCTACCCGAACCCTCCCTTCCTCACTTTTCGCGTCGCGCCCGACGACGGCCCGCATCCCCCGCCGCAAAGCTGCGCGCTGTCCCGGCTTTCCGTCCTGCTTGTAGCACCGCGCGCAACGCGCTGCCGCGGTTCCTCAGTCGAGAAAGTCGCAGTGTGTTTGCACGAACGCCGCGAGGTCGAGCGAGTG
>CAYPWK010000222.1:0-8804 GCA_964414365.1 uncultured Burkholderia sp.
ACCCCCAACAGATCGTCCGATGTGAATTCGCCCGTGATCGAATTCAGTTCCTCTTGGGCCAGCCTCAATTCCTCGGCGAACAAATCGAGTGTCTGATTTCCGGCTTCGGCGTGCTCGGTCGCGAGTTCGACATGCTCCCGCGCCGCGCGCAGCGCAACGAGATGCCGCTCGCGCGCGAGGTAGACGCTCTCGGTCCCGGCTTGCCACCCGGCGATGCGAAGCAATTCCGCACGCAGCAAATCGATCCCTTCGGTTTTCTTAGCCGAAAGCCTGATTTCGCAAATCTCGCCGCCGCCATCGGTCACCGCGAGTCGACTGACCTCCGGTCCCATATCGGTCAAGTCCGTCTTGTTCAATATCCGCACGACCGGTACGCCGGCCGGAAACCGCCGGGCGATCAGCGCATCTTCGCGAGTGGCCCCCATTCGTGCATCGAGCAGATGCAAGACGACATCAGCCTTCTCGATCTCGCCCCACGTGCGCGCGATTCCGATCTTCTCGACTTCGTCCTCGGTCTCACGCAATCCCGCCGTATCAATGATGTGCAACGGGATGCCTTCGATCTGTATCGTTTGGGCGACCCTATCGCGCGTCGTCCCGGCGATCGGCGTAACGATGGCCAACTCGGCACCAGCGAGCGCATTCAACAACGATGACTTGCCGACATTCGGCTGCCCAGCGAGCACGACGGACAAGCCCTCGCGCAGCAGCGCCCCCTGCCGTGCGTCAGTAAGCACGCGATCGAGACGCTCGCGAATATGCGCGAGCTTGCCGCGCGCATCGGCCGCTTCGAGAAAGTCGATCTCCTCCTCGGGAAAATCGAGCGTCGCTTCGACGAGCATTCTCAGTGCGATGACTTCGTCGACGAGCGCCCGGATATCCCGCGAAAAGGCGCCTTCCAGCGAACGTCCGGCCGAGCGCGCGGCTGCCTCGGTGCTCGCCTCGATCAGGTCGGCGACGGCCTCAGCTTGTGCGAGATCGAGCTTGTCGTTGAGGAATGCGCGTCGCGTGAACTCGCCGGGCTCCGCGAGCCGTAGTGCGAACGCCACTCCTGCTTCGAGACAGCGCTGAAGCACAAGCTGAAGCACGATCGGCCCGCCGTGGCCCTGGAGCTCGATCACATGCTCGCCCGTGTATGAGTGCGGCGCGGGAAAGTAGAGCGCGATGCCGCGATCGAGCGCGGCACCGCCCGCATCCACGAACGCGACATAGCTTGCGTGACGCGGCGCGAGCGTCTGTCCGCAGAGTGCCTGCATCAGCGCCTCGGCGGCGGCTCCGCCACCGCGGCCGCACGATATCCGCACGACGCCAATACCGCCGCGTCCCGGCGCGGTGGCAATGGCGACGATCGGATCGGAATCGATGGAAAGCATGTTAGTGATGGTGAATGCGGTGCGATGACGGCCAGACGCTCGTGCATCGGGGCGACGCGGCATCGGGTCGCGCGCAACTAAACAGCGCCCGCCCGGTAACGGCGGGAGCCCGGCATTGTAGCGCGCCGCACCGGTGCGATTCTCTGTCTAAGCAGCGAGCGCCGCGACCCCTACCACAAATTCGATTTATCTCGATCGAGATAGTGTATTCTTCGGACGACGAGAAGGGGAATCCGCCTCGATCCGAGTATCCTGCGGCGGCTGGCTTGGGTTTCCGCGATCCGGGCAACCCGGCAACGCGGTGCGAAGACGGCCCGAACCCGCTAAACCGGTTCCTGAGCAGGCTAAAGGTGTCCTGCCTGGTTGTCTCCTTTGCGTTGGCTCAATTGCACAATTTTGCGATGCCAACCGCCGAAGAGAAATCGGCGTTCTCTGAACGCCTGAAGTTCGCCCTCCTGCGCAGTCCCGAAAAGGTGACGGGCGGGACGCAGCTCGCGTTGCATTTCAACTTGCGCCACCGCGGTGATCATCCGGTCTCCCCGCAAACGGCTCACAAATGGCTGACGGGTCGCACGATCCCGACTGACGACAAGCTGAAGACGCTGGCGGAATGGCTGCGCGTGGATCTGCATTGGCTCCATTACGGGCCGCCGCCGAACGCGACCGCAGCTTCGACGCCGAAGCCGCTGCCACGCGACGAGAAGTATCCGCTCACGCCGGAAACGATCGAGCTTGCATCGAAGATCGAGGCGCTCTCGCCGCATCATCGCTACCTGGTCCAGGAACTCGTCGCGCAGTTTTATGGCGACCGATCGGACGGCTGACTTTTAAAAAACAACGCCCCAGTCGATGACCGGGGCGTCGATGCCGCCAATGATTGCTAGCGAACTCAGGCCGGCTTGCTCTTCTTCTGCGTCCCCATCATCCGCGTGATGTAGTACTGCTGCGCGATCGAGAGCACGTTGTTGACAACGTAGTAGAGCACGAGCCCGGACGGGAAGAAGAAGAACATGACCGAAAACGCGATCGGCATGAACATCATCATCTTGGCCTGGACCGGATCGGGCGGCGTCGGGTTCAGCTTCGTCTGGACGAACATCGAGACGGCCATCAGCACCGGCAGGATGTAGTACGGATCTTGTTGCGACAGATCGTGGATCCAGAGAACCCATGGCGCGCCGCGCATTTCCACGGACGACAGCAACACCCAGTAAAGCGAAATGAACACCGGAATCTGAATCACGATCGGCAGACACCCGCCGAACGGATTCACCTTCTCGGTCTTATAGAGTTCCATCAGCGCCGCGTTCATCTTCTGCGGATCGTTCTTGAACCGCTCTCTGAGCGCCTGCATGCGCGGCGTGATCTCCTTCATGCGCGCCATCGACTTGTAGCTCGCAGCCGACAGCGGGAAAAATACGGCCTTGATCAGCAGCGTGAGCAGCACGATCGCCCAACCCCAGTTGCCGACGAAGCCATAGATCTTCTCGAGCAGCCAGAAAAGGGGCTTGGCAATGATCGTGACCCAGCCATAGTCCTTCACGAGGTCGAGGCCGGGCGCCACGCCTTCGAGCACGCGCTCTTCCTCGGGGCCGGCGAAGAGGCGCGCCGAGACGTCGGCGGATTGCCCCGGTGCGATCGTCGCGACAGGCTCCGTGACGCCGACGCGATAGAGCGTGGGATCGATTTTCTCGACGTAGATGTTGCGCTTCGCGCCTTCCTTCGGAATCCAGGCCGAGGCGAAGTAGTGCTGGACCATCGCGATCCAGCCGTTAGTGGCGGAAGTTGCGAAATCGGCCTTGTTCTTGTCGATATCGCTGAACGAGATCTTCTGGAAGTGATGCTCGTTCGTATAGACGGCCGGCCCGATGAACGTATGCGAGAAGCGCGGCGTTTCCACGGGCGTGCTGTCGCGCACGAGCTCCATATAGACGCTCGGCGTGACGGGCGCCGTGCCGACGTTTTCGATCTTCGTGTCGACGCCGATCACGAAGCTCCCGCGCGTGAACGTGTAGGTTTTGACGACCTTGACGCCTCCCTTCGCGGGCGACTCCAGGCTGATCTGGAGGGACTTCTGGTCGTCGGTGAGCGCGCGCGGGCCCGGCAGCGCCGTAAAGACGTCGTTGTGATTCGGGAAGTCGCCGCCGATCAAGCCCGTGCGAGCCAGATACGTATGATTGGCCGTATGGTCGAACAGCGTGATGTTGAGGTCGCCTTGCTTCGGATCGCTCTTACGCGTGAGCGTGAGTTTTTCCAGCGTGCCGCCGCGCGTGTCGATCTCACCCTCGTAGACGTCGGTGCTGAAGTGGATCAGCTGCGCCGCCGGGGCCGGTTGCGGTGCCGTTGCGGGCGTGCTTGTCGCCGTCGTTGCCGGTGCCGCGCTCGAAGCCGGTGCGGCTACCTCCGAGCCCGTGCCCGAGGCACCGGGCGCTGACGCGGTATGCGTGGCCGCCGGATTCGGGAAGAACATCGACTGGCGTCCGTGCTCGCGCTGCCAGTTGTCGAACAGCATGATCGCTGACACGAAGAAGATCGCCCATAGGACGGTGCGTTTGATATCCATGCGTGGTCTCGAAGTCGAGGGAGCGGCGCTTCAGCGCTTTTTCGCGGTAGCGGGCGGAACGAGATCGATCCCGCCCGCGGAAAACGGATGACAGCGACACAGGCGCTTCACCGCGAGGTAAGTGCCTCGCGCGGCGCCATGATACTGGATTGCTTCGCGTGCGTAGTCGGAACAGGAGGGATAAAAACGGCACCGGCTGCCGAGCAGGGGGCTTACGGCAACCTTGTAGAAGCGCAGTAACGCGATCAGTACCGTTTGCATGGCGTTGATTCTGCGGCCTGAAACCCCATATTCATTCACGGGCGGTGCCGTTCGGCACGGGCGCCGACTCGCGGCGGGCGATTTCGCGTGCCGCTTTGTCGAGCAGCTCCTCGATCTCGGTGCGGCAAAGTGTCTTCAACGGCGGCGACGCGGCGCTCGGAAACGCCGTCTTGTCGAAGCGCGCGTGCAGACGCAGCAGGATGTCCCATCCCCCGAACTCGGCGCGGCGCAGCCGAAAGGCCTCGCGCGCGATGCGCTTCACGAGGTTGCGCGTCGCCGCACGCGGCGCGAATTTCTTGCCGACGACAAGCCCGAGCCGCGCGTCGTCGCCGGTGGGCCTCGCGTAGACGACGAAGTGAGCCGTTCGGCGCCACGGGCGTAAACGAAAAACGGATGAGAACTCATCCGTCTTTAGAAGCCTCGCGGCTTTCGGAAAGGCAGCTTGCGCTTGCAACGGACGGAGCCCGATGGCAGCGTGCGACGGCCCTCGCGTTGCCGCGAGCGACGGCCGCGCCGTTTGCTTATCCAGCCTTGCCTTCTGGCTTAGATCGCGAGGCGTTTGCGGCCCT
The DNA here is from genome assembly GCA_964414365.1 of uncultured Burkholderia sp. Classification (GTDB taxonomy): domain Bacteria; phylum Pseudomonadota; class Gammaproteobacteria; order Burkholderiales; family Burkholderiaceae; genus Trinickia. The sequence continues at coordinate 4,767 of CAYPWK010000222.1, forward strand.
TGGCACGGCGAGCGTTGATCACTTTGCGGCCGCCGGCGGTCTTCATGCGCACGCGAAAGCCATGGGTGCGCTTGCGGCGGGTGACGGAAGGTTGGTAGGTACGTTTCATGTCGTTCTCACTGGAGAGGGACCGCGTGCTTGGCGCACAGGCCTCGTCAACTGTCCGGCAGCAGACGACTGCTGCTCGGCGTTCGCTCGCGCAGCGGAGTCAAGCATCGATGTTGGCCGATGACCGTGACGCTTCGTGCACGAGGCGGCGCTGGGAGGCTGCCGACGGGGTCGAAAAACCGTTTTCGCTTTCGCGGGAACCCGCTATTTAAACTGGTTTTCTCTTGGTCGTCAATAGTTTAGGGATGGCCGGAATGCGCCCGGGCGGCGCCTCGAAGCGCGTTCGGCGAGCGCGCCGTGCACGATCCGGCCCTGTGGATAACTTACTGGCCCCGCTGTTTTGGCGGTAGAATCTCGCCTTGTCTCAAGAATCCTGCACGCCGCTCCGAGTGAGCCCTTGGCGCCTAACTACCTGGCGGAAAAGGGTTTTCGTGGCGGGCTCGTCCGACCAGTTCGGGTCCTTGGCGCAGTCAGCGCGAAGGTGGCGGCGAGTGACCGTGCACTAAAAACGACGCCACCTAGATGAACGAATTCTGGCAACACTGTTCCGCACTGCTGGAGCGCGAATTGACGCCCCAGCAGTACGTGACGTGGATCAAACCGTTGGCCCCAGTCGCCTTCGACGCCGCCGCGAACACGCTGTCGATCGCCGCGCCGAATCGCTTCAAGCTCGATTGGGTCAAGAGCCAGTTTTCGGGACGCATCTCCGATCTGGCGCGCGATTTCTGGCATGCGCCGGTCGAGGTGCAGTTCGTCCTCGATCCGAAAGCGGCGACGCGCACGAGCGCGGTCGGATCGGGCACGAATGTGCCGTTGCCGCGCGCGCCCGGGCCGGTCCCGGGTGCGGCATTGCCGACTGAAACGGCAACGGCGGGCATCGGTACACCGGCCGCGGCCCAGGCGCAGCAGCGCGGCGCTGACCGGAACGGCAGCGCGGCGGGAGCGGCGGACGATGGTGCCGATATCGATCTGCCGAGCGTCGATGCGACAGAGGCCGCGGCGGCGCGGCGCACTTGGCGCCCCGGCGCGTCCGCGTCGGGCGGCGCCGAGGCCGATTCGATGTACGAGCGCTCGAAGCTGAACCCGGTGCTCACGTTCGAGAACTTCGTGACGGGCAAGGCGAACCAGCTCGCGCGCGCGGCGGCGATCCAGGTGGCGGACAACCCGGGCATCTCGTACAACCCGCTTTTTCTTTACGGCGGCGTCGGGCTCGGCAAGACGCACCTGATCCACGCGATCGGCAACCAACTGCTGCTGGACAAGGCTGGCGCGCGAATCCGCTACATCCATGCCGAGCAATACGTTTCGGACGTCGTGAAGGCGTATCAGCGCAAGGCGTTCGACGACTTCAAGCGCTACTACCATTCGCTCGACCTGCTGCTCATCGACGACATTCAGTTTTTCTCGGGCAAATCGCGCACGCAGGAAGAGTTCTTCTATGCGTTCGAGGCGCTCGTCGCGAACAAGGCGCAGGTGATCATCACGAGCGATACGTACCCGAAGGAAATCTCGGGTATCGACGATCGATTGATTTCGCGTTTCGACTCGGGCTTGACCGTCGCGATCGAGCCGCCCGAGCTCGAGATGCGCGTGGCGATCCTGATGCGCAAGGCGCAGTCGGAGGGGGTGAGCCTCTCGGAGGACGTCGCGTTCTTCGTCGCGAAGCACTTGCGCTCGAACGTGCGCGAGCTCGAGGGGGCGCTGCGCAAGATCCTCGCGTACTCGAAGTTCCATGGCCGCGAGATCTCGATCGAGTTGACGAAGGAGGCGCTGAAGGATCTGCTGACCGTGCAGAACCGGCAAATCTCCGTCGAGAACATTCAGAAGACCGTCGCCGACTTTTACAACATCAAAGTGGCCGACATGTATTCGAAGAAACGTCCGGCCAATATCGCGCGGCCGCGACAAATCGCGATGTATCTCGCGAAGGAACTGACGCAAAAGAGCCTGCCCGAGATCGGGGAGCTCTTTGGCGGGCGCGATCACACCACCGTGCTGCACGCGGTGCGCAAGATCGCCGACGAGCGCGGCAAGGACGCTCAGCTGAACCACGAGTTGCACGTGCTGGAACAAACGCTGAAGGGCTGACGGGCGCGCGCGATCGCGTAACCGCGGGCCGCTACAATGGCCCTCGTTTTGGCGGAATTCGTTTCTTTTTCAGGCACAATAGTGGTCTGGCCGCCCTGGCTGCGCGGGCGGGAGAAAGTGCAGGGCGGAAGGAAAAAGCGCGGAAAGATGCGGGGAGTCGGCGGTTTTGTCGACGAATCTGCCGGGCGAGGCGGCGAGCGCGCGCCGTGATATCAACGAAGGAACCCTATGCAACTGGTCAAGACCGAACGAGACAACCTCTTGAGGCCGCTTTCAACCGTGAGCGGCATTGTCGAACGCCGCCATACGTTGCCGATCCTCGCGAATCTGCTGATCACCAAAAACGGCGCGGACGTGTCGTTTTTGTCGACGGATCTCGAGTTGCAGATCACGACGCGGGCGGATTTCGGTGTAGGCGGCGAATCGGTCGCGACCACAGTGGCCGCGCGCAAGCTTCTCGACATTTTGCGCGCGATGCCCGACGGGCAGGTGAGTCTTACGTTGGCCGACAAGCGGCTGACGGTGCAGTCGGGCAAGAGCCGCTTTGCGCTGCAGACGCTCGCCGCCGACGAGTTCCCGACCGTCGCGCAGGCGAAGGATTACGGCGCGAGCCTCTCGGTGCCGCAGAAGACGTTCCGTCAATTGCTCGGCATGGTCCATTTCGCGATGGCGCAGCAGGACATCCGTTACTACCTGAACGGAATGCTGCTCGTTGTCGATGGCGGGCGCCTCATGGCCGTCGCGACCGATGGCCATCGGCTCGCGTTTTCGTCGATGAAGATCGACGGCGAGTTCCCGCGTCAGGAAGTGATCATCCCGCGCAAAACGATTCTCGAGCTGCAGCGGCTGCTCGAGGACATCGATGATGCGCTGAAGATCGATATCGCTTCGACGCAGGTAAAGTTCACGTTCGGCCAAGTCGAGCTCGTCTCGAAGCTGGTCGAGGGCAAGTTCCCCGACTTCCAGCGCGTGATTCCGAAGGCCCACAAGAACACGTTCGCGATCGGCCGCGACGAATTGCAGCGTTCGCTGCAGCGCGCGGCGATTCTGACGTCCGACAAGTTCAAGGGCGTGCGCTGCGTGATCGAGCCGGGCCAGCTCAAGATCATGTCGACGAACGCCGATCAGGAAGAAGCGCAGGAAGAACTGGAAATTGCCTACCAGGGCGATGTGATCGACATGGGCTTTAACGTCACGTATCTGCTCGACGTGCTCGCGAATCTGAAGGTGGACATGCTGCAAGTGAGCGTCGGCGACGCCAGCTCGAGCGCGTTGATCACGATTCCCGAGAACGACGAATTCAAATACGTCGTCATGCCGATGCGCATCTGACGCTTACCGATACCAAGAAGAAACCAAGGGGCGCAGCGCCCCTTTGGCGTTTCTTATAGGGCGTGCGAAATGCTCCGCCCAGCGCCGGCCCCGGTCGCGGGGCGCAAAAAATCCAGTGCCGCTGCTCGATTTTTTGGGGCGTTCGACGTATTGCGCGGCACAACCGCAGTGAATGCAGAACCGGAAGATATCCATGAGTGAACAGCACAATACGCAACCCGACAACAGCTATGGCGCCTCGTCAATCCAGATCCTCGAGGGTCTGGAGGCGGTGCGCAAGCGCCCCGGGATGTACATCGGCGACACGTCGGACGGCACCGGTTTGCATCACCTCGTTTTCGAGGTTTTGGACAACTCGATCGACGAAGCCCTGGCGGGCTATTGTGACGACATCCAAGTGATCATTCACGCGGATAACTCGATCTCCGTGGCCGACAACGGCCGCGGTATTCCGACGGGCATCAAGCGCGACGATAAGCACGATCCGAAGCGCAGCGCCGCCGAGATCGT
>CAYPWK010000222.1:8814-9474 GCA_964414365.1 uncultured Burkholderia sp.
GACCGAGCTGCATGCCGGCGGCAAGTTCGATCAGAACAGCTACAAGGTATCGGGCGGCCTGCACGGGGTGGGCGTATCGTGCGTGAACGCGCTGTCGCGCTGGCTGCGCTTGATCGTGCGCCGCGACGGCAAAAAGTACTTCATGGAATTTCACCGTGGCGTGCCGCAAAACCGCTTGATCGAGGAAATGGACGGCGAGCAGGTTTCGCCGATGCAGTTCGTCAGCGAAACGGAGAATCGCGGCACCGAAGTGCACTTCATGGCCGACGAGACGATCTTCGGTTCGGTCGAGTATCACTACGATATTTTGGCGAAGCGTATCCGCGAGCTTTCGTTCCTCAACAACGGCGTGCGGATTCGCTTGACCGATCAGCGTTCGGGCAAGGAAGACGATTTCGCGTTTGGTGGCGGCGTGAAGGGCTTCGTCGAGTACATCAACAAGTCGAAGCAAGTGCTGCATCCGACGATCTTCCATATCACCGGCGAGAAGGACAGCGTGGGCGTGGAAGTCGCGATGCAGTGGAACGACAGCTACAACGAGAGCGTGCTCTGCTTCACGAACAATATTCCGCAGCGCGACGGCGGTACGCACCTCACGGGCTTGCGTGCGGCGATGACGCGCGTGATGAACAAGTACATCGCCGATCACGAGATCGCCAA
>CAYPWK010000223.1:0-9452 GCA_964414365.1 uncultured Burkholderia sp.
CATCTGGATCATCTCGACAATTTCGCGCTTGCTCTTGCGCACGATGTAGATTCCACGCCGCGGCACCGTGCGCAGGAACCCCTCCTGCTCGAGCAGCGTCATCGCCTCGCGGACCGGCGTGCGGCTCACGCCGAGCGTCTCGCTCAACAGCCGCTCGTCGAGACGCACGGGCTCGCGTGTCGCATAGATGTCGGCATCGGCGATCGCTTTGCGCAACATCGCGTAAGCCTGATCGCGCAAGCTTGCGCTCGGGCCCAGCGATTTGAGCGACAGCGTGAGCGGCGCAGCCGCGTTCTTGTTAGCTAGCAGTTCTGACGACATTCAATCCCTCACGCTGCGGCCGCCGGTTTTGCGACGCGGCCGGCCCTTCAGCTTCACCAAGACCGGCGAAACGACCGTATTCCGCCGCCTTCCTCGCAACCGGCGCCGGCATCCATTTCGCCATGAAGTACGTTGCGGCGGACCCAAGGCCGACCGCGGCTATGGCAACCCATGCCAATGTAAGAAGATCCATTTGTTCACTCCGGATAGGTATCACTGGGATGACGTCATGATATGGTGCGTTGCGGCAATCGTCAATATTTTGTATGTGATATTTCACGGATACGACGGGCGCGTTGCTTTTTGACGACGAACACTCTCCGGGGGTGCACTCAGGTGACTTCTCGGCTCAAAAACAAAAGGATACCGCGCCCGGCAATCGCGTGCGGGCGCGGCGTTCGGAAGGAAGGAGAAAAAAGCAGGACGGACGGCTGCGCCAGGCGAGCCGTTCGAGGTCGCTGATGTGGATGTTGCTGCTAGGCTGCGCTGACCGCCGCCACCTTCTCGGCGCTCTGGCCGGGGGCGCCCGAGCTGTCGAGCTCCTGTTGCGCCGTCTGCTCCCTGAGCTTGATCAATGCAAGAACAGTGTCGATGGTCGGCGTGGCTTGCCCGACGAGTCGTCCCATTTCCTGCACGACCGTCAGCAATGGATCGATCTCCATCGGCCGGCCGTGCTCGAGGTCCTGCAGCATGGAAGTCTTATGCGCGCCGACCGCGCCTGCCCCATCGATGCGCCTTTCGACGTCGACACGAAAGTGCACGCCAAACCGATCGGCAATGGCCTTGGCTTCAAGCATCATCGTCCGCGAAACGGCGCGCGTACCCGCGTTACTCGTGATCACGTCGAGCGTCGCATGCGTGAGCGCGCTGATTGGGTTGAAGCAGAGGTTGCCCCAAAGCTTCAGCCAGATCTCGTCGCGAATGTCCTCGCGGATCGGCGCGTCGAAGCCGGCCGTGGTCATGATCTCGTGCAGCTTCATAATGCGCTCGGTTCGTTCGCCGCTCGGCTCGCCGATCGGAAACTTCTTGCCGTACACATGGCGAATGACGCCGGGCTCGACGATTTCGGCGGCCGGATAGAGGACGCAACCGATCGCGCGCTCGGGCCCGAGCGCATTCCATTGCTTGCCGCCGGGATCGACGCTTTCGAGCTGGGTACCGGCAAAAGCACCGCCGTGACGATAGAAGTACCAATAGGGGATGCCGTTGACGGCCGTCACGATCGCCGTTTGCGGGCCGAGCAGCGGCTGCATCGCGTCGACGACGCCGGGCACCGAATGCGCCTTGAGCGCGATGATCAAGTAGTCCTGCGGACCGAGCTCGCGCGGGTCCGACGTGCACTTGACGTTGACGAGGCGCTCGGCGCCCTCCTCCAGCAAACGGACGCCGTTTTTCTGCATGGCGGCCAGATGCGCGCCGCGTGCGATAAAACTGACGTCGGCGCCGGCCAGCGCGAGCTGGGCACCCATATATGCGCCGATCGCACCGGCGCCATAAACGCAGATCTTCATTGTCGTTTCCCTTTGATCGAGTCAAGAAATCTAGTCGGTCAGCTCGGCCCGATAGCGCCGGTAGTCGGCAGGCGATCGCAGAACGATTCGCGCGCTGTCGGCGCGCATGATCTGTTCGCGTCGCATACGCCGCATAGTGCGCGGCGCGATCCATTAGGAAAAGTTAAAGTTTTTTATTATGTAGATTCAGGATCGTCGATGAATCTGCCTTCGTCGTCATCGCGCCCGCGTGCCCGCGAAAAGAAGCGTCGCAGCGTGTGAGCCACACCTGCGGAATCGGCGTCGTGGATGCGCGGATAGCGGTGTCCGGTTAACCGATGAAACAACAACGCTGCCGCCAGCAGGGCCCCCGACTGAAGCGCGATGGGCATGGCCACGAATCGAAAGCCGAGCTCATGAATGTTGGGTCCGCCCAGCACTGCCGTGAGCGCCACGGCGCCTGAAGGCGGATGTACGCAGCGCAACGCGAGCATCGCGCTGATTGCGAGCGCCACGGCGGTCGCCGCCGCAAAGACCGGCGTCCTGATCAGCTGAGCGCAAAGTACGCCGAGCAAGGCGGACACGACGTTGCCGCCCATGATCGACCAGGGCTGGGCGAGCGGGCTCTCGGGTACCGCGAAGAGCAGTACCGCCGATGCGCCCATCGGCGCGACGAGTAGCGGTACATCGATCGTCTCACCGAGTGCGAGGTGCGCCACCCAACCGGTGAACGCAATCCCAAACAGTGCGCCCAGGGACGACAAAAAGCGCTTTGAGTTCGCTGCTGCTCCGTTTCTCATCGGCATCGCTCGTCAGTGGTCGAAGGCCGGGCTGGCCGGGCTAGTCAGGCGAGAGTACGGGCGATGCACCAACTTGGACAGTCAATATTTCTTTGGCTATCGATAAGGTTTTGGTTATCGGAATGGATGCGGAAGGGCCAAAACAGATGTTTCGGACACCTATCCATCGTGTACCGCCAAAACGAGAGATGCCGACTACTATTTGTTCCAGACTGATAGGTGCTGCGAATTTCTACAAACACATCAGGAGACAGGCATGAGAGACCTTCCCGTCGCAATCCGCACTGCCGCGGTGCTAATGAGTGCCGCGATCGCCAGCGGCACCATGATGTCGCGCGCGTGGAGCGCCGACGACGACCGAGACGGCCCAGCGGTGAACACCCTCCCCTCGTTCATCGTCGCGACCAGTCTGAGAACGAAGACCTACGACGGCATCAGCGACGATCTGCTCACCGCGGGCCTGGGCAAGACCGGGCTTGCCGGCCCGCAACCGCCGATCGCCGATCCCGCCCATCCGACTGCCGCCGAGTTGCGCCGGCTCGCGATCTGGTCGAACTACCGCGCGATCGTCGACATCACGGCGAAGGGCGGCTATGGCCGTTTCTGGGGGCCCAATGTCGACTTGAACGGCAACGATACGCTCGGCGAAGGAAAGATCGCCGGCACCGAATACCTCGCCTATGCCGACGACGGCACGGGCCGGCGGAACGTGAGCCTGCTCGTTCAGGTTCCGGTCAGCTTCGATCCCGCGAACGCCTGCATCGTCACGGCGACGTCGTCGGGCTCGCGCGGCGTGTACGGCGCCATCTCGGCGGCGGGCGAATGGGGACTCAAGCGCGGCTGCGCGGTCGCCTATACCGACAAGGGAACGGGCAACGGCGCCGAAGAGCTCAGGACCGGTCTCGTCACGCTGATCGATGGCGAGATCGAGGACGCGGCCACGGCCGGACGCGATAGCCTCTTCACCGCCGACGTCGCGAGCGGCGCCCTTGCCACCTACAACCAGATGTTTCCGAACCGCTACGCGTTCAAGCACGCGCATTCGCAGCAAAACCCCGAGCAGGATTGGGGCAAAGATACGCTCGAGGCCATCAAGTTCGCGTACTGGGTACTGAACCAGCAGTTCGGCCCCGTCATCGGCGGGTCCTCGGAGCATAGTGTGCTTTATCGTCCCGGCCGGATAACGACGATTGCGGCGTCGGTCAGCAACGGAGGCGGCGCGTCACTCGAAGCCGCCGAGCAGGACCGGCGAGGCTGGATCACCGCGGTCGTCGTAGGAGAACCTCAGGTCAACGTGCGGATGCCGCGCGATGCGGAAGTCTTCGAAGGCGGCCAGCGCATCTTCGCCGTCGGTAAGCCGCTCGCCGACTACACGACGCTCGCAAATCTGCTGCAACCTTGCGCGGCACTCGCGCAGGCCGCCGCCGGCGCACCGTACCTGACGGCACTACCCCTCGCGAAGACGACGGCGATCCGCGAGGCCCGCTGCGCATCGCTTGCGGCGGCCGGGATGGTGAGCGGCTCGGACACGCAAAGCCAGGCGAACGATGCGCTCGCGCAATTGCATGAAGCGGGCTATGAAGTCGACTCCGACGTGCTGCATGCGCCAATGTGGGACTCGCAAGCGGTGCCGGCGGTAGCGGTCACATACGCCAATGCGTATACGAGATCGAGCGTCACCGACAACCTCTGCGGATTCAGCTTCGGGACGACGAATGCCGCCACGGGCGCCGCCGGCGTCACGCCGGCGGTTTCGCCGATGCCGACCATCTTCGGACTAGGCAACGGTGTGCCGCCGACCAACGGCATCAGCCTCGTCTACAACGAAACGCCGCCGGGAGGCGCCGACCATCGTCTTGCGACGCCCGATGCAAGCTTCGTGGGCGCGGCCTGCCTGCGCGCGCTCTGGACCAACCGCGATCCGCGCATGGTGGCGAGCGTCGATGCGATCCGCGTGCGCGCGAATCTGCATGGTAAGCCGGCGCTCATCGTCCAAGGTCGCAGCGACGCGCTCGTGCCGATCAACCATGCTTCGCGCGCGTATCTCGCGGCGAACAGCGTGGTCGAAGGGCGGCGTAGCGAGCTGTCGCTGATCGAGGTGACGAACGGCCAACACTTCGACGCGTTTCTCGGCGTGGCAGGCTTCGACACGCGATTCGTGCCGGTCCACTACTACAACCTGCAGGCGCTCAACCTGATGTGGAGCCACCTCAAAAACGGCACGCCGCTGCCGCCATCGCAAGTGATCCGAACGGTGCCGCGCGGCGGCATGCCCGGCGCCGCGCCTGCGCTTACCGTCTCGAACTTGCCGCCCATCGTGCAAGATCCGGGCGCGAATGCGATAAGAGTGAAGCATGGGGTGGTGAAGGTTCCGCATTAGAGGCCGCGCTAGCCCAAGGCCCGCACCGACGAGCTGATCGCTCGCGCGCACTGCAACAGTGGCGGGCCAAGCTTGGCTTCCATATCTTCGAGACTCCAGCGACCCGTCGGCGCCACCAGGTGAACGGCGCCTAACGGACGACCATTGGCACTCACGATCGGCGCGGCGATGGTCATGTCACCGAGGAAGAGTTCTTCACGATTGGTGGCATAGCCGCGTTGGCGCGCCTCGCGCAGCGCCTCCATGATGCCCGCCACTTCCGTACGGGTATGTTTGGTGTGGGCAACCCGATCGGACGCTTCGACGATTGCGCGTGCTTCGGGCTCGGCCAGCGCGGAAAGGTACGCGCGTCCGGACGCTGTGCAATACATCGGGATACGGCTGCCGATCGGCATATGCACCGGCACAAACTGCGCGCTCACAAAGCGGGCCACATACACCATCTCGCCTTGATCCGGCTCGGTCAGACACGAAGTTTCCGTGGTCAGCTTGGTCAGTTCCGCCAAAAAGGGATTGGCCACGTCGATGAGCGTGTCAGCGGCCAGATAGTTGAAGCCGATCTTCATGACTGCGGGTGTGAGCTGATAGCGGCGCGTTTGCGGATGTTTGCGCAGATAGCCCAGCTGCTCGAGCGTGAAAACCATCCGCTGCGCCGAGCTTTTATTGATGCCTGCTGCGGCGGCCACCTCGGCAATGGTCATCGTGCGGCGCTGTGCGTCAAAGGCACTCAGAACGGCCAGCCCTTTTTCCAAAGACTGATTGAACAGCAGATTGGGGACGTCGTCGGTTTCGGCCATGGCAGGGGGCGGCAGCTCCAGATTGTTCCGGCTTCAGTTGCCGTCGAGAATCGCATATCGATTCGGCCGCGTCGATATATGGTTTTCCATGATGGCATAGCGATTTTGTAGCATCGATGATGGGTCCTCGCTGCGTTACTTCTCTTCTCCTCAGGAGGTGCCGGATGTCCCTCGTCTCTTTTTCGCGCCGCGCTGCATTGGCTGTCTGCCTGCTCGGCACCGCAATCGTTGCGTGGGCGCAGGGTGGCACGCCCACCTACAACGTCGGCGCCACTGCGACCGGCGTGCCGTTCACGTTTCTCGATGTAAAGACCAATTCGATCCAAGGGATGATGGTCGACACTGTCGGCGCAGTAGGCAAGGCGGGAGGCTTCAACGTCAATGTGCAGCAAACGGTGTTTTCGGCGCTCATTCCGTCCCTGACCTCCAACAAGATCGACATCATCTCGGCGGCCATGCTCAAGACGCCGGCGCGCGCCCAAGTGGTGGACTTTTCGGATCCGGTTTACTCGTACGGAGAAGGCTTGCTGGTCAAAGCCGACGACGCCAAGGCCTACAGCTCGCTCGACGACTTGAAGGGCGAAGTGGTGGGTGCCCAGGTCGGAACGGTATTCCTCGACATGCTCAACAAGAAAGGCATCTTCAAGGAAGTGCGCAGCTACGATTCGATCGCCGATATGACGCGCGACTTGGCGCTTGGGCGCATCAAGGCTGGCCTGGGTGATCAACCCATCATCGCTTATCAGATCCGCCAGAATACGCTGCATGGCGTGAAGCTCGTTGGCAGCTACAAGCCCGTGAACGTGGGCGATGTATGCCTCGTGGTGCGCAAGGGCGATGCCGAACTGCTGAGCCGCATCAACAAGGCCATCGCGAAAATCAAGGGCGACGGCACACTGTCGGCAATCGTTCAGAAATGGGGCATTTGATCTGCCATGAGCGCAGTAGCGTTCCTCCAGCAAGCGCAAGATTTCCTGCCGATTCTGCTAAAGGGAGCGGTGGTCACGGTGCAGGTGACCGTCTTGTCGTTCCTGCTGAGCAGCTTGATCGGCCTCGCGCTCGCGCTGATGCGGCTTTCGCCGGTGCGTGCGGTCTCAGCAGCGGGCGCGAGCATCGTCAACATCATCCGGGGGCTGCCGATCATCGTGCAGCTCTTCTACATTTACTTCGTACTGCCCGACATCGGGATCCAGCTGAGCGCGATGCAGGCGGGCGTCATCGGACTGGGCATTGCATACTCCGCGTACCAGGCCGAGAACTTCCGTGCGGGTATCGAGGCCGTAGATTCTGGCCAGCGTGAAGCCGCGCAGGCGATGGGCATGCGCGGTGCGCTCATCATGCGCCGGGTGATCCTGCCGCAGGCCTTCCGTATCGCCTTACCGCCCTATGGCAACACGCTGGTGATGGTGCTCAAGGATTCATCGCTTGTGTCGACTATCACCGTGGCGGAAATGACGCGCGCCGGACAGCTGATCGCATCATCGACTTTCCAGAACATGACCGTCTACACGCTCGTCGCGCTGCTGTACTTGCTGATGAGCTTACCGCTCGTTTATTGCCTCCGGCGGCTGGAACGCCGCATGGGGACGGGCAGGAGCCACCGATGATCGAGATACGCGACCTGCATAAACACTTCGGTGACCACCACGTGCTGCGCGGTGTGAGCCTCGAGGTGGCCAAAGGCGAGGTGGTGTGCCTGATTGGCCCATCAGGCTCGGGTAAGTCCACTGTCCTCCGGTGCATCAACGGGCTCGAGTCCTACGACGGGGGCGAAATCCTGGCCTTCGGCGAACGCGTCGATCGCACCAGCAAGACGATTCATGTCCTGCGAAGCCGCATGGGTATGGTCTTCCAGCGGTTCAATCTGTTTCCTCACCGTACCGTGCTCGAGAACGTGATGGAAGGTCCTGTCTACGTGAAGGGCGAGCGCCCGGACGCTGCCCGCGCCAAGGCGATGGCGTTGCTCGACAAAGTGGGCCTCGCCGTCAAGGCGCAGGCTTACCCCAATCAACTCTCCGGCGGTCAGCAGCAACGCGTGGCGATTGCACGCGCGCTGGCGATGGAACCCGAGGCGATGCTGTTCGATGAGCCAACTTCCGCATTGGATCCGGAGCTCGTTGGCGATGTGCTGGAAGTCATGCGCAGGCTCGCTCGCGAAGGCATGACGATGATCGTGGTGACGCACGAGATGGGCTTTGCGCGCGAGGTGGCCGATCGGGTCTGCTTCCTCCATAGCGGCACCATCGTCGAGGCAGGCCCGGCGGCTCAGGTCTTAGGCGCACCGCGCCAGCCGCGTACTCAGGACTTCCTGCGCCGCGTGCTGCACAAACCCGCTGACGCGGCAACGAGAGATCCAGCCCTATGACGGTGCCGCGAATTGACGTGGCGCAGAGGGGCGAGCCGCTGCCGCCCTCGCTGTGGGCAGCGACGGCGCCCGCCGCGCCGCCCTCCTCCCCATTGCTGGACTCGATCGCCACAGACGTGCTCGTCATCGGTGGCGGCTACACGGGGCTCTCGACTGCGCTGCACCTCGCCGACCGTGGTGCCCGTGTGACCGTGCTGGAGGCCAATGAACCCGGCTGGGGCGCGTCGGGCCGCAACGGCGGACAAGTCAACCCGACGCTAAAGCACGATCCGGACGATCTCGTCCGCATGTTGGGCGCCGAGCGTGCCGAACCATTGATTGATGCGGTATCGCGTTCGGCCGATCTCGTGTTCGATCTGATCGACCGGCATGCTATCGACTGTCAGCCGGTGCGCGCCGGCTGGCTGCAATTGTCATATTCGGAGAAGAGCGTGCCGGCCATGCATGCGCGGGCGCGGCAGTGGGAACGGCGCGGCGTGCGGGTAGAGTTGCTGGACCGGGCCGCCGTGGCGCAACGTGTCGGCACCGAGGCCTTTGCAGGCGGCTGGCTCGATGGCCGCGCCGGCGCCATACAGCCGCTGGCGTATGCACGCGGGCTTGTGCGGGCGGTGCAAAAGGCAGGAGGCGCCGTGCATGCCCAGACAACCGTGACCAAGCTCGAGCGGCAAGGCGCGCGTTGGGTTGCGACCACTAGCACGGGAAACGAGGTACGTGCCGAGCGCGTGGTAATCGCCACCAACGGCTACACGGGCCCGTTGTGGCCGGGGTTGGCGCAGACAGTGCTAAGCGCCAATAGCTTTATCGTCGCCACGCGACCGCTCGTCGCAGCGAATGCGCAAGCGATCCTGGCCCGCGGTGAAACCGCTTCGACTTCACAGCGGCTGCTGCTGTATTTCCGCAAAGATGCGGCGGGCCGCTTGCTGATGGGGGGACGCGGCTTCTTCGCCGAGCCGCGTGGTCCACAAGACTTCGCGCACCTTGAACGCTCGCTGGAATTGCTGTTTCCGCAGTTGGGGCCGCTTGATTACGAATATCGCTGGGCCGGGCGAATTGCCATCACTCGGGATTTCATGCCGCACATTCACGAGCCGGCGCCGGGCGTGACGATGGCGCTTGGCTGTAATGGGCGGGGCATCGCGCTCTGTACCAGCCTTGGGCAGCATATCGCGGCGCGGCTGGCGGGTAGTGGCAACGCGTTTCCGTATCCTCAATCGCCGATGACGCCGATTCCCCTGCACGGGCTCCAGCGTTTCTACATCGCGGCGGGGGTCGCGTGGTATAGCTTGCTCGACAAGTTGA
>CAYPWK010000224.1:0-9426 GCA_964414365.1 uncultured Burkholderia sp.
CGTCTTCCTGCAGACGTGGCGCGCTTCGATCATTCCGCTCGTCGCCGTGCCGGTGTCGATCGTGGGGACATTCTCGCTGCTGCTCGCGTTTGGATTCTCGATCAACGCACTGTCGCTGTTCGGCATGGTGCTAGCGATCGGGATCGTCGTCGACGATGCGATCGTCGTGGTGGAAAACGTCGAGCGAAACATTGCCGAGGGGCTCAGCGCACGCGCTGCGACCTATCGGGCGATGCGCGAGGTGAGCGGGCCCATCATCGCCATTGCATTGACGCTCGTCGCTGTCTTCGTTCCGCTTGCATTCATGAGCGGACTCACAGGGCAGTTTTACAAGCAGTTCGCGATGACGATCGCGATCTCGACGGTCATCTCCGCGTTCAATTCACTGACGCTTTCGCCGGCGCTTTGCGCGCTCTTGCTGCGCAGCCACGACGCGCCCGAAGACTGGCTCACGCGCGTCATGAACCGCGTCTTCGGCGGCTTCTTCAGGGCGTTCAACAAGGTCTTCAGGAGCGGCTCGGTTGCCTACGGACGCGGCGTGAAGGGTGTGCTCGGCCACAAATCGGCGATGCTCGTCCTCTATGCCGTACTCGTCGGCGCGACGGTGCTCGTGACGCGCATCGTGCCGGGCGGTTTCGTGCCGGCGCAGGATAAAGAGTATCTCGTCGCGTTCGCGCAGCTGCCGAACGGCGCGACGCTCGATCGCACCGAGCAGGTGATCCGCGAGATGGGCGACATCGCAATGAAGCAGCCGGGCGTGGAGCACGCGGTGGCGTTCCCGGGCTTGTCCGTGAACGGCTTTACCAACAGCTCGAGCGCGGGCATCGTCTTCGTCTCGCTGAAGCCGTTCAAGGAGCGCGGCTCGCGCAGCCTGTCGGCCGGCGCGATCGCCGGGGCGCTGAACCAGAAGTACGCGGGGATCAAGGAGGCGTTCGTCGCGGTGTTTCCGCCACCTCCCGTGCTTGGGCTCGGCACGCTGGGCGGCTTCAAGCTGCAGATCGAGGATCGCGGCGCACTCGGCTATACCGAGCTCGACAAGGTCACCCAGGAATTCGTGAAGCGCGCGCATAGCGCTCCCGAGCTTGGCCCGCTCTTTACGAACTATCAGATCAACGTGCCGCAGCTCAACGTCGATCTCGATCGCGTGAAGGCCAAGCAGCTCGGGATTCCGGTGACCGAAGTGTTCGACACGATGCAGGTCTATCTCGGCTCGCTCTATGTGAACGACTTCAACCGCTTCGGCCGCGTTTATCAGGTGCGCGTGCAAGCCGATGCGCCGTTCCGCGCGCATCCGGACGACATTTTGCAGCTGAAGACGCGCACGGCTTCGGGCGAGATGGTGCCGCTCTCTTCCCTCGTCACGGTGTCTCCGACGTTTGGTCCCGAGATGGTCGTCCGCTATAACGGCTTCACGGCTGCCGACATCAACGGAGGTCCCGCGCCAGGCTATTCGTCGGGACAGGCGCAAGCTGCGATCGAGCGTATTGCTGCTCAGACGCTGCCGCGCGGCGTGAAGTTCGAATGGACCGATCTGACCTATCAGCAAGTGTTGGCCGGCAACTCGGCGGTTTGGGTCTTCCCGATCAGCGTGCTGCTTGTTTTCCTCGTGCTGGCGGCGCTCTATGAGAGCCTCACTCTGCCGCTCGCCGTCATCCTGATCGTGCCGATGAGCGTGCTGTCCGCGCTCGCGGGGGTCTGGCTGCTGCGTGGGGACAACAACATCTTTACGCAGATCGGGCTGATGGTGCTCGTGGGACTTGCCTCGAAGAACGCGATTCTCATCGTCGAGTTCGCGCGCGAGCTCGAACATGACGGCCGCACGCCGCTTGCGGCGGCGATCGAGGCAAGCCGCCTGCGTCTGCGTCCGATCCTGATGACCTCGATCGCCTTCATCATGGGCGTCGTGCCGCTCGTGCTTTCGTCGGGAGCCGGCTCCGAGATGCGGCATGCAATGGGCATCGCCGTCTTCTTCGGCATGCTCGGCGTCACGCTTTTCGGGCTGATGTTGACGCCAGTCTTCTACGTGGTCCTGCGTACGCTCGCGGGCGGCAAGATCCACGTGGCAGGCAAGGATTCGAAAGCAGACTCCGAGAACGAAGTCCGTGCGATGTCCGTCTCGGACGCATAAGGTTGGGAGAAAAAATGAAACGACATGAAACGGTCATCGGCGCGACGGGGGCAGGTCTACGCGCGCTAGCGGGGAGTTTCCTCCTCGCGCTGATCGCGACCGGGTGCTCGCTCGAGCCGACTTATCAGCGGCCGCAGATCGACGTGCCGACCGCATTCAAGGAAGCCGGCCCGGCGGCCGTGCCGGGCGCATGGAAGCCGGCTCAGCCTTCCGATGCGGCGCCGCGCGGGCAATGGTGGACGATCTTCGGTGATGCCACACTCAATCAGCTCGAGGATGAAGCGCTCGCCGCGAATCAGGATCTGAAAGCGGCCGCTGCGCGCGTGCGGCAGTCGCGCGCAGCGCTCGCCGCGGCGCGCTCGGCCTGGTTCCCCGAGATCGACGCGGGCTTCGGGCCGACGCGCGAGCACTTGTCGCCGGCCTCCCAGTTCCTTCCGCAAAACACGAAGATGCCGACGGCGACGCTTTGGCGCGCGCAAACGACCGTCTCCTACGAGGCGGATTTGTTCGGCCGAGTGGGCTCGAACGTATCGGCCGCGCGCGCCGACTCGCAGCAAAGCGAAGCGCTCTATCGTTCAGTCCAGCTCGCGCTGCAGGCGGACGTGGCGTCGACATACTTTCAGCTGCGCGAGCTCGACACGGAGCGCGATCTCTACAGCAAGACCATCTCGCTGCGCGAGGAGGGCGTCAAGCTCACTCAACATCGGTTCGACGAAGGCGAAGTGAGCGAGCTCGATCTCTCGCAAGCAAAGAACGACCTCGCGACGACGCGCGCCGAAGCGGTCGGGGTGGAGCGTCAGCGCGCGGCTACGGAGCATAGCCTCGCTATTTTGCTGGGCAAGACGCCCGCGGCGTTCAACTTCGCGCAACAGCCGCTCGTGCCCGTCACCGCACGTGTGCCGCCGGGACTGCCTTCGGCGCTGCTCGAACGGCGTCCCGACATCGCGGCCGCCGAGCGTGCGATGGCTGCCGCGAACGCGCGTGTCGGGCTGGCGAAGTCGGCGTTCTTCCCGAAGCTCGATATCACGGGCGCATTCGGCTACGAGTCCGCCACGCTGGGCGATCTTTTCATGTGGTCGAGCCGTTCGTTCCTGCTCGGACCGTTCGCGGGCACGGCGCTGACGCTCCCGATTTTCGACGGCGGCCGCCGCAAAGCGCAGCTCGCGCAGGCTCGCGCGCAATTCGACGAGGATGTCGCGAACTATCGCTCGCAGGTGCTGACGGCGTTCCGCGAGGTCGAGGACAGTCTCTCCGATCTGCGCTTGCTCGACGATCAGATCCGCGCGCAGAACGATGCGGTTGTCGCGGCGCAGCGCGCCGAGCACTTGTCGCAAACGCAGTACCGCGAGGGGCAGGTGGACTTTCTCAATGTGCTCGACAGCGAACGTTCGGTGCTGACGGCGCAGAGGCAGGCGAGCCAGTTGGCGGGCGCGCAGGCCGTTTCCACGGTGACGCTCATTCGCGCGCTCGGCGGCGGGTGGGATGATGTTGGCCAGGCCGCGAACGCGACGAAGCAGCAAGTTGCCCAGCAGTAATTGACGCCGGCCGTTCTGGCGTCTTATGCCGCCCGCATCGTTCGTGGTGCGGGCGGCGTTTTTTCGACGCGCGCGGCATTGCTCGGCGGACCGCTCGGCGACCGATGGAAACACTGGCGCGTGGTTTAACGGACCGGGCTATTCGCCTTCCGGCTTCAAGAACAACTCATGCATCGGCGCGAAATGCGCATAGAGCGGCAAAATCGCGCCGCCCATCGCGCGTGCATCGGCGCCGATCGTTCCTTCGAGCAATTGCGGCCGCACCATCCCTTCCCATTCGATGCGGTCGAGCTCACGCTGAGTTCGGCGAATCATTTCACGCGCGAGCTGCCGGTCGATCTCGCCGTCGATGACGACGGCTTCCAGGTCGAGCAAAGCCGTGGACGTGGCCACCGTCGAAGCGATGGCCGTGCAGGCTTCGTCTAGCCATTGTTCGGTCACGGGCCATAGCTGCGCATCGAATGCGCGATGATCATGTGCCGCGGCGGCGGGCGCGCCGGCCGCGCTCATGCGCTGCTCGAGCACGAAGCCCGATGCCGCATGCAGCAGTTGTCTTGGCGTGCGGCCGTTGTCCGCAGGCAGCGGAATAGAGCCGACGGCGCCGGCGTTGCCGTGCGGCCCGCCGTGCAGCCGCCCGTCGATGACGAGGCCGCCGCCGATGAACGTGCCGACGAACAGATAAAGGAACGTGCGGATATTGCGGCCCTGACCCATGACCAACTCGGCAGCGCAGGCAGCCGTCGTATCCTTGGCGAACTCGACCGGCAAGCCCGTCATCGCGGCAATGCGCGCGCGGATGTCGATCGCGTTCCAGCTTTCGAGCGCGTTAGGCGGTGCACCCAGAAACTCGCGCCATCCGCCCAGCCACAGGGGTGCGGCCACGCCGACGCCAACGATCTTGGCGGCGTCTTCGCCGAGCGCGGCCGTCGCGCGCGCGAGCTTTTGCTCGAGCGCGGGAAAGAGCACATCCGGGTCCGGGTAATCGTATTCGAGCACGTCGCGGCTGCGGACGCGGCCGACGAAGTCCATCATCAGCACATCGAGGCTGCGCCGACCGACCTTGACGCCGATCGTATAGGCACCGTCGGGCCGTAGCGCGATCGGCACCGAGGGCTGCCCGATGCGCCCTCGCAAACGCGCCTGCTTTTCGAGCAGCCCGTCGTCGATGAGCCTTTCGACGATCATCGACGCCGTCTGCATGCTGAGCCGCGTGAGCCGCGCAACGTCAGCCTTCGGCAACGGACCATGCAGCCGGAGCGCCTGCAGCACGATGCGCTCGTTGAACTGCCGCATGCCGACCTGGTTCGATCCAACGGGGCGCGTGCCTTGCGACTGCGAGCGTTCGTTCATGGTCATAATATCCATGCTGGCGCCGCTTCGCTCGTACTCGGGCAACGCGTGGCGCGTCTCGATGCGGGGTTCACGCTATCGCCTTGACATCGGCTTCTTTGGCTCCCGTCATGATCGCAACCGCCTCGGACATATGAATGTCCTTCGTCTTGACGAGCGCGGCACGCCGGCCGAGTCGCTGGATATGGATCCGATCGGCGACCTCGAAGACATGCGGCATGTTGTGGCTGATCAGGATCACGGGCAGCCCGCGATCGCGCACGCGCCGAATGAGCTCGAGCACCATGTTGCCTTCCTTCACGCCGAGCGCGGCGGTCGGCTCATCCATGATCACGACATGGCGCGCGAACGCGGCGCTTCGCGCAACGGCGACGCCCTGGCGCTGGCCGCCGGAGAGCGTTTCGACGGGCTGCCGCATCGAGCGGATGCCGATCTGTAAGTCCTTCAGATGGGCCGTCGCTTCGTCGAGCATGCGGCGCTTGTCGATCATTTTCAGCAGCGAACCGCGCCAGCCGGGCATGCGACGTTCGCGACCGAGGAAGAGGTTTTCGGCGATCGTCATCGCCGGCGCGACGGCGAGTTCCTGATAAACGGTTTCGATGCCGTTCTCGCGCGCGTCGAGCGGGCTGCGGAAGTGCACCGGCTTGCCGTCGAGCAGGATTTCGCCCTCGTCGGGCACAGTCGCGCCCGAAAGCGCTTTGATCAGCGAAGACTTGCCCGCACCGTTATCGCCGATGACGGCGAGTATTTCACCGGGCATCACTTCGAAATCGCAACCGTCGAGCGCGGTGACCTGGCCGTAGCGCTTGACGAGACCCCGGGCCTCGAGCACGGGAGTGGCGGGACGGGTAGAGGATGTCGACATGGCGTTACCTGCGATGAGTGAGGGCGCTTCAGGCGCGACGATGCGAAAGCTTATCGGCGGCGACGGCGAGAATCACGAGGATGCCGGTGATCAGCACCTGGTAGACCGACGACACACCCATCAGCGTGAGGCCATTGCGAAACACGCCGACGATCAGCGCGCCCAGCAGCGTGCCGACGATCGAGCCGCGCCCGCCGAAGAGGCTGGTGCCACCGAGCACCACCGCTGTGATGCTGTCGAGGTTTTCCGTCTGGCCGGCTTGCGGATCGCCCACCCCCGTTCTGGAAACGAGCAGCAGCGCGGCGATTCCATAGATGAGGCCGGCAATCGAGTAGACGGCGATCAGAATGCGTTGTGAGGACAGGCCCATCAGCCGCGCGGCTTCCGGGTTATTGCCCAGCGCATAGAGATGACGGCCCGGCACGGTGTTGCGCAGCACGAACCAGGTGATGAGGTACATGAGGAGCGCAAGGACGGTGCCGTAGGTCACCTCGGCCGGCCCGACCCGGAATGTGTTACCCAGGAACATCATTGCATCGGGCAGGCTCGAAACCGTTTCGGCGTTCGAATAGATCTGCGTGAGCGCGAAGGCAATGTTCAACGTGCCGAGCGTGACGATGAACGACGGCAGCTTGATGCGCGTGACGAGCAATCCGTTAAGGAGTCCGAACAAAGTGCTCGCGCCGATGCCGCACAGGATGGCGAGGACGGGTGGCACGCCGAGATTAACGGCGAATTTCGTCATGACGATAGAGCCGAACGCCATCAGCATGCCGCACGAGAGGTCAATGCCGGCCGTCAGCACGATAAGCGTCTGGCCGATTGCGATGACAGCCACAACCATCGTCTGCTGCAGAATCAGCGAGAAATTCTGGAACGACAGAAAGCGATGGCTTTGCGAGAAGAAGAACGCGCAGGCGGCGATGAGCGCAATCAGCGGGCCGGCTTCGGCAAGCGTCGGCAGGCGGTGCTGATGGCTTTGCGGGACGGAGGCCGGTCCAACCGGCCGAACGGATCGAGTCGTCATAATGCGTCTCTCGTAAAAGCTTCCGATGAGCGCCGGGGCACAGGCTTGGCCCCGGCGGCGCTTCCATGGAGGATTACTGGCCCCAGCAATTCTCGAGGCCGAACTTCGTGTCCTTGCTGTCGAGGCCCGACATCGGCTTATCGGTGATGAGCGTCACGCCCGTGTCCGTATAGCCCGAAACCTTCTTGCCGGTCTTCGCGTACTCGACGCCCGCGTCGACGCCGAGCGACGCCATCTTGAGCGGGTATTGCTGGGCCGTCGCGGCAATCTCGCCGGCCTTGACGTTGCGCACGCCTTCGCAGCCGCCATCGATCGAGACAATCATCACGTCCTTCTCCTTGCCGGCCGCCTTCAGCGCGCGATAGGCGCCGGCCGCCGCGGGCTCGTTGATCGTATAGACGACATTGATGTCCGGCATCTTTTGCAGGCAGTTCTCCATCGCGGTTTGCCCCTTGGCCCGATCGCCGCGCGTGTCCTGGCTGCAGACGATGCTCGGATCGCCGTCCTTGACGCCGAAGCCCTTTAGGAAGCCGTTATGCCGAAGCACGCCGACCGAGATGCCCGGTGCAAGGTCGAGCGTCGCGATTTTGGCGGGCTTGCTGCCCAGGGCCTTCTTGGCATAAGCGCCGATTAATTCGCCGGCCTTGAAATTGTTCGTGGCGAAGAGGGCGTCGGTCGCGCTTTGCGGATCGGTCGGGGTATCGAGCGCGATCACCATGACGCCGGCTTTGCGCGCTTTTTCGATCGACGGGACGATCGCTTTCGTATCGCTCGGCGTAATCAGGATTGCCTTCGCGCCCGCAGTCGTCATGTTTTCGAGCGCCGTGACTTGCGCGGCGTTGTCGCCGTCGAATTTGCCCGCGGCGGTGAGCAGCTTCGCACCGTCCTTCTGGGCGGCGCTCTCGGCGCCTTGCTTCATTTTGACGAAGAACGGATTGGTATCCGTCTTTGTGATCAGGCCGACGGTCGGTTGATCGGCGGCCAGTGCACTGCCGACGCCGGCGATTGCCGAAACGGCCGCGCATAGCGCGACGATGCGCTTGACGGCTGGGTAGGGGCGGGTCTTCATCGAATGCTCCTCGTCCGATGGGTGGATCGGTTGTTGTTGGTCGATCGATACACGGAGATGACTAGTAAATCAACTCGCGTGATTTAGTACAGCAACGAGGGCTTCGCGAGTCAAGGAACGGGATTTGGTGCGGCGCGCAAGCGCGGTGCTCGAAGGGGTGGCACGCCCGCCTGAAATTCGGGCTTCTGGGCCGAAGGTGCGGCGCGGCAAATGTACGCTGGTATTGGGGTAAATCAGGAGATAACGATTTGCGGTAGTTGCTTACCGCATTCGTCGAGAGGAGGGAACAGCGGCGCGCGAGATGGCGCCGCTTGAAGCGATCGGAACGGGCTACTCAGGCCACGCAAGCCGGTACCGCTGTGTCGCCAACGGCAGTGGATTCTTTTTGCGCGGCCTTCTTCGTCTTGCCTGCGCGCGACGGCGGCTGACACGCGCCGCAGACGACGTTGTGCTGCAACTCGTGCTTGTGTGCGATGAATTTCCCGCCGCAGCGGCAGCACGGTGTCAGCTGCAGGATGTCGGCGTCGAAGAATCGCACGAGCGTCCACGCGCGCGTCAGGTCGAGCACGGGCTCACAGTCGCCATGCCGGCAGTGCTCGAGGTAGAGCCGATAGCCCTTGGTCAGTGCGTCGAGATGCGAACACCCGGCTTCATTCTTGAGGAAGAGGTAGGTGTTATAGAACAGCGACGCGTGAATGTTCGCGAGCCACGTCATGTACCAGTCGGCCGAGAAGGGCAGCATGCCCTTGGGCGGCGAGACGCCTTTGATTTCGCGGTAGAGCCGGATCATGCGGTCTCGCGAGAGGCAGAGTTCGCTCTCGAGCACTTGCATGCGCGCGCCGAGCTCGATCAGCGCGATAGCACGGAAGACCTCATGGGCGTCCTCGGTGAGACTCTTCTTCTGAGTCATGACGAGCTCCTTACGCGAACTGCTCGGCGGGTTGTCCCGCAAGCAGGATCGCGGTATGCGTTGCCGCAACATCCGCGTTCTTCGCAGTCTGCGTCAGCGCACTCAGCATCGCGTGATCGTTGAACCGGAAGGAACACAAGAGCTGATGCGACGACGCGAGCTTGACGCATTGCGCCAGCGAAAGCCCGGCAAGGAGATCTGCGAGCTCCGATGACAACCCCAGACGGAACATTCCGATGGCTTTGTCTTCGCGCAGCATCCGTTGCGCAAGCATGATGTACGAAAGATTTATTTCGCGGATAGAGTCCAGCGTCTCTCTGCTGTGGTCCATGTCACACGCTTCCAAAGCCCCGTTGGTTGTTCCAGGTAATTTATACCTTGTAGTTTTTTCTCCTTTGCGTTCCGCTTGGTCAGGGCGGAACCGATTTCCAGATTGATACAAGAAGTTACATCTTGTAACAACCGGTGAGGGCAATTGTACGAATACGTTTGCGTGAAATCAATCCCTTTCGGAAAATGTAGGAAAAAAGATACTTGTTGCT
>CAYPWK010000225.1:0-9397 GCA_964414365.1 uncultured Burkholderia sp.
GTCGCGTCGATGTTGATGCCCTGCAGCATGCCGTCGCGGCCGATGTCGGTGTAGATGATCGACTCGCAGCCGTAATCCTCGAACTTGCGCGCGAGATCGACGACCTCGTGGCCCGTCAGCTTGCTCCAGCCGTCCGTCGCCACCTTGCCGTCTTTCGCGTCGAGCCCGACGATGATGTGCCCGCCGAAGGCTGTACAGGCGTCTTGCAGGAAGCCCGGGTTCTTCACGGCGGCCGTGCCGATGATCACGTACGAAAGGCCATCGTCGAGATAACGTTCGATCGTCTCGAGATCACGGATACCGCCGCCCAGCTGAACGGGAATCTCGTTGCCGACCTCTTCGATGATCGCGCGGATCGCCTCTTCGTTTCTCGGCTTGCCGGCGAACGCACCGTTCAGATCGACGAGGTGCAGCCGCCGCGCGCCGCGTTCGACCCAATGGCGAGCCATCGCCGCAGGATCCTCGGAGAATATCGTCGCCTGGTCCATATCGCCCTGTTTGAGGCGCACACACTGACCGTCCTTGAGGTCGATGGCGGGAATCAGCAGCATAGCAATCGCGTTAAGTCTGGGATGGGTTGGACATCGGCGGCCCGCACCTGGCGCCCGGGCGCCCGGGCCGCGAACCGTTTCGCTAGTGTAGTACAGTCTGGAAGCGCTACGGCCGGCGCAAAAGCTCGCGAATTAACTCGCAAATCAGGGGCTCCAATGCACGAAATTGCGGTAGACGCGTAACCCCGCCTCAGCGCTTTTCTCGGGGTGAAACTGCGTGGCGAACAGGTTGTCGCGTGCAACCGCCGACGTGAACGGATCGCCGTACTCGGTTTCCCCTGCGCTATGCGCGCGATTGTCGGGGATAACGTAGTAGCTGTGCACAAAATAAAAAAAACTTCCGTCGGGCACGCCGTCCCAAAGCGGGTGCGCCTGCACCTGGCGCACGCGGTTCCAGCCCATTTGTGGCACCTTGAAGCGCGAGCCGTCGTCCTGCAGCCGGCCCTCGAGCGAAAACCGCACGACCTTGCCGTGAATGAGGCCGAGCCCGTTCGTGTCGCCCTCTTCGCTCCAGTCGAGCAGCATTTGTTCGCCGACGCAGACGCCCATGAGCGGCTTGGTGCGCGATGCCTCGAGCACCGCTTCCTGAAGCCCCGACTCGCGCAGCGAGCGCATGCAGTCAGGCATCGCGCCCTGCCCAGGCAGGACGACGCGCTCGGCGGCCCGAATGTCCTCGGGCCGATCGACGATGGCCACGTCGGCTTCGGGCGCCGCCTTTTTCAGCGCCTGCTGCACAGAGCGCAGGTTGCCCATCCCATAATCCACAATTGCAATCTTCTTCATCGCAATCTTTATCGCCTCAGAATAGCCGCATCGAAACAGCTACCGTAAGTTAGGTAACAAGGCCTTCAATCCGTCGACGATGAACTCCACCGCCAGCGCCGACAACATCAATCCCATCAATCGGGTACCGATATTGATACCCGTTTGTCCGACCCAGCGCGCGATCGGCTCGGCGAGCCGCAACGACAAGAAGCAAATCACCGCCAACACCGCGCCGATTACGACGAGCCCGATCCGCTCATACCAGTGGTGGGCGCTCGCCGCATAGACGATCACGGTGCTGATCGAGCCCGGCCCCGTGAGCAGCGGAATCGCGAGCGGCACGACCGCGATGCTGTTCTTCGATTCAGCCTCGTCGCGCTCTTCGGGCGTCGCGCGCGTGTTGCCGATCTGCGCGTTGAGCATGTTGACGGCCATCAGCAGCATGATGATGCCGCCGCCCACCTCGAGCGAGCCCACCGAGATGCCGAAGAAACTGATGATCTGCTGGCCGAGCACCGTCGTGACGGCGATGACGCAGAACACCGAAATGGAGGCGATCCGGATCGTGCGCCGGCGCTCGCCCTCGGACTGCTCAGAGGTGAGGCTCAGAAAAAACGGCACCGCGCCGACCGGATTGATCAGCGCGAGCAGTGAAATAAACGATTTCAGAAAATCCATTGCAAGCCGTCGGCGCGTCGCGCGCGCCGGTCGGTCGTCCTTTGGGGTTTGCCTGCCGCCCTATCCCAATAGCTATAGGCTGCCTTTCGTCGACGGGACCTGCCCCGCCGCGCGTTCATCGAGCTCCGCGGCCATGCGCAACGCGCGGCCGAAAGCCTTGAAGACCGTTTCCATTTGATGGTGGGCGTTGAGCCCGCGCAGATTGTCGATATGCAGTGTGACACCGGCATGGTTCACGAAGCCGCGGAAGAACTCAATCGACAGGTCCACGTCGAACGTGCCGATCCGCGCGCGCGTGAACGGGACATGGAACTCGAGGCCCGGACGGCCCGAGAAATCGATGACGACGCGCGAGAGCGCCTCGTCGAGCGGCACGTACGCATGACCGTAGCGGCGAATCCCCTTCTTGT
Source organism: uncultured Burkholderia sp. (assembly GCA_964414365.1). Taxonomy (GTDB): domain Bacteria; phylum Pseudomonadota; class Gammaproteobacteria; order Burkholderiales; family Burkholderiaceae; genus Trinickia. Next base: position 2,405 of record CAYPWK010000225.1, read on the forward strand.
CGCCGATCGCCTTCGCGACGGCTTGCCCAAGCGTGATGCCCGTGTCTTCGACCGTATGGTGATCGTCGATATGGAGGTCGCCATGCGCCTCGATCTCGAGATCGATCAGGCCGTGCCGTGCAATCTGATCGAGCATGTGGTCGAGAAACGGCACGCCCGTCGCAAGCTTCTGCTGGCCGGTGCCGTCCAGATTGATCTTCACACGGATCTGCGTTTCGCTGGTATTGCGAACGACTTCCGCCACACGCATGTAAAACCTCGAATTCGAGCGGGAAAAAGATGCTTTGAAAACAAAGAACGGCGGGCCGCGCCGCCACCGCGCCGTGGCGCCGGACTATCGCGTTGCAGGCCCGCTTTTCAGCCTTTACTTCAAAACCAGTTTGAGCGCTGCCAGCATTTGCGCGTTTTCATCGGGGGTGCCGATCGTCAAGCGCAGGCAATTCGCAAGCAATGGGTGGATTTTACTCACGTTTTTGACCAAAATCCGCGCCGCGAGAAGGGTTTCGAACACGGCGTCCGCGTCGGGCACTCGCACAAGCAGGAAATTGGCCGCGCTCGGAAACACTTTTGTGCCCGGCAACGCCGAGATAGCGTCGGCGAGCAGCGCCCGTTCCGCGCGCAAATCGGCGGCCTGCGCCTCGAGCACATCGTCGACATGGTCGAGCATGAACTCAGCGGCGGCCTGCGTCAGCACGTTGACGTTGTAAGGCGGCCGGACCTTGTCGAGCTCGTCGAGCCAGATGGGCGAGCCCGCCAGGTAGCCGAGCCGGATGCCCGCCAGGCCAAGCTTCGAGACCGTGCGCATCACGACGACGTTGTCGAATTCAAGCACGCGCGGAAGCCAGCTCTTTTGCGCGAACGGCTGATAAGCCTCGTCGATGACGACGAGGCTTTGCTGTGCCGCCGCGATGATGCGCTCGACGTCCTCGTCAAGATAGAGCGTGCCGGTAGGGTTGTTCGGGTAGGCAAGATAGACGACGGACGGCCGATGCTCGGCTATCGCGGCGAGCATCGCCTCGGTGTCGAGTGACAGGTCCGCCCGATGCGGCACGCCGACGAACTCGATTTGCGCGAACTTCGCCGACATCTGATACATCACGAACGCCGGCACCGGCGCGAGCAGCTTTGCGCCGGGCGTGGCACAAGCGACGGCGATCATGCTGATGATCTCATCCGAGCCGTTGCCGAGCAGCACGGCGCAGCCGGCCGGCACGCCCATCACGCGCTTCAATTTCTCGATCAGCGCGGCGGGACGCGGCGCCGGATAGCGATTGAGCGCCACGCCGGCCAGATGCTCGCCGAGTTGCCGCGCAAGCGCGTCGGGCAGCGTATAGGGGTTCTCCATCGCATCGAGTTTCACGAATCCCGTCGCATCGGGAACCGGGTAGCTCGTCATCGCGAGCACGTCGCCGCGAATGACGTCTTTAGGTGTCGTCATAGTCGTTCAGCCGGTTGCCCGGCCCGTGTATTTTTGCTGGCCATTTCGTTCTTTTCCGTTCACCCCGTCTGCTTCATCCGATACTCGGCGCTCTTCGCATGCGCCGGCAGCCCCTCGCCATAAGCGAGTTGGGCCGCGATCTCACCGAGCGTCTGCGCGCCCTCGGCACTGACCTCGATCACGCTCGAGCGCTTGAAGAAATCGTAGACGCCGAGCGGCGACGAAAAGCGCGCCGTGCGCGACGTCGGTAGTACATGGTTCGGCCCCGCGCAGTAATCACCAAGGCTCTCACTCGTGAAGCGGCCAACGAAGATCGCGCCCGCATGGCGGATCTCGTTCGCCCACTGCTGCGGGTCGAGCGCCGAAATCTCCAGATGCTCGGGTGCGATCCGGTTCGCGATCGCACAGGCCTCGGCCATATCCCGCACCTTCACGAGCGCGCCGCGGCCTTCGAGCGAGCGCTGGATCACGTCGCGGCGCGGCATCGTCGGCAAGAGTTCCTCGATCGCCTCCTCGACGCGCGCGATGAAGTCATCGTCGGGGGCGAGCAGAATCGACTGGGCAAGCTCGTCGTGCTCGGCCTGCGAGAAAAGATCCATGGCGATCCAGCGCGGATCGGTCGTGCCGTCGCAAAGCACAAGAATCTCGGAAGGCCCGGCGATCATGTCGATGCCGACTGTGCCGAAGACCCGGCGCTTCGCCGAGGCGACATAAGCGTTGCCGGGACCGCAGATCTTGTCGACGGCAGGCACTGTTTCAGTGCCGTAGGCCAGCGCCCCAATCGCCTGGGCGCCGCCGATCGTATAGACGCGATCGACGCCGCCGATGAGCGCAGCCGCGAGCACGAGCGGGTTCTTCACGCCATCGGGCGTCGGCACGACCATCACGATCTCGCGCACGCCGGCCACGCGCGCCGGCACCGCATTCATCAGCACGGACGAAGGGTAGGCGGCCTTGCCGCCCGGCACGTAGATTCCTGCACGGTCGAGCGGCGTGACCTTCTGGCCGAGCATGGTGCCGTCGGCCTCCGTGTACTGCCAGCTGTGGCTCCCGCACTCGATCTTCTGCTTCTCGTGGTAGCCGCGCACGCGCGCAGCGGCCGCCTCGAGCGCCGCGCGCTGCTTCGGCTCGAGGCTTTCGAGCGCCGCTTCGAGCTCCGTAACGGGCAGTTCGAGCGCGGCGACGCTCGGCGCGGCGAGCCGGTCAAAGCGGTTCGTGTATTCGAGCACCGCCGCGTCGCCTCGCTGCTTCACATCGGCAAGAATCTGCGCGACCGAGCGCTCGATCGCGTCGTCTTCGCTCGCCTCGAACGCGAGCACGGCCGCGAGCGCCGAGTCGAAATCGGCGGCGCTCGAATCGAGTTTGCGAATCTTCAGAGACATGCTGGTATCCGTTCCGGTAAAGGCGCGCCGATATCGTGCTGCTTCGACGCCGCCGTCCTACGCCTGCCCGCCACGCCGCGACGCGTTTTCGAACGCGTCGAGAAACGGCGCGAGCGCCGAGCGCTTTAGCTTCAGCGCAGCCTGATTCACCACGAGGCGCGACGAGATCGGCATGATCTCCTCGACCTCGACGAGATTGTTCGCGCGCAACGTCCCGCCCGTGCTGACCAGGTCGACGATCGCATCGGCCAGCCCGACGAGCGGCGCAAGCTCCATCGAGCCGTAAAGCTTGATCAGGTCGACATGCACACCTTTCGCGGCGAAATGCTCGCGAGCCGTCTGCACGTACTTGGTCGCGACACGCAGGCGCGCGCCCTGCCGCACGGCGCTCACATAGTCAAAGCCGGCCTTCACCGCCACCGACATCCGGCAGCGCGCGATGTTCAGATCGACCGGCTGGTAGAGGCCGCCGCCGCCGTGCTCGATCAACACGTCCTTGCCCGCCACGCCAAAATCGGCCGCACCGTACTCGACGTAGGTCGGTACGTCCGTCGCCCGCACGATGATGACGCGCAGGTTCGGCGCGCTCGTTCCGAGAATCAGCTTGCGCGACGTCTCCGGATCTTCCGAGACCTGCACGCCGGCCGCGGCAAGCAGCGGCATCGTTTCTTCGAAGATGCGCCCCTTCGAAAGCGCAAGCGTCAGCGGCGCGGCGCTCATGCGAAGCTCCCCACGCCTGCCGCATTCGCCGCGCTGCCGGTGAGGCGGCGCACATGGGCACCAATCTTCGTCAGCTTCTCCTCCATCCGGTCATAACCGCGATCGAGGTGGTAGATGCGGTCGACGAGCGTCTCGCCTTCGGCGACGAGCCCCGCAATGACGAGGCTCGCCGAGGCGCGCAGGTCTGTCGCCATGACGGTCGCGCCCGAAAGCTTCGGCACGCCGGCGACGAGCGCCGTGTTGCCGTCGACGGTGACGTTCGCACCGAGCCGGTTCAACTCCTGCACGTGCATGAAACGATTTTCGAAGATCGTCTCCACCACTTGCGCCGCCCCGTCGGCGATGGCGTTGAGCGCCATGAACTGCGCTTGCATGTCGGTCGGGAACGCCGGGTACTCCGAAGTGCGCACCGAAACGGACGTGGGACGGCAATGCATCCGCACACGGATCCAATCGTCACCCTCTTCGATCGTCACGCCGGCTTCGCGCAGTTTCGACGTCACCGCATCGAGCGTATCGGGCCGCACATCGCGCAGCGTGACGTCACCGCCGGCCGCGGCGACCGCACAGAGGAACGTGCCCGCTTCGATGCGGTCCGGAATGACGGTGTGGCGCGCGCCATGCAGCTTGTCGACGCCTTCGATCACGAGCCGGTCGGTGCCGATGCCCTCGATCTTTGCCCCCATCGCGACGAGCAGACGCGCGAGGTCGCTGACCTCGGGCTCCCGCGCCGCGTTCTCGAGGACCGTCTGGCCCTCCGCGAGTACGGCGGCCATCATGAGGTTTTCGGTGCCCGTGACCGTGATCATGTCCGTCACGATCCGCGCGCCCTTCAGGCGATTGGCGCGCGCCTCGATGTAGCCGTGCTCGATGTTGATCTCGGCGCCCATCGCCTGCAGCCCCTTGATGTGCTGATCGACGGGGCGTGCACCGATGGCACAGCCGCCGGGCAACGACACCTTCGCGACCCCGAAGCGCGCGACGAGCGGCCCAAGCACGAGGATCGACGCCCGCATCGTCTTCACGAGGTCATAGGGCGCGACCGGGTTGTCGACATGCGTCGCGTCGAGCGCAACCGCATCGCCTGCCGTCTCGGCGCGAACACCCATCTGCTCGAGCAGCCGAAGCATCGTGCGCACGTCCTTGAGGTCCGGCACGTTGTCCAGATGGACCGGGTCGGCGGCGAGCAGGCTCGCGCAAAGAATCGGCAGCGCCGCGTTTTTCGCGCCCGATATGCCGACCTCGCCGGAAAGCGTCCGGCCGCCTTCTATTGCAAGCTTGTCCATGCTCATCAGTCCCTGGTTTGCTTCACCCTCGGCCCTGCTCGCTCGCGCGGCGCTGCCTGCGCCGCTTATATCGTCTTGTGTAATGCGCACTACCGTTCCTGAATTATCTGTTTTGCCATTCCGCCGGCGTAAGCGTCTTCATGCTCAGCGCGTGAATTTCCGCCCGCATGCGGTCGCCGAGCGCCGCGTAGACGAGCTGATGACGTTGAATCGGGCGCTTACCCTCGAAGGCATTGGAGACGATCGTCGCGAAAAAGTGCTGGCCGTCGCCCTCGACTTCGATATGCGTGCAGGGCAGCCCCGCCGTGATGTATTGCTTGACTACCTCGGGAGTCGGCAACATGGTTGAAGCTCCTTGCTAAGTTCTGGTTCCGTCGTCGAACTATCAGTGGCGCAGCTTGTAGCCCGATGCGATGAGACGCATCGCGAGCGCGGCGATCACGACGAGAAACGCGGCGACGACGGCAAGGCTCGCGAGCGGATCGATGTCGGACACGCCGAAAAAGCCGTAGCGAAAGCCGTCGATCATGTAAAAGAACGGGTTCAGCCGCGACACGTGTTGCCAAATGCCGGGCAGCGAGTGCGTCGAGTAGAACACGCCCGACAAAAACGTGAGCGGCATGATCAGAAAGTTCTGGAACGCCGCCAACTGGTCGAACTTCTCGGCCCAAATGCCGGCGATGAGCCCGAGCGTCCCAAGAATCGCCGAGCCGAGCGCGGCGAACCCGATGATGTAAAGCGGCGCGGCGAACGTCAACGGCACGAACCAGATCGTCACGATGAAAACGCCGAAGCCGACCGCGAGCCCTCGCACCACGGACGCAAGCACGTAGGCCCCGAATAGCTCCCAATGCGTGAGCGGCGGCAGCAGCACGAAAACGAGGTTGCCGGTGATCTTCGACTGGATCAGCGACGAGGAGCTGTTCGCGAACGCGTTTTGCAACACACTCATCATCACGAGGCCCGGGATCAGGAAGCTCGTGTATCCGACGCCAGGATAGACCTCGACGTGGCCGCGCAACGCATGACCGAATATCGTCAGGTAGAGCAGCGCGGTGACGACGGGCGCCAGCACCGTCTGGAACGAGACCTTCCAGAAGCGCAGCGTCTCTTTGTAGAACAGGGTGCTGAAGCCGCTCATGCCGCCTCCCGCCGGGCCGCCCCAAGGGAGGCTGACGCCCCCTCGGGGGGCAGCGAACGATAGTGAGCGTGGGGGTGGTACCTCATGCCAAACCCTCGACGAGTTCAGGTCCGCTCATGAGTTGAACGAAGACGTCCTCGAGATCGGCCTTGCGCACGTCGATTTCCTCGAACGTGCAACCCGCGGCACGACAACGGGCAAGAATCGGCTCCACTTCGTCGTAGCTCGAAAGCCGGAGCAAGTGCTGGCGCGCGCCGGGCGCCGACGGCTCGATCTCGAGCGCGCGCAGCTCACTCGGCAGCACGCCGTCAGCCAGCCGGACGAACAACTGCATGCCCGCGAACCGCTCTAGCAGCGCGCTCGTGCGATCGAGCGCGACAACCTCTCCGCGGCGCAGCATCGCGATCCGGTCGCAAAGCGACTCGGCCTCTTCCAGATAGTGCGTGGTCAGCACGATCGTGTGGCCCTCTCGATTGAGCCTCGAAATGAACTTCCAGAGTGTCTGGCGCAATTCGACATCGACGCCGGCCGTCGGCTCGTCGAGCACGATAACGGGCGGCCGGTGGACCAGCGCCTGCGCGACGAGCACTCGGCGCTTCATGCCGCCCGACAGTGCGCGCATGTTCGCATCGGCCTTCTCGGTCAAATCGAGATTGGCCATCACTTCGTCGATCCAGTCGTCGTTGTGGCGCAGTCCGTAGTACCCCGACTGAATGCGCAACGTCTCGCGCACCGTAAAGAACGGATCGAAAACGAGCTCTTGCGGGACGACGCCGAGCGCACGGCGCGCCCGGCGGAAATCGGCCAGGACGTCGTGCCCGAGCACCGACACGCTGCCTTCGTCGGCGCGCGCAAGTCCCGCAAGAATGCTGATCAGCGTGGTCTTGCCCGCGCCGTTGGGGCCGAGCAGGCCGAAGAACTCGCCCTCGTCGACCGTCAAGCTGACGCCTTTGAGCGCTTGCAGCGCTTTGTAGCGCTTCTTGACGTTGCGGATCTCTATGGCTGACATGGGTGTGCGCGGCCTTT
>CAYPWK010000226.1:0-9372 GCA_964414365.1 uncultured Burkholderia sp.
ATGCTGAAGGGCAACAGCTACTACAACCCGGTGATCAACCCCGAGCGGGCACTTGCGCGGCGCAACACCGTGCTCGCGCAGATGGTCAAGTACAGCCGGCTGTCGCCTGCCGAGTACAGCAAGCTGAAGGCGAAGCCGCTGTCGGTCGACTTCGAGCGGCAGATCCAGCCGCCGGGGCCGGCGCCGCATTTTGCGCAGCAGTTGCGCAAGTGGCTGATCGGCTGGGCCGATGCGAACGACTACAACATTTACTCTGACGGCCTCGTCGTCCACACGACGATCGATTCGCGCCTGCAGGCGATGGCGACCGCGGCCGTGACCTTGCAAGGCAACCGTCTGCAGTCGGTCGCGAACGGGGCATGGAACGGGCGCGCCGGCTGCGCGCCGTCGGGCGACCCGTTCAAGACGTTCATGCGCGAGACGCCCGATTACCGCAGAGCGCGCACCGCGGGCGCGAGTGACGGCGATGCGCTGAAACAGCTCGCTTCAGACCGCGATTTCCTACGCAACCTTTGCCATGACAAGACCGAGGTGCAGGCGGGTTTTCTCGCGATCGATCCGCGCACCGGCCAGATCAAGGCCTGGGTAGGCAGCCGTGATTTCACGGACGAGCCTTTCGATCATGTGCAGCAGTCGCGCCGCCAGCCCGGCTCGACTTTCAAGCCGTTCGTGTACGGCGCGGCGTTCGCGGCCGGAGCAAAGCCGACAGATACATTCATCGACGAGCCGGTCGAGATCCCACTGAAAGGCGGCGAAATCTGGCGCCCGAACGACGACGTGCCGCCGAGCGGCAAGCCGATGACGCTACGCGACGCGCTCGCGTACTCGCGCAACCGCATCACCGCGCAGCTGGTCGAGCAAGTCGGCGCGGACCGTGCCGCACGGCTCGCGCGGGCGATGGGCGTGCGCGACAGCACGCTCGATGCTGTACCGTCGCTCGCGCTCGGCACGAGCCCGGTGACGGTCAAGGAGATGGTGTCCGCGTACGCGACGATCGCCAACAACGGCGCGTATCTGGAGCCGCGCATGGTCACGAGCATCGAGGACCACGACGGCCACGTGCTCGCGGAGTTTGAACCGGCGTCGCCTGAGCAGGTGTTGCCGGTCGCGGCGGACCGCGCGCTGATCGATGTGATGCGCGACGTCGTCAATCGCGGCACCGGCGCAGGCATCCGGTCGCGGTTCGGGATCCATGCCGACGTGGCGGGCAAGACCGGCACGACGCAGGACAACACCGACGGCTGGTTCATCCTGATGCATCCGCAGCTCGTCGCCGGCGCGTGGGTCGGCTTCGACGACGGCCGGGTGGCGCTTGGCGGCAATTTCTGGGAGGGGGCGCACAGCGCGCTGCCGATCGTCGGCGACTTCTATCAGCGGGCGCTGCGCGCGCGGCTGATCGATTCCCGCGTGCGCTTCGACACCGAAGTGCAGCCGGGCACGTTCGATGTGTTCCGCGACAAGCTCAACGCGTGGATTGCATGGCTGTCCGGCTCCAACCCGCAGGCGCCGGCGCCTGCCCCGGTGCATCATCCGCCGCCAGCGTTGAAGCCCGCCGCGCCGTCCGCGCCGGCGTCGGTAGCGATGCCGGATTCAGGGGGCTTGCCGTCGCAGGCGTCCGCGCCGTTGCCGGCGTCCGCGCCGCCGCTAATCGAGTCACCGCCGAGCGGGGCGCCGGCGGTCACGTCGGGCACGGCGGCTTCCGGTGCCACGGGTGACCCGCAGTCGCTGCTCGCCCCAACCATCGCGCAACCTGCGTCCGGCGCGCAGGCTACCGTTACGCCGCGCGAGAGCGGTGGTTTCCCGCCGGCAGGCGCGGGTTCGTCGCCGACCCCGACGCCGGATGTGCCGAGTACTGCGCCGCCGTCTTTGACCAGACAATAACCTGGCCGTTGCTCTCAACGAACGCCCGGCATCGCACCGGGCGCAGCGCGCCTATACTCATATCTCATATGGCAAGACGAATGCCTGCCAGCTTCGGCGCGTCGTTGAATTGGCCCCCAATTAAAAGAGCCAAATCCGCAACACGCTGTTCCGACTCGACGCCATCGTTGTGCAGCCCTGGAGGGAGCTACAGACATGAGCGGCACTTACAACCCTTTACTGGTTTTTGTCTCCTTCATCGTTGCATTCCTTGCTTCCTATACCGCCGTCGAACTGTCCAGCCGAATTTCTTTGTTGCCGCAGGCTCGGCGACGGACAAGCTGGCTACTCGGTGGTTCCATCGCCATGGGGATCGGCATTTGGTCGATGCACTTTATTGGCATGCTGGCATTCGCGCTACCGATCCCGGTCGGATACGATCTCTCCACCACGGCGGCTTCGCTTCTAATCGCGGTTGTGGTTTCGTTTCTGGCTTTAATGACAGTGACGCGGGGGAAACTCTCGCGCGCCCGACTTTGTACCGCCGGAACCCTCATGGGGTTCGGAATCGCCGGCATGCATTACACGGGCATGGCGGCGATGGAGATGTCTCCGCCCATTCGCTACACGTTGTGGATCGTGATGGCGTCGGTCGCGATTGCAATAGCAGCGTCGATCGCCGCGCTGTGGATTGCCTTCACGCTACGCACGCCCGATCAGCACAACCTCGTTTCCAAGCGTCTCGGCTCGGCGATGATCATGGGACTGGCAATCACCGGCATGCACTATACCGGCATGGGCGCGGCGAATTTTCAAGCGGGAAGTATCTGCCTTGCTGCCGACAAGCTCGATGCAAACTGGCTGGCACTGCTGGTATCGACGAGTTCATTGACCGTATTAATCGGGACGCTGGTCTTCCTCGGGTTTAACACCAGCAGCCTGTCCAGTTCGCTCAAAAGAGCAAACGACGAGTTGCGCCAAAGGGGTGCCGAGCTCGAGCGGGCAATCCAGTCGTTGCGCCTGCGCACCGACGAGCTCGCCCGGTCTAATCAGGCTCTCGAACAATTCGCGTACGTGGCTTCTCACGATCTGCAAGAGCCGCTACGCGCGGTGGCTGGTCCCTTGCGCTTGCTGCAGCGTCGATACGAGGGCCAACTGGATGCGCGAGCCCACGAATATATCGGGCATGCGGTCGAAGGGGCACTCAGGATGGAGGCGCTCATCGACGACCTGCTCACTTATTCCCGCGTGGGACGCAAGGAAGACCTTTTCCAACTGACCGAATGCGATGAAGCGCTCAACGACGCGCTCAAGAACCTGCGCATGGCGATACAAGAATCGGGCGCGCAAGTGAGCCGCACGGCGCTGCCGACGGTTCGCGCCGTTTCCGCGCAGCTCTCGCTTCTTTTTCAGAACCTCTTGAGCAACGCGATCAAGTTTCGGCGCAAGGATAGCCCCGTGCACATTCAAATCGGCGCCGAAGCGCAAGGCCATGAGTGGCGCTTTCACGTGGCAGACGACGGCATCGGGATCGATCCACAGTATTTCGAGCGGATCTTTCTGATTTTCCAGCGCTTGCATACGCGGCGGGACTACCCCGGCACAGGCATTGGGCTGGCATTGTGCAAGCGGATTGTCGAACACCATGGCGGCCGCATTTGGGTGACATCCGAGCCTGGGCGAGGCACCACATTCTTCTTCACATTGCCTAACCAGGCGCCGATGGCGCGCCATGACGACAGTCAACCGGAACGAGCACACCGATAATCGTCAATGCCGCCGGCAAGCTCGTTCGAAAATACTGCGTTTGGAGGAGAGCGCCACCGACGTGTGGCGAAAGAAAGTTGCGCCGACCGCCGCCGGGCTGCACGATACCCGCGCCGCTAGCGCCCGAAACGCATCACGATGCTGGTATTGGCCAGCACATGATCCTTTATCGCTGCAAGTAGCGCATCGCGTGTCAGCCCAGCCGCGACAGCGTCGGGCGCAAGGTCGAGCGCATAGATTTGCACGACATAGTGATGGGCGATCTCGCCGACCGGCGGACACGGCCCGCGGTAAGCCGCCTGCCCGCTGATGTTGAGGCCCATGTGTGCGCCGGCCGGCGGTTCGCCGCCCGCTGCCAGCAGTGTGGTCGAAGCGGGAATGCCGTACATCACCCAGTGCACGATGCCGAAGCCTTTCGCGCCGTCCGGATCGAACATCGTGATTGCGAAGCTGCGTGTGCCGGGGGGCGCATTACGCCATTGAAGGGCCGGCGACACATTACCGCCACCGCAATTGTCCTGGCTCGCCGCATGACTTGAAGCGAGGGTGCCGCCGTCGGGCACACCGGGTGAAGTCAGTTGAAACGCGTCCGCGGCGGATGCAGCTGCGCCGTGCAGCAACAGGACGCACAGACCTACGCCAAGCACATGCTGAATGGGTTTTGCGTTGCTTTTCATCCCGCGCCTCCGGGTCCGGAACCAGCCGTCACGGCAGCCTGCCACCGACCGCTCGCGCCGCTTGGGAATCAGCGGGTGAGATCTCAGACATCCTCCGCCCACGCGATGTTCTCGCGTGCGATCAATCCCGACGATGCCGCTGGCCCGTAGGTACCGGCGATATAGCTGCGCGGCTTGTCGCCAAGTGATTTCCATTCATTGAGAATCGGCTCGACCCAGCTCCAGGCCGCTTCCAGTTCGTCGCACCGCATGAAGTGGGTCAGGCGTCCCCGAATTACGTCGACCAGCAGGCGCTCGTACGCTTCGGGTCTGCGCCCGGTCATCGCCTGCTGAAGGTCGAGATTCAGGCTCACCGGCAGCACATGCATGCCGCTGCCGGGCTCCTTCGCGAGCATCTGCAACTGGATTGATTCTTCTGGCTGGATCTGAATCACGAGGCGGTTGGCGTGACCGTATGGGCCGCGCGGAATGATCGAAAACGGCATATCGGCGAAATCGATGACGATCTCCGAGCGCCGCTCCCGCAAGCGCTTTCCCGTTCTCAGAAAGAACGGAACGTTAGCCCAGCGCCAGTTGTCGATTTGTGCTCGCAACGCGACGAATGTTTCCGTCCTACTGCCCGCCGGTACGCCCGCCTCGTCCTGATACCCCTTGACCGATTCGCCGTCCACCGAGCCCGCGGCGTATTGGCCGCGCACCGTGTCGCGGGCGATTGTCTCGGCCGTCATGCGCCGAAGTGACCGCAGCACCTTCAGCTTTTCGTCACGGACCGCATCAGGATCGAGCGATACCGGCGGTTCCATTGCGACGATGCACAGTAGCTGCAGCAGGTGATTCTGGACCATGTCTCGCATGGCGCCCGTGCCGTCATAGAACCCCGCCCGGCTCCCGACGCCGACAGACTCCGCGACAGTGATCTGCACGCTCTTGATATGAGGTGCCTGCCAGAGCGGCCCGAAGATCGAGTTGCCGAAGCGCAAGACCATCAGGTTCTGTACCGTCTCCTTGCCGAGATAATGGTCTATCCGATAGATCCGATCTTCCGAGAAGTGACGCCCGACCGCTGCGTTGATCGCCTTGGCAGATGCCAGATCGTGCCCCAGCGGTTTTTCGAGCACGACGCGCGCGCGCTCGTCGACGAGCCCGTACGCGGCGAGGTTGTCGCAGACGGTTTCGAAGAGGCTCGATGCAGTCGCAAGATAGAACACACGCAACGCGTCCCGGCGGGTTGCCGCAACGAGGCGTTCGAAGTCGGTCGCAATGCCGATGTCGACGCAAGCGTAGTCGAAGCGGGCAAGGAAGCTCTCCCAGGCTTGTGCGTCCAGCGCATGCATGTCGACGAATGGCCGCGAACGGTCCTCGACGAACTTGAGGTACTGCTCGCGCGTCCAGTCGCTGCGGCTGACCGCGACAATGCGCGTGTCAGCAGGCAGGCTGCCGTGCAGATGCGCCATGTAGAGCGCCGGAAGGAGTTTGCGCGCCGACAAGTCGCCGGCGCCGCCGAAAATGACCATGTCCAGCGAGTGGTCAGGCGCGAAAGAAGATGCGTGAGTGGTCATCGTCTGCTTCGTGAATCGATCCTGGTCAAATAAGGGACGGAGCACGCCAATCAGGCGCGCCCCCAATGGTCATCAGCCACTTAGATTAGCAGCTTTAATCAGCAGCTCGACATTGCATCGGGTACCGAACTCGCCGCGGCGCCCTCATTTCGGACTGCGGGCGACGGCCGCGCCGGTTGCCTTCTCGCTGGCGCCGGCGGGCGGCGCGGCAGTCGAGGCTGTGACCGGCGCGGGCGATCCGGCGGACGGCGGCGGTTGCGGTGCAGCGGCGATGAATGGGGATATCGCCTGCACCGGCTTGTCGGCCGCATACGGCGGCGACGCGTTGACCTGCGCTTCGCTGAGATCGATTTGCGGATGCAGCAGGTTTTCCTTCGTGACGAAGTGCAGCGCCGACCAGTTCACAGCGATCATATGGCGCTGCTCTATCACGCCGCCCACGTCGAGCACCACCGCTTGCGGGTGCGCGCCGGCGTCGATGAACACGTCGACCACGCGGCCCACTTTCGAGCCATTCGGACGCTCCACCATCGCGTCGATCATGGGCACCTCGGCGGGTGTGGCGGGCAGCTGGCCGCCTTGCGGTGCAACAGGCGTAGGAGCGGGCTTCGGATGGTCCGGCACGGGCAACTGGCTCGGCGCAGGGTTGATCGTAATCGGCGCGGCCTTGGCGGCCGGATTCACGCGAATGGCGGACCAAGGGAAGCTCGCCTTGCGATCTCCGACGCCGAGAAATCCCCGCAAGTTCACCACGATCTGGACCGGCTTGCCGTTCGCGTCGGCAACCATGTCGATGGCTCGGCCGACTACATTGCCGTCGGGCTTTTGCACTTCCGTACCGAGCAGTGTCCGTGTGCTGGCGCGGTCAATGATCCGTGTGGTAATGAGCGGCTTCGGCGCAGGCGCAGGCGGCGGTGGGGGCGGCGACGGGGGCGGGGCAAGTGGCGCCAGCTCCTCCGGTTTGCGTGGGCGGAAGATAATGTGCTTCGGCTTTTTCGGCGCGGGTGCTTTCGCTTCCTCGGTCCTGCTCGCCTCTTCGACCGGCTCGGCCGACGGCGGCTCGCTCGCAGCCGCTTGCGGCTCGAGCATCACGGACTCTTCCACGATCGGCGCAGGCGGTCCAACGCGTGTGAAGCTGCAGCCCGAAAGCAGAGCGACCAGCACGACGATCACGCAGTACGGGGCCGCGACTGAACGTTGGAAACCGCGCCTCATCAGCTGGAACTCCTAGGACCGGAACCGAGGCGCCAAAGCGGCGTCGGCCGGTGCAATCCAACGCATCTCGAAAGAAGTGAACCCTCACGCGAGTGTAACCCTCTCGCCCTCCTCCTAACACTCCCCGCCGTGCTCAACGTACCATTTCGCTGCCGACAGCAGCCATGCCTCGAACGCCTGCAACCACGGCGAGTTTTGCTTGTGCTCCGGATACACGAGGTAGTAGCCCTTATCGCTATGTAAAGGCAAATCGCAAGGACACGTCAGTTCGCCGGTGGCCAACTCGTGCGAAACGAGGAATCGAGGCACAAGTGCGATGCCCAGTCCCGCGCGGGCAGCCTCCACCAGCATCGAAAAAAGCTCATACCGCTGCCCTTTCATGCTGTCGGCGTCATGAACGCCGGCTTGCACCAGCCATTGCCGCCACGCGTCGGGGCGCGCTGATTGATGGAGCAACGTGAAATTCGTGACCTCGTGAGGTTCCAGGCTAGACCGCCCGTTCATTAGCCGGGGACTGCAGACCGCCGTCATCTCCTCGCCAAATAGATACTTGGCGATTGCTCCAGGCCAGATGGGATCGCCAAAGTGAATTGCTGCATCGAACGGCGTGTCGGTGAACAGGAACGGCTCGGCCCGCGTCGCCAGGTTGACGATGATGTCTTCGTGCGCTGCATAGAACTGTGGAAGCCTCGGAATCAACCATCGCGTGGCGAACGTCGGAATGACGGCGAGTTCGAGGATACCGCCCGCGTTCCGATGGGCCATCGCCGCTAGCGTGTCCCGCTCCATCCTGTCGAGGTTTTCGCGCACCTGCTTCGCATATAGCTGGCCGACCTCCGTAAGACTGAGCCGCTTTTTGACCCGGTTGAAGAGCGCGACGCCAAGATACTCCTCGAGGAACGCTACTTGCCGACCGACGGCGCTCTGGGTTACTGCGAGTTCATCGGCGCTGCGGGTGAAGCTAAGGTGGCGGGCCGCCGCCTCGAATGCGATCAGCGCTTCGATACTCGGAATCTTTCGTCTCACGGATCCTTCCTCAAACGCACAACGTCGCGAGTTTTTATCGTTTGCTCGCGGCAAATCATATCGCAACAATATCCTCCATATCGCGGTAGCGCGTTC
The DNA here is from genome assembly GCA_964414365.1 of uncultured Burkholderia sp. GTDB lineage: Bacteria > Pseudomonadota > Gammaproteobacteria > Burkholderiales > Burkholderiaceae > Trinickia. The sequence goes on from CAYPWK010000226.1 coordinate 8,201, forward strand.
GAGTCGCATCACCTACCGCCGGAGCGGCATTCATTAGTACTCCTTAACTTTAGATAATTATCCTCTCTGCCATCGAAGGAGAATCATGTCGCACGACACGCCTCCCGCCAAGTTCAAGCCATACACTCGCCAGACGATCAGCCAGGCGCCTCAATGGCAGCTGCTTTCTCCGGAGCTACGCGAAGCAGTGCAGGTCGTATCTCATGTCTTGCCGTTTCGAACGAACCAGTACGTCATGGACGAACTGATCGATTGGGCCAACATCCCCGACGATCCGATCTATCGCCTGACCTTTCCTCATCAGGACATGTTGTCGCCGCCCGAGTATTCGCATCTTAGAGATCTGATACTCGAGAAGAAGAATGTGGCCGCCATCGACGAAGCCGTACGGGCGATCCGCATGCGGATGAACCCGCATCCGGCTGGCCAGATGACGCACAACGTGCCATTCCTGGACGGTCAACCCGTACGCGGCCTGCAGCACAAATACAAAGAGACCGTGCTGTTCTTTCCCAGCGCCGGACAGACCTGTCACGACTATTGCACATTCTGCTTCCGCTGGCCTCAATTCGTCGGCATGGACGATCTCAAGTTCGATGCGAGGGAATCGAATGAGCTGGTCGCCTATCTGAAGCAACACCCGGAAGTAACCGATGTGCTGATCACCGGCGGCGATCCGCTCATCATGAACACGCGGTCCCTCGCGGGATATATCGAGCCGTTGTTGGCGCCGGAACTCTCCCATATCCAGAACATCCGCATCGGTACTAAGTCGGTGTCGTACTGGCCTCAGCGCTTCGTGACCGACAAAGACTCGGATGATCTCATGCGCCTGTTCGAGAAAGTGGTTGCTGCCGGCAAGAACCTCGCGATCATGGGTCACTACAATCACCCAGCAGAATTGCGTCCGGCCATCGCGCAGCGCGCGGTCAAGCGCATCGTCTCGTCCGGCGCGACCCTTCGTCTGCAGGCTCCGCTGATTCGCCACATCAACGAAGACCCGAAGGGATGGGCGGAACTGTGGACGACCGGCGTGCGGCTTGGCGCGATCCCCTACTACATGTTCGTCGAACGCGACACCGGCCCCAGTCACTATTTCCAGCTGCCGCTGGCGAAAGCCTATGAGATTTTTCAAGCGGCGTATCAGACCGTATCGGGACTCGCGAGCACGG
>CAYPWK010000227.1:0-9359 GCA_964414365.1 uncultured Burkholderia sp.
GCTTCGCGGACAACGTGCGGGTCAGCATCCGTTGCAGCGCTTTCACCCTGCGCCAGTCACCTTCCCGCGTCGCCTTCGCAATTCGAATCTGCATTCCCTTCACGTTCCGTTCGACCCGCCGCCAATCGATGGCATGCCAGTCGTCCGGCCCGTGGGAGGGCGCAGATCCATCGTTACGGATGGATACTTTCATGCTGCTCTCCTTTCCGGATCAGAAAGTCCCCGGTCGGAAGGGCGCATCTTTCCCCTTGCAGGGAGCGATAGCGCCCCCCGCGGGGAAGGTTTTCAATGCGGCACGGACACGTGCCGCAACCAGTTACAAGGGTCTAACAGCCGTCTCGCGACGGTAGACCATGAGGAAGTCTGCCCGCTTTCGCGTGGAGTAATGTTTCAACTCCTATCCGTCCCGTTACAGGACAGCGTTCGCTTTTTCCTCGTTCCCATACCCGCACCCCCAACAGATCCCCTTGCGGGTCACCTGCCAGCAAACTGCTGCTGGCGGAGATACGGGCTTACCACGTTCCCCAACTGCCACACGACTGGTTTAGGTCCCGCCTCTTCCCCGATGGCCGTGCGACGGCGTGATCCGACGAAACAGCGGATCATCCGGCCATACACCTTTTGGTTAGAGCCCAGCAGCTTTGGCTCTGCAATCGTCACGGGGTTTATCGGCGATTCACATGTGTTGACCATGCCAGCTAGCCTCGCTCCTCGATCCCATGCTGCTAGGGATCTCCGGACGGGCACCTCGCGGCGCCTATCCGCCCGTACTTCGGGGGCTACTTTGTCGGAAGAGCTTTGAACCTCGCCGTTACCAGCGACGCACATCTTCCTAGGCTACGTTTGGCCGTACAAACGGTTCCCTACCGCGGTCAGTCTGCGGTGGAACAATGGCAATTGGAGTTTTCTTCGGCGAGGCGGCGAATTTACGGAATTTGCGTGCGCGACCGACCGCCATTCCCCGAGAGAGAATGATGACGGTGTTGCACTGTTTTTGTTCTTGGGCGTGTGATTCCCCGAGACATTTCTGACCACGAAATGTCGCCGAAATACAACGCTTTTCCGGTTCATGCCTATACCCTTGAGGTTCATTTACAGCCGAACCGACGGGTACGGGGCACACGGCAGCTCAATCAAATTCCGCCCGAAATTTCCGGTCAGAGTTGCCCGAGAGCCTTGTGTTTACAGCTGTTGCCGGGTCTTGTAAGAGTCCGGCGCGCCTCTACACGAAGAGTGTCGTGTCGCACGTTTCGGTCGATTGTAACGCGCTAGCTACAATACACGCAGATTCGACCATGCAAGTTACACACCCAATATGCCTGAATTGCCAGAAGTCGAGGTGACGCGGCGCGGCATCGAGCCGTTTGTGCGCGGGCGCCTCGTCGAGCGTGTCGACGTGCGTTCCGGCGCCTTGCGCTGGCCGGTCCCGCCCGAGCTGGGCGAGACGCTCGCGCGCCGCAGGATCATCGGAGTAGGGCGGCGCGGCAAGTATCTGCTCTTCGAAGTCGACGAGGGCTGGTTCATCGTTCACCTGGGCATGACGGGGACGCTGCGCGTGTTGCCGCACGCAGGCCTTCCCGCGCCGGCCAAGCACGACCATATCGACTGGATCTTCGACGAGTTCGTGCTCCGCTACCGCGACCCGCGCAGGTTCGGCGCGGTGCTCTGGCACCCGCGCTCGGCGGGCGACGTTAGCATGCACCCGCTCCTTGCGGGGCTCGGGGTCGAGCCGTTCGGGACAGAGTTCTCGGGCAAGCTCATCTACGAGCGAACGCGCGGACGCACGATGTCGATCAAGCAGGCGCTGTTGGGCGGCGAGATCGTGGTCGGCGTCGGCAATATCTACGCGTCGGAAAGCCTCTTTAGAGCGGGCGTGCGGCCGACTACGCCGGCCGGGCGGCTTTCCGCCGTGCGTTGCGGACGGCTTGCCGACGCAGTCCTCGCGACGCTTACAGACGCGATCGCGCGCGGCGGCAGCACCTTGAGAGACTTCGTCGGCAGCGATGGCGAGAGTGGTTACTTTCAACTCGATTGCTTCGTCTACGATCGCGCCGGATCGCCTTGCCGCGTATGCGGCACGCCGATTCGCCAACTCGTGCAGGGGCAGCGTTCTACCTATTACTGTCCCCGCTGTCAGCGCTGATCGTCACCGCTCGATGCCCATTTTCATTCCATGTCCGACCTGCCGATCATTTCGAATTCACCGACCGTCACCCTGCAATTCGCTTTCGCGAAACGACTGATCGCCTGGCAACGCCGTCACGGCCGCCACGACTTGCCTTGGCAGAACACGTGCGACCCGTACCGGATCTGGCTATCTGAAATCATGCTGCAACAGACGCAGGTCGCGACAGTCATCCCCTATTACGCGAAATTTCTTGCGCGCTTTCCCGATATCGCCGCGCTCGCCGCGGCGCCGATCGACGAAGTCATGGCGCTTTGGGCCGGGCTCGGCTACTACTCGCGCGCGCGCAACCTCCATCGCTGCGCGCAGGTCGTCGTCGCGCAGCATGGTGGCGCGCTTCCGGCTTCTCCCGAGGCGTTGGCGCAGCTGCCCGGCATCGGCCGTTCCACGGCTGCCGCCATTGCGTCGTTCGCATTCGGTGCGCGCGCAACGATCCTCGACGGCAACGTTAAGCGCGTGCTCGCGCGAGTGTTCGGGATCGACGGGTTTCCGGGGGATAAACGCGTAGAGAACGCCATGTGGGCTTTGGCCGAGAGCTTGATGCCCGACGCCGATGCGAGCGACGCCGATCTCGCGGCTTACACGCAAGGCTTGATGGATCTCGGGGCGACGCTGTGCGTGCGTGGCAAGCCCAATTGCGTACGCTGCCCGTTCGCCGACGATTGCATCGCCAATGCGACGGGGCGGCAACGGGAATTGCCGGTGGCGCGTCCTAAGAAGGTCGTCCCGACTCGCCGCACCTGGATGCTCGTGTTGCGTGTCGGCGGCTCGGTGCTGCTCGAGCGGCGCCCGCCAGCCGGTATCTGGGGAGGACTCTGGAGTTTGCCCGAGGCAGCCGACGAATCGTCGCTTGCCGAACGCGCACGCGCACTTGGGGCGGCGGGTGCACCCGAGCGGCTCGCGCCGCTCACGCATACCTTCACGCACTTTCGCCTCGACATCGAGCCGCGCCTGGCCCATCTCGACACGGCGGCGACGCCCACGAGCCTCGATGCGCGCGACGACGAAAGTGCATGGGTGCCGCTTGCCGATATCGGCACATACGGCGTGCCCGCGCCCGTTCGCAAGCTGCTCGACGCGTTGAAGGGCAGCCTGCTCTAGCTTGGTCTGGCTTGCTTCGGTCGGCGCCTAGAGCAGCTGGCGCTGCTGCATGTAATGATGAACACAGTCGATCCGCGCACCCGCGTCGGCCATTTCCATAAGCTTTTGACGGACGCGCAACGGGAAAGGAAGCACTTCCGCCAGCCGATTCGACACCCAGCTCGGGTCGTTGAAACGGAACGGCTCGGCAAACGGCAGACTTTCGGGATCGCGCTCGCGGATCGTCTCGATGATCCGCTCGAGCACTTCCGCGCAGGCGCCAAACTTGGCGACCGCATCGCTGCCCTCGAGTGGAATGTCATCGGGCAGCAGCTCGGCCATGCCGACGAGCAGGCCGCTCGGCTCGACGCGATGCGAGAGCAGGCGGAAACGACGGCCGCCGCGCGCACGTACGTGCAACAAGCCGTACGCGTCGACGTCGCATTCCTCTATGGAGGCGAGGCATCCCACCGCTTCGGGAATACAAGGCTCATCGCCCTTCGCAACTTCGGCGCCGCTTTTGATGAGGCATACGCCGAACGGGCTCTCTTCGCGCAGGCAGGTCCGGGCCATGTCCAGGTACCGCGCCTCGAAGATCTTGAGCGGTAAGCGCCCGTCGGGAAAGAGCACACAGTGAAGCGGAAAGAGCGGCAGATCGGGATGGACGGCTGGATTGGAGGACATGGCGCAAGCTTCAGAGAGGCCGCGCGTGCGCGGCAAGTTAGGCCATGTGGCCAGAGGCCACGAGTCTCGACGATTCGCCGACTTCCATCGGCGCGTCACGGTGCCGCACGATCACCGTCGCATCGCGAGCGAGACGCGCGGCAAGCGTCTCGGCGATGAATACCGATCGGTGCTGCCCCCCCGTGCAACCGATCGCGATCGTCAGGTAGCTGCGGTTGTCGTCGCGAAAGCGCGGCAGCCACTTCACGACGAACGAATGAATGTCGTCGATCATCTCATGCACGATCGGCAAAGCATCGAGGTACTCGATGACGGACTGATCGCGCCCGGTCAGCGGACGTAACCGGTGGTCGTAATAAGGATTCGGCAACGCGCGCATGTCGAATACGAAATCGGCATCGAGCGGCAAGCCGCGCTTGAAGCCGAAAGATTCGAACATAAGCAGCAGGCCTTCTCGCTCGTCTTCGATGAAGCTTTTCACCCAGGCGCGCAGCACATTCGCGCGCAGGTTGCTCGTGTCGATCTGATGGCCGAACTCGGCGAGCGGCGCCACGAGTTCCCGCTCGCGCTCGATCGCTTCCTCGAGCGATGCCATGAGCCCCACGTCCGCGTCGTGCGCGGGAGGCCCCGAGAGCGGATGGCGCCTGCGGGTTTCGGAGAAGCGCTGGATCAGCGCTTGAGTGCTCGCGTTGAGAAACAGCACGCGCACATGATGCTCGCTCGCGAGATCGCGGATGATGCCGGGCATCTCGTCGAGCGACGCGCTCGAGCGCGCATCGATGGCGACGGCAAGTCGCTCGTGACCTTCCTCGCTGTTGGCGAGAAATTGCGCGAGCTCGGGCAAAAAGCGTGGCGGCAGATTGTCGACGCAGTAATAGCCTGCGTCGGCGAGCGCGTTCAATGCGACGGATTTGCCGGAGCCTGAGATGCCGGTGATCAGAACAATGCGCATGGAGGAAGACCCGTTCGTTTCATCATAGCACTTGGTTCCGGCTCTTTCGTGACTCGTCGTCGCGCAGCGCGGCTATTGGCGCGGGAATCCGCATTCTGCACGAATCACATCAGCTTGCCGGGAAGCTGGCTGTCCGGATCTTGCATAGCGAGGCGCTGGCGGTCCATGAAGTCGCGCAAGGTATCGATGCCGCGCAATTGCAGGATGGTGTTGCGCACGGCGGCCTCGACGAGCACGGCCAGGTTGCGGCCCGCCGCCACCTGGATCGTGACTTTGCTGATCGGCAGCCCCAGCACGTCGACTGTCTGGCTTTCGAGCGGCAGCCGTTGAAATTCGCCGTCGGGGCGGCGCACGAGCTGGACGATGAGCTTGAGCTTCATCTTCCGTCGGACGGCGGTCTCACCAAAGATCGTCTTGATATCGAGCAGGCCGAGGCCGCGAACCTCGAGCAGGTTCTGCAGAAGAGGCGGGCAGCGCCCTTCGACGAAATCGGGGCCCAGGCGCACGAAATCGACGGCATCGTCCGCGACGAGCCCATGTCCGCGGCTGATCAGCTCGAGACCGAGCTCGCTTTTGCCGAGGCCTGAATCGCCTGTCAGCAGCACGCCCATGCCGAGGATGTCGAGAAACACGCCGTGCAGCGTCGCGCGCGGCGCGAGGATGCGCGACATGTAAAGCCGCAGATTGTCGATGACGGCAGCCGCCGACATCGGCGTCGTGAAGAGCGGCGTCGACGAGCGCGTACAGCGCAGCACGAGTTCGGGCGGCGCTGCCACGCCGCCGGCGACGACGAGAAAAGGCGGCTCCAGTGCGATCAGCTCAGCCATGTGGCGCGAGCGATCTTCGTCGGTCTGTCGTTGGTAGTAGTAGATTTCGGCTTCGCCGAGCACCTGGATCCGGTTGGGGTGGATGAGATTCAAGTGACCGACGAGATCGGCGCTCGAAGTCGCGTTCGCAACCGTTTCTGCTGAAAAACCGCGTTCCCAGCCCTCATGCCCCGTCAGCCAGCTCAGTTTCAGTGAGGTGGCGTTGTCGTCGAAGATGCTCTGGGCGTTGATGCTGGACGTATCCATGAATCGCTGGCTCCTGGTTTGGCCGCATGTGCCCCGTCGCGCTACGCCTCGCGTGCCGGCTAAGGGCCTGTCGAATCAGCGGCGGTCAGCGCCTCATGCACCGCCGGGGTGCTAGGCGAGGGGGCCGTGACAGTTTCAAGGGTGCCACTCAGTGAGCAGCCGATGCAACTCCTCGCGGCTCGGTTCGATGTGCAGCCGCTCGCGCGTTTCGCGATCGGAGAGCAACTGCGCGATTTCCGAAAGAATTTCGAGGTGCTGCTGCGTGGCTTGTTCGGGCACGAGCAGGAAAATCAGCAGCGAGACAGGCTGACCGTCGGGCGATTCGAACGGGATCGGCTGCTCGAGGCGTACGAAGGCCGCAAGCGGGTGCTTGAGTCCTTTGATCCGGCCGTGGGGGATGGCGACGCCTTCACCGAGCCCGGTCGAGCCGAGCCGCTCGCGCGCGAACAGATTGTCCGTGACCGCGCTGCGCGCGATGCCGTTCTGGTTTTCGAAGATGAGCCCTGCTTGCTCGAATACGCGCTTCTTGCTAGTGACGGAAAGTCCGATAACGACGTTATCGAGGGGAAGGAATTTGGCTAAACGATTCATGTTCGCAGGCTTGACGCGTCGCCTGTGCGCTCCTCGCGGCAACTGACTGGTTGTCCATTTTTGGCCTTGCCGGGCGGCCACGGACGCATGGCCCTGGCCTCGTGAATGGCAACGCGGCCGGCTGCCCATCAAAAGTTACCGTCACATTATAGATCAGGCCCATTCGATGTTGCATCGCGGCAAATGCGATGTCGCATGCATTATGCTGGGCGCCGCGCAATTTGCGCAACGCTTCTCCGAGTCATCGGCGATCGAATGCGCCCGTTCGCCCGCCGTAGCGCAGCGCCGTGCGGCCGCCAAAACGAAAACCGCCCGAAAACGGGCGGTTTCGTAGGGCGACCCGGCGCCACTGCGGGCGCCAAAGCTCGTGCCCTATTTACGGCTACGGCTGCTCACCGAGCGACGTCTCCTGAAGCTTGATCGGGGCGTGCTGGTGATCTTGAATACGGCTCTTGTGACGGACGACCTGCCGATCTAGCCGATCCACCATGAGGTCGATGGCTGCATACAGATCGCCGTTGGCACTTTCAATGAAGATGTCCTTTCCCTTCAGATGGAGGCTGATTTCGACCTTTTGCCGCTTATCCTTTTCTTTCTGATTGTCGACCGAGAGGACCACATTGCCATCGATCACCTGATCGAAGTGTCGTAGCACCTTTTCTAGCTTGGTGATCACGTATTCTCGCAACGCTGGCGTGACTTCCAGATGGTGTCCACTGATCTTCAGATTCATAGTGCCCTCCAAACAAATGGCCGCCTGACACCTTTGGTGCGGCGAAACCGGTCGGGAGCGGCCCGCTCGAATCATCACCCCGTGTGATCGACGAGCGGCGGGTCGTATCGGCCGGCCCTTTGCGCCAACAGCATCGCGGCCGGAAACGCTCGATCCACCCTGTCATTCAGGGCGGACGAGCTCAAAGAGACTTACGCAAATTCACTGCCGGGATCTTGAGGGCTTCGCGGTATTTCGCCACTGTTCTGCGCGCGACCACGAATCCCTGTTCCGCCAGCAGTTCGGCTATGCGGCTGTCTGAAAGCGGCGTCTTCGAGTCTTCTGCTCCTATCAGTTGCTTGATGAGCGCGCGAATGGCCGTCGATGAGGCTGCGCCCCCCGTATCGGTCGACACGTGCGAGCCAAAAAAGAATTTGAACTCGAGCGTCCCGAACGGGGTAAGCATGTACTTGCCTGTCGTGACACGCGATACGGTCGACTCGTGCAAGCCCAGCGTATCAGCAATTTCCCGCAAAACCAAGGGGCGCATCGCGATTTCGCCATGCACGAAGAAGTTCTTCTGCCGCTCGACGATGGCTTGTGCGACGCGCAAAATCGTCTCGAAGCGCTGCTGAATATTCTTGATGAGCCAGCGCGCCTCCTGCAGCTGCTGGCGCAACGAGCCGCTGCCCGGATCGCCGCGATTGTTGCGCAGGATGTTCGCGTAGAGATGGTTGATCCGAAGACGCGGCACGACCTCGGGATTCAGCTCGGCTTGCCAGCCCTGCGATGTCCTCCTGACGATAATGTCAGGCACGACGTAATCGGCTTCGGCCTTGCCATAGGCGGCCCCCGGAAAAGGCTCCAGCGAGCGGATCAGCGCGTGCGCTTCGCGCAGCGCATCGTCGGTCGTCTTGAGCTGCTTCTTCAGCCGCGTGAAGTCGCGTGCCGCGAGTAGCTCCAGATGGTGCGCCGAGATTTCGAGTGCGAGCTTGCGCGTCGGGCTATCCGGCAGCCGCAGCAACTGCAGCTTGAGACACTCGGAAGCCGAACGCGCGCCGACGCCGGCGGGATCGAAGCTTTGCAACAACGCGAGAGCCGCGGACAGCTCGTCGAGATCGACCTCGAGCTCTTCCGGGATATCGGCAAGCACTTCGTCGAGTGATGACGTCAGATAGCCGTCATCGTCGAGCGATTCGATCAGGAACGTGACCAGTGCCCGATCGCGCAGCCCAGCCTGCGTGACGCGCAACTGCGCCATCAGGTGGTCGCGCAGCGTCGTTGTCGATTCGTGAATCTGCAGCGGTGGCAGATCGTCGTCGTCGGACGAAGGCGCCGATCTGCCGTAATCGTCGAGATTCCACTGCGAACTATCCGAGTTGTCGGACGACGACAGACCGTTGTATTCGTCGGCCGCCGCGGGCTCGCCGCCGTCGGCGCGTCCGGAATCTGTGGCGGTCGCCGAGCCGCTCATCGGCTCAGCCGATGAGGGCGTCGGAGTCTGGGCGATGACCGAGCCGTCCGCTGCAACGCGCAACGGGCTTGCGATCCATTCGTCCTCGCTCTCGAGCAGCGGGTTTTGCGCGCAAGCCGTGGCGACCTCCTGCTGGAGTTCGAGCGTGGACAGCTGCAGCAGCCGGATCGACTGCTGCAGTTGCGGCGTCAGCGCAAGATGCTGCGATAGGCGGAGTTGGAGGCTGGCTTTCATGGCAGTTGGGATTCATTGTAGAGACTTTGCCACCAGCGCGAAACCTCGATGACGCAGTGCGGGGGCAATACCGCGGGGGATGCGGGCATGACCATGTGACCCCGATAATATTGGGGTTTGCCAGTCGGCGTGGCCCGAGCGTTACCGCCGCGCAGCCCGACAGCCGCCTCGCGGGGCGGCTGCGGAGGCCAGCGTGCCGTTACATTCTGAAGTGCTCGCCGAGGTAGACGCGCCGTACGCTCTCGTTCTCGATGATCTCGCGCGGGGCGCCCGCCGCGAGTACGCTGCCGTCGCTGATGATGTAGGCGTGGTCGCAGATTCCGAGCGTTTCGCGCACGTTGTGATCGGTAATGAGGACGCCGATATTACGCTGC
>CAYPWK010000228.1:0-9331 GCA_964414365.1 uncultured Burkholderia sp.
CGACTTCGGTCGTGCCGCCGCCGATATCGACGACCATCGAGCCCGTCGCTTCCGAGACGGGCAGGCCCGCGCCGATCGCCGCGGCCATCGGCTCTTCGATCAGGTAGACCTGCGAGGCGCCGGCGCCGTGCGCGGCCTCCTTGATCGCGCGGCGCTCGACTTGCGTCGAACCGCAGGGCACGCAAATGATGATGCGCGGCGAAGGCGAGAACATCCGCGATTCGTGCGCCGTCTTGATGAACTGCTTGATCATCTGCTCTGTGACGGTGAAATCGGCGATCACGCCGTCTTTCATCGGCCGGATCGCCTCGATGTTGCCGGGCACCTTCCCGAGCATCTGCTTCGCTTCGCGGCCGACCGCCTGGATCGTTTTCTTGCCGTTGGGCCCGCCTTCCTGACGGATGGAAACGACGGAGGGCTCATCGAGGACGATGCCCTTGCCGCGCATGTAGATGAGGGTGTTGGCGGTGCCGAGATCGATCGCCAGATCGTTCGAGAAGTAGCTGCGCAAAAAGCCGAACATGAAATTCCTGTCTCGCCGGAGAGAGCCGTGCTTCGCCACGAGGCGCCGCCACGGCAGCGGAAATTAAAATAAAAGCTTCGGGATCGGGCGAGAGCGGCCGCATGAAACACGGGTGGCGCCGCCACCGCGAGCGCGAAGCTGCGATGAATTCGACCGGGGCCGCAACAAGCGAGGCGGCGGCTTCGAAGAGCGCCGAGTGGCCTGGGCCGGGGCGGTCCGGGTTTGAGTTCGAACGCGTAATGATACCTTATAATTTCGACCTCTTTGTAGTGAAGAGACGGTCCTTTTTGCCGCTATTCGGCCCATAGTCGGAGGGCCTGATCCGATGTCCCGACCCTTTGGCGCAACGCGCTTTTTCGCTGCGCCGCGCGCCCATTTTTCCGGTGAGAAGCATGGCCTTGACCCTGACCGATGTGAAACGCATCGCCCACCTCGCACGGCTCGAGCTGGCCGACGCCGACGCCGAGCCGACGCTTGCCCAGCTGAACGAGTTCTTCGGGCTCGTCGAGCAGATGCAGGCCGTCGATACGACCGGCATCGCTCCGCTCGCGCATCCGATCGAGCAGATCGAGGACGTGGCGCTGCGCTTGCGTGAAGACGCCGTGACGGAGGCCGTCGATCGCGACGGCAACCAGCGCAGCGCGCCGGCCGTCCAACACGGCCTTTACCTCGTGCCGAAGGTGATCGAGTAACACGCCTTCACGAAAGGAACGAATTCGAGATGCATGACAAAAGTTTGACCGAGCTGGCGAGCGCGCTGGCTGCGAAAGAGATTTCCGCCGTCGAGCTCGCGAAGCATTATCTCGCGCGGATCGAGGGGGCCCGTGAACTGAACGCGTTCATCGAAGTCGACGCCGAGCGCACGCTCGAAGCCGCGCGCGCGGCCGATGCGCGGATCGCGGCGGGCGATGCGGGGCCGCTTACGGGCGTGCCCGTGGCGCACAAGGACGTGTTCGTCACGCGCGGCTGGCATTCGACGGCGGGCTCGAAGATGCTCGCCGGCTACGAAAGCCCGTTCGACGCGACCGTCGTCGAGCGTCTCTCGCGCGCCGGCATGGTGACCCTCGGCAAGACCAATATGGACGAGTTCGCGATGGGCTCGTCGAACGAGAACTCGGCGTTCGGCCCCGTGCGTAACCCATGGGACACGCGCGCCGTGCCCGGCGGTTCCTCGGGCGGATCGGCCGCGGCCGTGGCAGCGCGTCTCGCGCCCGCCGCGACGGCCACCGATACGGGCGGCTCCATTCGCCAGCCCGCCTCCTTCTCGGGGGTGACGGGGATCAAGCCGACTTACGGGCGCGTCTCGCGCTATGGGATGATCGCGTTCGCGTCGTCGCTCGACCAGGGCGGCCCGATGGCGGCGAGTGCGGCCGACTGCGCGCTCTTGCTCGATGCGATGGCCGGCTTCGACGAGCGCGATTCGACGAGCCTGCAGCGTGCTGACGAAGACTTTACGCGCTACCTCGGCAAGTCATGGACGGGCGACGGGGCGGCGGCCAAGCCGCTCGCCGGTTTGCGCATCGGCCTGCCGAATGAGTATTTCGGCGCGGGCCTTGCCGACGACGTGCGTGCGGCCGTCGACGCCGCGCTGAAAGAATACGAGTCGCTCGGCGCAACGCTCGTGCCCGTCTCGCTGCCGAAGACGGAACTCTCGATTCCGGTCTACTACGTGATCGCGCCCGCGGAGGCGTCGTCGAACCTGTCGCGCTTCGACGGCGTGCGTTACGGCCACCGCGCGGCCGAGTACCGCGACCTGCTCGAGATGTACAAGAAGTCGCGCGCCGAGGGCTTCGGCGCCGAGGTCAAGCGGCGCATTCTCGTCGGCACGTACGTGCTCTCGCACGGCTACTACGATGCCTATTACCTGCAGGCGCAGAAGATTCGCCGCATCATCGCGCAGGATTTTCAGGAGGCGTTCAAGGTCTGCGATCTGATCATGGGGCCCGTGGCGCCGACGGTTGCCTGGGATATCGGAGCGAAGGGTGACGACCCCGTGCAGATGTACCTAGCCGACGTCTATACACTTTCAGTGAGCCTCGCGGGCCTGCCCGGCATGAGCGTGCCATGCGGCTTCGGCGGCGCGGGCAGCGACGCGAAGCGGCCCGTCGGCCTCCAGATCATCGGCAACTATTTCAGCGAGGCGCGGATGCTGCAAGTCGCGGACGCCTTCCAGCGCGTCACCGCCTGGCATACGCAGACGCCTGTGGGAGCAGACTGTGAGCCCCCACGCTCACTACGTTCGCTGCCCCCCGAGGGGGCCCATGCCTCCCTTGAGGCGGCTCGGCGGGAGGCATGATGAAAATTGAATGGGAAGTCGTAATCGGTCTCGAGACGCACGCGCAGCTGTCGACAATCTCGAAGATCTTCTCTGGAGCCTCGACGCGCTTCGGGGCCGAACCGAACACGCAGGCATGCGCCGTCGATCTTGCGCTTCCAGGCGTGCTGCCGGTGCTGAACCGCGGTGCCGTTGAGCGCGCGATCCGGCTCGGCCTTGCGATCGGTGCGACCGTCGCACCGCGCAGCATCTTCGCACGCAAGAATTACTTTTATCCCGATCTGCCGAAGGGCTATCAGATCAGCCAGTATGAAATCCCCGTCGTACAAGGCGGCAGCGTGACGATTCAAGTGCCGGCCAACGAAAAGGCGGGTACCGAGGCATACGAGAAGACCATCCAGCTCACGCGTGCGCATCTCGAAGAGGACGCCGGCAAGTCGCTGCACGAGGATTTCGCCGGTATGAGCGGCATCGACCTCAACCGTGCCGGCACGCCACTGCTTGAAATCGTCACCGAGCCCGATATGCGCAGTGCCGCCGAGGCCGTCGCGTACGCGAAGGCGTTGCATGCGCTCGTCGTATGGCTCGGAATCTGCGACGGCAACATGCAGGAGGGGTCGTTCCGCTGCGATGCAAACGTGTCGGTACGCCCCGTCGGCCAAAAAGAGTTCGGCACGCGCGCGGAGATCAAGAATCTGAACTCGTTCCGGTTTCTCGAAGAGGCCATTCAATACGAAGTGCGCCGGCAGATCGAGCTGATCGAGGACGGCGGCACCGTTGTGCAGGAAACGCGGCTTTACGATCCCGACAAGCGCGAGACGCGCTCGATGCGCAGCAAGGAAGACGCGCACGATTACCGCTATTTCCCCGATCCCGACCTGATGCCGCTCGTCATCGATGCTGCGTGGATCGAGCGCGTGAAGAGCGAGATGCCGGAGCTGCCTGCGGCGATGCAGCGGCGCTTCGTCGAGCAATACGGCGTGACGGCTTACGATGCCTCAGTGTTGACGTCGAGCAAGGCGATGGCCGGCTACTTCGAAGCCGTCGTCGCCAAGACGGGGCCGGCCCAGGCCAAGATGGCGGCGAATTGGCTCATGGGCGAAGTGTCGTCGCAGCTGAATCGCGACGCCCTCGACATCGAGCAGAGCCCCGTTTCGGCCGCGCAACTGGCGCTCGTCTTACAGCGGATCGCCGACGGCACAATCTCGAACAAGATCGCGAAGGAAGTCTTTCTCGCGATTTGGGATGAAAAGGCGACGGACGAAGGCGCGGCGGACCGCATCATCGAGGCGAAAGGCCTGAAGCAGATCTCGGATACGGGTGCACTCGAGGCGATCATCGACGAAGTGCTCGCCGCGAATCAGAAGTCAGTCGACGAGTATCGCGCGGGCAAGGAAAAAGCGTTCAACGCGCTGATCGGCCAGGCAATGAAGGCGACGAAAGGTAAGGCCAACCCCCAGCAGGTGGGCGAGCTGCTCAAGAGGAAGCTGACGTCCTGAGCGCGATGGCCGTGGCGCGGACGGGGCGAACGGATAAAACGGCATGGCAAAACAGGCGTATCTCGACGATTTCCGGGTTCCTTTCTTCGCGAACGGCAAGAAAGCCCGGGCGTTCGCGCTTACCGATTTCGATCCTGGCGCCAAGCCTTTTTCGGCTGGGTCGAAGCCGGCCGATCGCCAGCGCCTGGCCGAGTTGGCGGTGCGACTCGACGAGCTGCAAGAGCGTTTGCACGCGCAGCGCAACGAGCGCGTGCTGCTGATCCTGCAGGGGATGGACACGAGCGGTAAGGATGGCACGGTCCGCGCGATATTCCATGAAATCGATCCGCTCGGGTTGCGCATCACTTCTTTTCGCGCGCCGACGCCTGACGAGGCCGCGCACGACTTTCTCTGGCGCGTCCATCCCCACGCGCCCGCGGCAGGCGAACTCGCCGTCTTCAATCGCAGCCACTACGAGGACGTGCTCGTGCCGCGTGTGCTCGGTCTGCTTACCGACGCCGAGGTCGCGTGCCGGTGCGAGCATATCCGGCACTTCGAGGCCTTGCTAGCCGATTCGGGCACGGCGATCCTCAAGTGTTTCTTGCACATTTCCAAAGACGAGCAGCGCAGACGCTTGCAGGCGCGCGTCGACGATCCCACCAAGCATTGGAAATTCGACCTCTCCGATCTCGAAGCCAGGCAGCATTGGGACGCTTATCAAGCGGCCTATTGTTATGCGCTCGCGGCCACGTCCACGGAGCGTGCGCCGTGGTATGTCGTGCCGGCCAATTCGAAGTCGCATCGCAATCTCATGGTTGCCGAGTTGCTGTTGCGAGTGCTCGAAGGTCTGAAGCTCGAATATCCGCCCGCAAAGGAATCGCTGAAGGGCGTTACGGTAGCTTGAACGAACGATAGGAAAAAAATATGTTGCGCGTCATCACCGCCAATCTCAACGGTATTCGCTCTGCTGCCAAGAAGGGCTTTTTTGAATGGTTCGGAAAACAAAATGCCGACGTCGTTTGCGTGCAGGAAGTGAAGTGCTCGCAAGACGACATGACCCCCGAGTTTCTCGCGCCGCATGGCTTCACCGGCTATTTTCAGCATGCGGTCAAGAAGGGCTATAGCGGCGCCGGTCTTTACACGCGTCATGAGCCCGACGACGTCGTGATCGGCTTCGGCAGCGAGGAGTTCGACCCTGAAGGGCGCTACGTGGAGGTGCGCTTCGGGAAGCTTTCGATCGTGTCGGTCTATGTTCCGTCGGGGTCGAGCGGTGAAGACCGGCAGCAGGCCAAATACCGTTTCATGGACGAGTTCATGCCGCATCTCGCGGCGCTCAAGAAGGAGCGCGAGGTCATCCTTTGCGGCGATGTGAACATCGTCCACAAGGAAATCGACATCAAGAACTGGAAAAGCAACCAGAAAAATTCGGGCTGCCTTCCGGAGGAACGCGCGTGGCTGACGAAGCTCTTCGACGAGGTGGGCTACATCGACGTTTTCCGCACGCTCGATCCGCGACCGGAGCAATACACCTGGTGGAGCAATCGCGGGCAAGCCTATGCGAAGAACGTTGGGTGGCGGATCGACTATCAGATCGCGACGCCCGAGATCGCGGGCAAGGCGAAGGGCACCTCGATCTTTCGCGACATCAAGTTCAGCGATCATGCGCCGTTGACGGTCGATTACGAGCACGAAGTGAAGTAAAAACGAGAGGGGCTCCCGCTCGTTCGCGGCATCGAGGCTAGCGATTCCTTTCTGTCGATGTCCGATCCTGCGGACAGAACACGCCGACGATGCGTTCACCGAGTACGCTTACGGCGAGGCCTGCCATCACGAGCGCCGCACCGACCATTTGAGCCGTCGACAACGCCTCGTCCAGTAGCAGCGATGCCGAGGCAAGGCCGACGATCGGCACGAGCAGCGAAAATGGAGCGACTTCGCCGACCGGGTGACGGGAAAGCAAGCGGCTCCACAGCCCATAGCCGAGCAACGTCGCCATGAAAGCAAGATAGGCAACGGCGAAAATCGACGAAGGCCCGATGCCCGATAGCGCCGCGACAATGCGTTCGCGGCCTTCGAACAGGTAGGAGAGCGCGAGAAACGGTAGCGGCGGGATAAGGCTCGCCCACACGACGAAGCCGACCAGATCGACCTTGCCAACCTTCTTCGCGACGATATTGCCGAGCCCCCACGATGCCGCCGCGCAAAGCGTCAGGGCGAAACCGGCCGCTGTCATCGCCTGGCCGCCTTGTAATGCGATGGCCGCGAGACCGGTGGCTGCGACGAAAAGACCGACGATGTTTTGTGCACGCATCCGCTCGCGCAGGAGCCACCGCGCGAATAACAGCGTAAAAAAGGCCTGAGCCTGCAGCACGAGCGACGCGAGCCCGGCCGGCATGCCGACGTTCATTGCTGAAAAAAGGAACGCGAACTGCCCGAACGAGATCGTGAGCCCGTAAGCGAAGAGCCACCGCCATGCCACCTTCGGCCGCTTGACGAAGAACACGGCCGGAACGGCCGCCACGGCGAAACGCAAGGAGCCGAGCAGCATCGGCGGCACGCCGTGCAGACCGACCTTGATCACGACAAAGTTCACGCCCCACACAACCACGACGACGAGTGCAAGCAGCAAATCCTTCGGCGACATTGTGCGGCCCCTTCATTGGCTGAATGGGAGAGTGTAGCTTGGCGCCCTGATTCGCGAATGGTCCGCGATGACGGTTTGCTGCTGGCTTTCGGTGACGGTCGCTCTTGGATTCGAGCTTGAGCGACCGCAGCGGCGACGAGGCTTGTTATCAGTGGCCGTCAACAGGCGATTCGCGGCTTTCGAGGAACCGCTGCAGGAAGGCATGCCGCAGTGCGTCGCCGTTCCACGACGTGTAAGGGGTCATCGCGATCACTTGCTGTGCAAGCCCGCCTTGCTCCTCTTTAACGGCGGGCCACTTCGGCGGCACAAAGACGTTTGGTTTGCGCGTCAATCCCAGCGCGGAGAAATACATGAGCGGATTGTCTGCACCGAGGCGAGGGCTCGGGTTGCCCGTTCGCACAAATTGGGCGATATACGTCGAGAAGGCCTGCGACACCTTGTAGTCTTCGGGCCGCCATGCATATCGCGGCCGCTTGTCGAGATTGCCGAGCGCATATTCGATCTCCGCGCTATGTACGGCCCCGACGGTAGGTTGCGGCGACCCGTGTTGCTGTTCAGGGCCGCCCCCGACTTCGGGCGGACGGACATGCGCGTAATGGTAGAAGTAGACGGGTGCGCGACCGGTGCGCCGATGCAAGTCCATCCACCGCCATGTGCTGTGACTCACGAATAAGTCGGACGCGAGTGCGGTGCCCGAGCGCATCACCTCTTCGTTGTCTTTGCCCGGATAGAGCGCCAAGGCTTCGTTGGCTTGATCACGGAATAAGTCGCCGATCGAAGCGCGCCAGTTCTCGGGCGTTGGAGTCGCGCCGCCCAGCACCTCGTGGAAGTGGCCCTCTTGCGAATTGACGCCGAGCAACAGCGGCACCGGCGCCTGCCTGCCGCTCGCGAAGATCGATTCTGGGGGCTCGGGGAGAAAATGGCCGTCGACATGAGGCCAGAATCGGTAGGTTGGCTTGGCGGTTTCGGCCGTGGCGTCGAGCAATGTACTCGCAGGCAAAGCGCGTAGCTGGTTCAGCGAAGTCGCGCCGACGCGCTCGGCAAGATGGGCGGCCGCAAGTTCGGCTTCTTCGCGAGACCATGGCCTGAGCGGCGCAAATGCGGCGCCGCTCTGGCCGATCGCGCGAGCAAAGAGCCCGCGCGATAAAGGCGAGGCCATATGCGCGCTGACAGAGATCGAGCCGGCTGAGTTACCCGCTATCGTCACTTGCTCCGGATCGCCTCCGAACTGAGCGATGTTGTCCTGCACCCAGCGCAGTGCGGCGACCTGGTCCAGCAGCCCATAGTTGCCGGCCGTGCCGTGCGGCGACTCGCGGGCCGCTTCGGGTGGCGCGAGAAATCCAAACACGCCCAGCCGATAGTTGACGGTCACCACGACGAGCCTACGCGCCGCGAGATTCTCGCCGTCGTAGCGGCTTTCCGAGCCGTCGCCGCTCAAGAAACCGCCTCCATGAAAGTAGACGAGCACGGGGCGCTTGCCATCTCGTGCACCTTGCCCGGGCGCCGGCGCCCAGACGTTGAGATAAAGACAGTCCTCGCTCATCTCCTTCGAGCGGAACACGGGCCTAAATGGCGACGACTGCATGCAGCGAGGACCGAACTCGCGCGCGTCCCGAACGCCGGCCCACCGAGCGACAGGCTGCGGCTCGCGCCAGCGAAGTTCGCCGATGGGCGGCGCGGCATAGGGAATGCCGCGAAACACATGCAAATCGGTATTACGGACGCGGATGCTCTCGCCTTGGACGACGCCTTCGTTCAATCGGACCTCGGCTTCGGGAGACGTGGGCAGCGCGCCCGCCGCGTTGGGCAACGAGCAAATCAGCGATAGGGCGGCCGCAGCGGCCGCACGGTCTACAGCTCGACTGACGATGGATTTCATCTTTCTGCCTCCTTGGGGATGGGGCGCCACTGTTCGCGACAATGGCACTTCGTGGGAGGCTTTCATCGTCTTACCGATGGATTTCGAGATCGTCTCGTTACTAAAAATCAGACGAATTAACCCATGGCGTAGAACACGAGCCCTTGCGTCGCACTTCAACGGGCGAGCGCTGCGGCCTCTCTGATTGCATTGCTGGCTTCCAAGAGAGCATGCCGCGCGGCGACATCTTGTGCGGCCCTCTGCTTATCGGCGCCTATAGCATGCCGCAAACTGCCCTCACGAGTGTCCTGCACGGCGGGCCACGTTGGCAGCCCGGCGCGGTTCGGATTCCCGTCTTTGATGAATTGTTCGACGTGGGCCGAGAAGACGCGCGAAATCTCGCGGTCGTCGGCGCTCCAAGGATACGAGGGACGACTGTCAAGGTTATCGAATGCGAAAAGAGCCTCCTTCGCATTCCAGGGGCGGACTACAGGATTCGGGAGGTCCTCTGCGTTCGGGTCGATAGGGTGCCGATGGGTATAGCCATAGAAGT
>CAYPWK010000229.1:0-9274 GCA_964414365.1 uncultured Burkholderia sp.
CGCGGCGATATTCGAACTTGTCCACCGCCTTCATCAAACCGATGTTGCCTTCCTGAATCAGATCGAGGAACTGCAAGCCGCGGTTCGTGTACTTCTTCGCGATCGAAATGACGAGACGCAAGTTAGCCTCGGTCATCTCGCGCTTCGCCTGACGCGCCTTCAACTCGCCCGCCGCCATCTGGCGGTTCGTTTCCTTCAGATCCTTGAGCGGCAGTACCACACGCGCCTGCAAATCGATGAGCCGCTGCTGCTGCTCACGAATCGCGGGAATGTTGCGCGACAGCACCGCGCTGTACGGATGACCCTCCGCAACAATCCGCTCGGCCCAGTCGAGATCGGTCTCATGGCCGGGGAAGCGCGCGATGAACTCGGCACGCGGCATACCGCACTTGTCGACGACGATATGCAGGATCTGACGCTCGACCTGACGCACTTCGTCCACCTGCGCACGCAGCGTGTCGCAAAGGCGCTCGACGGTGCGCGCGGTGAACCGGATGGACATCAGCTCGTCCTGGATCGTTTCCTGTGCCTTGAGGTAGGACTTGGACTTGTAGCCTTCCTTCTCGAACGCGCGACGCATCTTGTCGAACCACTCGCTGATGAGCGAGAACTTGTCGAGCGAGGTACGCTTCAAAGCCTCGAGCTGCGCCGCGTTGGCCGTGGCCTGCGCGGTGCCGTCGTCTTCTTCCTCTTCTTCCTCGTCTTCCTCTTCGACTTCTTCGTCGTCAGCCTCGATCGCCTCCGCTTCCTGAGCGGAGAAACCGTCCGTGTCCTCGGCATTCGGATCGATCAAGCCGTCGACGAGCTCGTCGATGCGGATTTCGTCGTTCGCCACGCGCTCGGCCATCGCCAGGATGTCGGCAATCGTCGTCGGGCATGCGGAGATCGCCATCACCATGTGCTTGAGGCCGTCTTCGATCCGCTTCGCGATCTCGATCTCGCCCTCGCGCGTCAGCAGCTCGACCGTGCCCATCTCGCGCATGTACATACGCACCGGGTCGGTCGTGCGGCCGAACTCGGAGTCGACGGTCGACAGCGCAACTTCGGCCTCTTCCTCGACCTCGTCGTCCGACGCCACATTGGGCGCGTTGTCGTTCAGCAGCAGCGTCTCGGCATCGGGCGCCTGCTCGTACACAGCCACGCCCATGTCGTTGAACGTGCTTATGATGCCCTCGATCGCCTCCGTTTCGGTGAAGTTGTCGGGCAAGTGATCGTTGATCTCGGCATAGGTCAGGAAGCCCCTCTCCTTGCCGAGCTTGATCAGCGCACGCAACTTCGAGCGCCGCTCTTCGAGCTCCTCGGCCGTGCCGGGCTGCGTCGACGCGAACGCGTCCTTCAGAAGCGCCTTCTCCTTGGCGCGACGATCGCGCGCCTTGGCCTTCTCGGCTTTGCCCGAGGCAGCTTGCTGCTCGTCAGCTTGGGTTGCGTCGTCATCGACGGAAACTTCGTTCAGCTTTTTCGTCATGGAGTTCGCCGTACCGGCAATAATCTCGACTCGCGGCTGCTGGACTTCAGCCGGTTGCACCGTGGATACCTGGGTTTCGCGCACTGCCGAATCGTCCGGCCTGGCAGCCGCGCCCCGCCCGCTTTTCGAGCCCGCCTGCTTCGCGACGGACCTCGTCTCCGGTTTGGCGGATGTTTTCGCCGCCTTTGTCACATGGGCCGCTGCCGCCGAAGCTCGCGCAGCTGCCTTGCTCGTCGCTGCCTTGTTCGTCGCTGCCTTATTCGTCGATTTCCCGCCGGCGGCCAAAGCACTCGAGGAAGCCTTTCTGGCCTCGGACACCTTGCGCACCGTCTGCGGCGACACCTTGCCGGCAACGCTCTTCGCCTTGCCCGACCCCGTCGTCCCCGCCGTCGCCTTCGCGCCTGTCGTCTTTGCCATTGCTATCTCGCCTCGCCTGTCTGCGTCTGCTTTCCGCCTCTTGCCTAGAAAACCTGAAAAATCAAACCGCTGAGAACCTTTTATTATAGCACGCGGCCTCCAACCCGACCTCAGAGGCCGAGCCGGCGCTTCATTTCCGCCCGTTGCCGGTTGAGCTCCGCAATCTCGGCAATCTCGTCCGAGGTGTGCCTCGACTGCCGCGATAAGCGCTCGAGCTTTTGGCAACACGCGTCATAGCGCATCTTCAGGATGGCCGCCTGTAGTTCTTCGCCAGCGATACGTTCTCGCTCGCGATGTTGTTCGACGGCGGCGTCGTCGTTTTCCGCGCTATGTAGCAACAGATCACGCACGTTTTCATCATAGACCAGAATTTCGCGGAAAATTTCTTCGAAGGTCGGGGCGTTCGCCCCCGTACGCAGCAGGTCCGACAGCAACCGAAACTCTGCTGCAGTGCCCAATTCCCGCGCATGCGTCGCCACTTCCGCAAACAACTCGCCGTGAGGCTGTGCGAACAAACTCTCCTCGGCTTCTTCATCTAGCACTGCAACAATGCGCGGATACATGACGAGATTGCGCAATGCGCGCTCCTCGATTCCCGTCACGCGGCGGCGGTCCTTGCGCGCGGGCGCCGAACGCGCCGCGGCGACGATCCGCGTGTCCACCTCGGAGAGCGCCGCCACTTCCTCGAACGGCACATCGAGCCTGTCCGCGAACATGTGCATGATCTGGGCGCGCAACGCATTCGGCGGCAAAGCCTGCAAAAGCGGCTTCGCATCGAAGAGCGCACGCGCCCTGCCTTCGGGCGTATCGAGCTCCTTGCCGGCAACCACTTCGCTCAGCATGAACTGCGACAGCGGCATCGCATGCTCGATCTGCTCGGCGAACGCCTCCTTGCCGAATTCGCGGATGAAACTGTCCGGATCGTGCTCGGGCGGCAAGAACAAAAACTTGATCGTCCGGTTGTCCGCCGCATGCGGCAGGCACGCGTCCAGCGCGCGCCGCGCGGCTCGCCGCCCCGCAGCATCGCCGTCGAAACTGAAGATGACTGTGTCGGTCTGCCTCAACAGCTTTTGCACGTGAACCGGCGTGCAAGCGGTACCAAGGGTCGCAACGGCGTTCGGAAATCCGAGCTGCGCCAATGCGACGACATCCATATAACCTTCCACCACCAACACTGAGCGCGCCTCGCGAATCGCAAGCCGCGCCTCGAAAAGACCGTAAAGTTCGCTGCCCTTGCTAAATAGTGGCGTTTCCGGCGAATTCAAATATTTCGGTTCGCCCGATTCGAGCACGCGCCCGCCGAAACCGATCACCTGGCCCTTGACGTTCCGAATCGGAAACATGATCCGTTCGCGAAAGCGGTCGTAGCGGCGCGGCTGGCCCTCGCTATCGAGCTTGTCGCTGACGATGACGAGCCCCGCTTCGACGAGCGCATCGCTGCGATAGTCGGGAAAGGCGGCCTCGAGGTTTTGCCAGCCGTCAGGAGCGAAACCGAGCCCGAAACGCGCCGCAATCTCTCCCGTCAGCCCCCGCTTCTTCAAGTAACGGATCGCCTCGGGCGACCCGCGCAGCGCCTTGCGATAGTAGTCGCAAGCCACTTGCATGACGTCCGAGAGCGCCGCGACCGTCTTCGCGTTCGCCGCGCCCGCGCCGGCCGGCCTCCCCTCGCCTCCGCCCGCCCCGCCCGTGCGTCCGGGCGCCGGCTCCTGCGGCACGGCAAGCCCGACCGACTGCGCCAGCTCGCTCACCGCCTCCGGGAACGCGAGCCCGGTGTGGTCCATCAGGAACCCTATCGCCGTGCCGTGCGCGCCGCACCCGAAGCAGTGATAGAACTGCTTCGTGGGACTGACGGTAAACGACGGGCTCTTCTCGTTATGAAAAGGGCAGAGCCCGACGAAGTTGGCACCGCCCTTCTTCAGCTGGACGTATTTGCCCACCACATCGACGATGTCGACGCGGTTAAGCAAGTCTTGCAGAAACGAATGCGGAATCACGTTGCGTGTCGCCAGGCCGGCTCGCCCCGCGCCTCGAGCGCGGCCGCGAAGCCCGCGTTCGCTACTTGGCGAGCGCAGCCTTGACGAGCGCCGATACCGCCGTCATGTCGGCACGGCCCGCAAGCTTGGGCTTCAAAACACCCATCACTTTGCCCATATCCTGCGGGCCCGCGGCGCCCGTTTGCGCGACGGCGGCCTGCACTTCGGCCCCGATCTCGGCCTCCGAAAGCTGGGCAGGCATATAGCCCATCAGAACCGTCAACTCGGCGGTTTCCTTTTCGACGAGATCGGTACGGCCCGCGGCTTCAAACTGGCTGATCGAATCCTTGCGCTGCTTCATCATCTTGTCGATGACGGCCGTGATGCCGGCATCGTCGAGCGTCGTGCGGTCATCGACCTCGCGTTGCTTGATCGCGGCGAGCAGCAGGCGAATTGTCGCCAGGCGCTCAGTTTCGCGGGCGCGCATGGCGGCCTTCATATCGTCGTTGATCCGATCCTTCAAACTCATCATTCACCCGAGGAACGCGCTGGAGAGGAGGGAAGACGCCTTGACGAGCACAAAAACCCGCTTGGGTCCAACCTCAAGCGGGTTTTTGCACGACGCACGGACAATAGACGTCCGGCGCGGCGAAATCAAGAAAACTGCGCAAGAAAACTGCGCAAGAAAAGTGCGCAGTAGAGCTGCTCAGTAAAACTTCTTCGGCAACATCTGGCTGCGCAGGCGCTTGAAGTGGCGCTTCACTGCCGCAGCTTTCTTACGCTTGCGTTCAGCCGTAGGCTTTTCGTAAAACTCGCGCGCACGAAGTTCGGTCAAAAGACCGTTCTTCTCGATCGTGCGCTTGAAGCGGCGCATTGCGACTTCAAAGGGCTCGTTTTCTTTAACGCGGATGATCGTCATGTTCCAAAATGGAAACTAGGCAAAGGTCCGGGAGTATAGCAGACGCCGAGCATTAATGCCAGCGCACTGTCAAGTGCCGCGAGCGTATTCCGCCGCTGCCTGTCCCGCCGCGACGCCCGATGCCCACGCCCACTGGAAGTTGTAACCGCCGAGCCAGCCCGTCACGTCGACCGCTTCGCCGATGAAATAGAGCCCCGCCACGCGCTCGCTCATCATCGTGGCCGACGACAGCTCACGCGTGTCGACGCCGCCCTTCGTCACCTCAGCCTTGCGGTAACCCTCGGTACCGCTCGGCACGAGCGACCAACCAGAAAAGGCTTCACCGAGCCGGCGCAGCGTCTTGTCGGGGAGGTCCGCCACGCGCGCCTCCGGCGAAAGCCCGTGCGCGTCGAGCCAAGCATGGGCAAGCCGGGAAGGAAGCCAGTCTGCAACCAGATTGCCGATCTGGCGTTTCGTGGCCGCCTTGGCTTGCAACAACTCGGCGACGGGCTCGCGGTCGGGCAGCAAATCGATGCAGATCGGCGCCCCCGGCTGCCAATAGCTCGAGATCTGCAAAACGCCCGGCCCGGACAGGCCGCGATGGGTGAAAAGCAGGTCTTCGACGAATGCACTGGTCGCCTTCGCCTTCTTTTCGCCGGTCGCCACGCCGACTTGGAGTGAGACCCCGGATAAAGCGGTGAACGGCGCCCAAACATCGGACGAGAACGTCAACGGTACGAGGGCCGGACGCGGCTCAACGAGCTTGTGCCCGAATTGCTTCGCCAAGCGAAACGCGAAGTCCGTGGCGCCAATTTTCGGAATCGACAACCCGCCCGTGGCGACGACGAGCGCGCGCGCCACCACCGGTCCCGCGCTCGTATCGAGCGCGAAGCCGCTGCCGTTCGCGTGGCGGACGGCTTCAACGGTCACCGGGCGCCGCCATGCGACCTTGCCGGCGCCGCATTCGGCCTTGAGCAGATCGATGATCGCTTCGCTCGAGTGGTCGCAGAACAGTTGGCCGCGATGCTTTTCATGCCATGACACCCGATGTTCCTTCAACAGGGCGAGAAAATCGCGCGGCGTATAGCGCGCAAGCGCTGAACGGCAAAAATGAGGATTGGCGGACAGATAGTTGGCCGGCCCCGCCTGCAGATTCGTAAAGTTGCACCGGCCGCCGCCCGAGATACGGATCTTCTCCGCCAGCCGCGTCGCATGATCGATGAGCACGACGCGACGCCCACGCCGACCGGCCACCGCCGCGCACATCATCCCCGCCGCACCGGCGCCGATCACTGCAATATCAAAAGATTCCATGCCGCGCATTCTAACCGGCGCGATGTCGGCATCGCGCGGCAAACGCCGGTACGGTGCCGCCGTCCGGCCGCCGAGCGCCCGACTGCTATACTTTCATGTTTTCATTTAAAGGCAGCGCAGGTCCGCACACGCCGCCCGCAATCGTCTCGCGCCGCCGCGCCCTCCGCCGCCTTTTTGCATCACCCACCATGCTCGTTCTCGGCATCGAAAGCTCCTGCGACGAAACCGGCCTCGCACTCTACGACAGCGAGCGCGGGCTGCTCGCGCATGCCCTTCATTCGCAGATCGCGATGCACCGCGACTACGGCGGCGTCGTGCCGGAACTCGCTTCGCGCGACCACATTCGTCGCGCATTGCCGTTGCTGGAAGAGGTGTTTGCGCGCGCGGGCGTGCGCGGTGCGGACATTGACGCCATCGCCTTCACGCAGGGCCCGGGCCTTGCCGGCGCGCTGCTCGTCGGTGCCAGCATCGCGAATTCGCTGGCTATGGCCTGGGACAAGCCGACGATCGGCATTCATCATCTCGAGGGCCATTTGCTCTCGCCGCTGCTCGTCGAAGCGCCGCCGCCGTTTCCGTTCGTCGCCCTGCTGGTCTCTGGAGGGCATACACAGCTGATGCGCGTAACCGATGTCGGTATCTACGAGACGCTTGGCGAAACCGTCGACGACGCGGCAGGCGAGGCGTTCGACAAGACGGCGAAGCTGCTGGGGCTCGGCTACCCGGGCGGCCCCGAAGTCTCGCGTCTTGCCGAGTACGGCACGCCGGGCGCTATTGTCCTGCCGCGCCCGATGCTGCACTCGGGCGATCTCGATTTCAGCTTCAGCGGGCTCAAGACGGCCGTCCTCACGCAAGTGAAGAAAGTCGGGGAAAACGTCTGCGAACAAGCAAAGGCCGATATCGCCCGCGGGTTCGTCGATGCGGCCGTCGACGTCCTCGTGGCGAAGTCGCTTGCCGCGCTCAAGAAGACGCATTTGAAGCGGCTCGTCGTAGCCGGCGGCGTCGGCGCGAATCGGCAGCTGCGCGAGGCGCTTTCGCAAGCGGCGGAAAAGCGCCGCTTCGACGTACATTACCCCGACCTATCGCTTTGCACGGACAACGGCGCAATGATTGCGCTTGCCGGCGCATTGCGCTTGCAGCGCTGGCCGGAGCAGGCGAGCAAGGACTACGCGTTCACTGTGAAACCGCGCTGGGACCTGACCTCCCTCGCGCGGTAGCTGCAGCGACGGTTATGCGGCAGCCTGGCGCTTGTCATGCTCGATCACGGCGTAAGCGCTGTGATTGTGGATCGACTCGAAATTCTCGGCCTCGAGCGTATAGGCGACGATCCTTTCATCGGCATTGAGTCGCCGGGCCACGTCTCGCACGAGATCCTCGACGAACTTGGGATTTTCATAAGCGCGCTCGGTCACGAACTTCTCGTCGGGACGCTTCAACAATCCCCAGAGCTCGCACGACGCTTCGTCTTCGGCAATCCTGATCAACTCGTCGGCCGACATGTCGCCCGCAATCTCGGCGCGGATCGTCACATGCGAGCGCTGATTGTGAGCGCCGTATTGCGAGATTTCCTTCGAGCAAGGGCAAAGGCTCGTCACCGGCACGAGCACTTGCAGGAACGTGCGCAGTTCGCCTTCGCGTATTTCGCCCGTCAATGTCACTTCGTAGTCGAGCAGACTGGAGACGCCCGAAACGGGTGCCGTCTTCTTGATGAAGTACGGAAACGAAACTTCAATGCGGCCAGCCGGCGCTTCGAGCTTATCGAGCATCGCGGCGAGCATCGTGCGGAATGCGTCGGCCCCCAGCGGCGCCTTGCTTTCCTCGAGCAGCGCCACGAAACGCGACATGTGCGTGCCCTTCTGATCGGCGGGCAGGTGGACATCGAGGTTCCACGTGCCGACGGTTGCCTGAACGTCGCCGTTCGCCGTCCGCACGGCGAGCGGGTGACGCACGCCTTTGACGCCGACACGCTGAATGGAGATCTGCCGTGTATCGGGCGAGCTTTGCACGTCAGGCATCGCGAAGGCTTGGTTCATGAGATTCATGGTTCTTTTAGTCCTAGAAGGCGCTGCGGCGAGACACACCGCACACCTACCCGGCGCCGGCCGTGCAGATCACTGCGGACATTGAAACATGGGCCGAAAGACCCATGCAGAAGTACGCTGCGGGAAAAAATGCAGCCGCCGTGAACCGGCGGCTGCATCGTTACGCGACGCGCTGCGCCAGCTTTGCGGCAGGCTCGACGAAACGCGCGCGGATCGATTTTTCGATGCCGGCGCCGTCAAGACCGCACTCCGCCAACAACTTGGCCGGATCGCCGTGATCGATGAAGCTGTCGGGGAGGCCCAATTGTAGTACGGGCAGAACAACCCCATTGGCGAGCAGGGTTTCCACGCAGGCAGACCCGGCGCCGCCCATGATGCAGCCCTCCTCGACTGTCACGAGCGCGTCGTGAGTCTGGGCGAGCTCGAGCAGCAATGCCGTATCGATCGGCTTGACGAAGCGCATATTGGCGACTGTCGCATCGAGCGCCGCGGCCGCCGCGAGCGATGGCGCGACCATGGTCCCAAAGGCGAGGATCGCAATCCGGCCGCCCTTGGCAGCCGTCGACTGCCGGCGAATCTCGCCGCGGCCGACCGGAATCGCCGTCATTTGCTTGACCGTCGCGACCCCGACGCCCGCGCCGCGCGGATAGCGCACCGCCGTCGGGTTCGACTGCTGCAGGGCCGTATAGAGCATCTGGCGGCATTCGTTTTCGTCGGACGGCGCCATCACCGTCATGTTCGGAATGCAGCGCAAGAAGGCGAGGTCGTAGGCGCCCGCGTGCGTGGCGCCGTCGGCGCCGACGAGCCCGGCACGGTCGATCGCGAAGACGACGGGCAGGTTTTGCAGCGCCACGTCATGGATCAGCTGATCGTAGGCGCGCTGCAGGAACGTCGAGTAAATGGCGACGACGGGCTTCAGCCCTTCGACGGCCAGACCGCCCGCGAACGTCACCGCGTGCTGTTCGGCAATGCCGACGTCGTAGTAGCGGTCCGGGAAGCGCTTCTCGAATTCGACGAGACCGGAGCCCTCGCGCATCGCGGGCGTGATCCCGATCACGCGCGAATCGAGTTCGGCTGCATCGCAGAGCCACTCGCCGAACACTTGCGTATAAGTCTTCTTGGGCGGCACCGAAGGGGGCTTGATCCCTTCGGCCGGATTGAACTTGCC
>CAYPWK010000230.1:0-9231 GCA_964414365.1 uncultured Burkholderia sp.
CCGTTACTCGTCGAAATCCAGGCGCTCGTCGATACGGCGCATGTGCCGAATCCACGGCGTCTGGCGGTCGGGCTCGAGCAGAACCGGCTCGCCATGCTGCTCGCGGTGCTGCATCGCCATGCGGGCATCGCCTGCTTCGATCAGGACGTCTTTCTCAACGCCGTCGGCGGCGTCAAGATCTCGGAGCCGGCCGCCGATCTTGCCGTGCTGCTCGCCATTCATTCGTCGATGCGCAACAAGCCGCTCGCGAAGGGGCTCATCGTCTTCGGCGAGGTGGGCCTTGCGGGCGAAATCCGGCCATCTCCGCGCGGCCAGGAGCGGCTCAAGGAAGCGGCGAAGCTCGGATTTACGGCCGCGCTGATCCCGAAGGCCAATGCGCCCAAGCAGGCCATCGACGGCCTGCAGGTGCTCGCCGTCGAGCGGATCGAAGAAGCGATCGATCGCGTGAAAGAGCTCGAATAGCGCACAGCGCGAAAAACGCGCGGCTCGGGTTCAGGCCGCGCCGTCGACGCGGAAGAGCAGGTGACGGCGAGCCTCCTCGGCCGTCAGCACCGGCGAGACGCAGCAGTCTAGCGGCTCGAGCAGCTCGAGCCAGCTCGCGAGCGGTTGGGCGGCAATGCGTGCGGCCAGTTCGCGCGTAAGCTCGGCTGCATCGGCCCCGCCGATCGCCTGCCCGAGGCTCCAGTGGCGGCTTGCCCAATCCTCGCGTCCGAGCGCCCGGCATAGCTTTTCCCAGAATTTCAGCTCCAAGGCGCCGACGGCGAGCCAGCGTCCGTCCGATGTCCGATAGGCGTTGTAGCAGGGCACGCCGCCGTTGAGGAGCCCGCGCCCGGCACGAGGGCCGTCGGCGCTGCTTGGCATGCCGCCGGCCGCATCGCTGTTCTCGAGCGCGGCGCGTGCCGCGACGTCGTGGTCGCGAACCGCATGCGTCATCGAGACGTCGAGAAAGGCACCGTTGCCGCCGCGCGCCACCTGCCATAGCGCCGCGAGGATTTGCGTGACAGCCGTTGCGGCACCGCCGAGCAGATCGGCGATCTGGATGTTCGGAATGACGAGCGCGCCGTCCGCGGAGCGAATCTGATCGAGCACGCCGGCGTAGGCGAGGTAATTGATGTCATGGCCCGGCCGGTGCGCGAACGGGCCGCGAGCGCCGTAGCCCGTGATCGCGCAATAGACGAGCTTCGGATTGATCTGCGCAAGGCTCGAATAGTCGAGCCCTAGGCGCGCCATCACGCCTGGGCGAAAGCTCTCGACGAGCACGTGGGATTCGCGCACGAGCGCGCGCAGCACCGTGCGGCCCGTTTCGCTCTTGAGGTCGAGCCGCGTTTCGCGCTTACCTCGATTGACTATCCGGTAGAAGGCGCTAGGCCGCGCCGCGGCCCGGTCGGCAGCGCTTTGCATCATTGCGCGGGCGCCGTCTCCCGCACCGGGCTCCTCGATCTTGAGCACGTCGGCACCGAGCTCGGCGAGCCGCAGCGTAGCCACGGGGCCGGGCAGCAGGCGCGTGAGATCGAGTACGCGAAGACCTCGCAGCGGGGCATGCGTCGACAACGAACACCTCCTTTTCCGAGAGACTAACCGATCTGTTCGAGTTCCTCCTGCGCTTCGAGCCATTCGGCCTCGAGCGTTTCGAGCCTCGCCTGGACGTCGGCTTGCTGCCTGATCGCTTCGGTCAGCTTCGCTTTCATCTCAGGCGCATAACTCGCAGTATCGGCGACGAATGCGTCGAGCGTCGCTTTTTCCGCGTTCAACGCTTCCATTTCCTTCTCGATCTTGGCGATGCGCGTTTGCAGCGGCTTTCTCAGCTGCGAGAGCTTTTGCCGCGTTTCGGCTTCCTGGCGCCGCAGGTCTTTTCTGTTCGCTGCCGTGTCAGCCGTGCCGCCGCCGGTCGCGGCGCGTTCGCTTCCGGGCTTCGAGGTCTCGGCCGCGCTCGCCGATCTGGCCGCCTCGCGCACCTGCGCCGCGTGCTGCAGCAGCCAGTCGCGGTAGTCGTCGAGATCGCCGTCGAACGGCTGCAGACGATGATTCGCGACGAGCATGAACTGATCGGTGCTCGCGCGCAGCAAATGCCGGTCGTGCGAGACGAGAATGAGCGTGCCCTCGAACTGCGCGAGCGCCATCGTGAGCGCGTGTCGTGTTTCGAGATCGAGGTGGTTCGTCGGCTCGTCGAGTAGCAGCAGGTTCGGCTTTTGCCAGATGATCAACGCCAGTGCGAGCCGCGCCTTTTCGCCGCCCGAGAACGGCGCGATCGGCGAGCTCGCCATGTCGCCGGGGAAATTGAAGCCGCCGAGGTAATCGCGCAGCTCCTGCTCGCGCGTATCGGGCGCAATGCGTACAAGATGCGCGAGCGGGGAGTCGTCAGGCCGCAGCGTCTCCAACTGATGCTGCGCGAAGTAGCCGATCGCCAGCCCGCGGCCTTGACGCATCGAGCCCGCCAGCGGGGTGAGCGTGCCGGCCAGCGTTTTGACGAGCGTCGATTTGCCTTGTCCGTTCGCGCCGAGCAGGCCAATGCGCTGACCGTTCTGTATCGATAGGGAGATGCCGTCGAGGATCGCGATCTCGTTGCCGTCGTCTGCACGGTAGCCGCAGCGAACGTCCTCCATGACCAGCATCGGGTTCGGCGCCGCATCGGGCTCGCGGAACTCGAACGTGAACGGCGATGCGACGTGTGCCGGCGCGATGCGCTCCATCTTCTCGAGCGCCTTCATTCGGCTTTGCGCCTGCTTGGCCTTCGTCGCCTTCGCTTTGAAACGATTGATGAAGCTCTCGAGATGCTCGATCGTCTTCTGCTGCTTTTCGTAGGCGTTTTGCTGCAATGCCAACTGCTGCGCACGCAGAATTTCGAACTGCGAGTAATTGCCGCCGTAGCGCTTAATCTGCCGGTTCTCGAGATGCAGTGTGACGTTGCATATCGAATCGAGGAACTCGCGGTCGTGCGAGATGACGATGAGCGTGCCGGCGTACCGGAGCAGCCAGTCTTCGAGCCAGACAATCGCATCGAGATCGAGGTGGTTCGTCGGCTCGTCCAGCAGCAGCAGGTCGGAGCGGCACATCAGGGCCTGCGCGAGGTTGAGCCGCATACGCCAGCCGCCCGAGAAGCTCGCGACGGGCTCGCGCGTTTGCGCGAGCGTGAAACCGAGGCCGAGCAGCAAGGCTTCGGCGCGCGAGGGTGCCGTATAGCCGTCGGCATCGGCGAACGCCGCGTGCGCGTGGGCGAGCGCCTCGCCGTCGTGCGCGGCCTCGGCCGCGGCCATCTGAGCCTCGATCTCGCGCAGGGCCGCGTCGCCGTCGAGCGTGTACTCGAGCGCCGTCTTCTCGACGGCAGGTGTTTCCTGTGCGACGTGGGCGATGCGCCAGGAGGGCGGCAGTGAGAAATCGCCGGCGTCGGGATGCAGCTCGCCGCGTAAGACGGCGAAGAGCGTCGACTTGCCGGCCCCGTTTGCACCGACTAACCCGGCCTTTTCGCCGGGGTTCAGCGTGAATGTGGTGGCGTCGAAGAGCGGCTTGACGCCGCGCGAGAGACTGAACTGGCTGAAGCGGATCACGACGGACGGGGCGGCTCGGAGCGAAAACCGCTATTTTAGACGGCTCGCGCGATCAAGCGCGGGAGATGCGGCGGCAGATGGCGCCTTTGCATGGCGGCGGGCCGTTGCAGTGCCACGGTGCGTCGGTAAGCGCAACCGCATGCGTTTGAGAGGAATCCGGTCGTTGTCGCGTCTGCGTTTCGCGTAGACTTCGCGTTTCATAGAGGAGATGCGCATGAGTCCGGTCTACACATTCTCGGCACGTACGCTCGGCGGCGAAACGATCGGCCTCGATCGCTATCGCGGCAAGGTGCTCCTCATCGTCAATACAGCGAGCGAGTGCGGTTTCACGCCGCAGTACGAGGGGCTGCAGCAGCTCTATGAAAAGTACGCGGCGCGTGGCCTGGAGGTGCTGGGCTTCCCGTGCAATCAGTTCGGCAAGCAGGAACCCGGCGATGCGGCGCAGATCGCAAGCTTTTGCGAAAACAACTTCGGCGTCACCTTTCCGATGTTCGACAAGGTCGACGTAAAGGGGGCAAACGCGCACCCGCTTTATCGCTATCTGACGAAGGAAGCTCGCGGCCTGCTTTGGACGAAGGCAATCAAGTGGAACTTCACGAAGTTTCTCGTCGATCGAAACGGTAACGTTGTCAGGCGTTACGGGCCGAAGGCCAAGCCCGAAGCGCTGGTGCCCGGTATCGAGGCGCTGCTTTAAAAGCGTTGATCGAAGCGCCGCTGGCAGCGAGGCCGGTATTTCAATCGTTGGAACATCTATTGGGGCAGGGCTTGAAACTCAGTCTCGCAAACAGACCTGGAGTCGATTTCGCTGATCGGATAAGTGACGCGGCTGGCGCTCATGCAAATGAAGCTCCTCTGTTGAACGGCGCAAGGCCAAATCACGAGGAATTTGATACTTCGAACCTGGTGCCATGTCGAGGGAGGTTGAATGCGATTGCGGGCGCGGCGTCCAAGGCCGACCTCGATCGGGCGCTCAGTCCGGTCGAACAGAAGATCGTCGACGCGGGTTTCGTGACGAAGAAGCATCTGGTCGCTATTTCGGTCGCGGCAGCCAAGGGAAACTTTGCCGTCAGTTTCCGCGATACCGGGGCGCTTGCCCTGATTTGGCTCGATAAAGGGGCGGCTACTAAGCCCCATACGATCCTCGAGAAGACGCTGAAATCGGCGCGAGTACCTGAGTATTTTCGACAGCGAGTGGCCGATAGCGGCTTGCATGGGCTGGCGGCCCATTGGGAGGACGGCCGCCCCGTCGGCGTATTCGTCACGCGGGAGGCCGCCGAACAGTGGGAGAGCCGCGGCGGGCCGCAGGCGCGCCCTGATGGCCACGGCAACTTTTATATTCCCGTGGATTTCTCTAACCCACGGGAAGGCAATCTGCGCGCACTGAAAGCCCAGCCCAATTGGGAAAAGGCGGTCATTACGGGCGATTATGACACCCACGATATGTTGGTGATGAAAGGTGCGGGTGGTCCACACAGCGCGGTGAGTGAATCGGCGGAGGAGGCGTTCGTTCGCGAGGCGGTGAACGCCGCCGTCGCCGCTGTCGACCCGCATCGCGCCGGTCCCGAGCATCGCGTCGTCCGGCACGGGCCGCAAGTCAACTATCCGGCATTTGCGATGAGCAAGGAACGTTTGCGCGATCGGCTCGTGTCAGCAGTCGCGCACCCGTCGCTGCCGCTGGCCGTTTGTGACCGCGGGAACTGGCGGATCGTCAACACACGAGAGGAGCTGGCCAACTTCTACGAATCCAGTCATGCCAGGATGAAGGTGACATGGCATGCCGGTGAGGGACATACTCATTTCGCCAGCCTCGGTAACGGCTTGGTCGGTATTCGGCACGCGGATCTGCCCACACAGCCACCTGCAAGCGTATCGAAAACGCCCATTGGATTTTGGGGCTGACGCGGGAGCGGCGGATTGCACTAGAGTCCTTTTTTTTGCTCTAGTACAAGTGACAAGTGGCCCGCGCCGCGTGATGCTCGAGTTTTTTCGCCGACAGGACGGCCGACGCCGGTTACAGGATCGGCGAGAAAAGCCGCGCCACGTGCATCGTCACGCGTCTTAGCGCAGGCGCTTCGCGGTATTCGTTGCGATCGACCTCGTAAGCGAGAGCAAAGTCCTCGGCCAGCATCGCCTCGACTTCGGCGGCGAAATCACGATCGATCGTCAGCACCATGATCTCGAAGTTCAGGCGAAACGATCGATTGTCGAGGTTGGCGCTGCCGATGGCTGCGGCCACCTTGTCGATCAGCACGACCTTCTGATGCAGGAAGCCGGGCCGGTACCGGAAAATCCGGACGCCCGCGCGCACGAGGTCATACGCATAGAGCTTCGACGCCTCGAAAACCACATAGTGATCGCGCCGGCTTGGGATCAGTATCCGCACGTCGACGCCGCGCATGACGGCAAGACGCAGCGCCGCGAACACGGCTTCGTCGGGGATCAGATAGGGCGTCGTGATCCAGATCCGCTCCTGCGCGGCATGAATCGCCTCCACGAAGAAGAGAGAACCCGTCTCGCCTTTATCGGCCGGACTCGGCGCCACCACGAGGCAGTGCATGTCCTGCCCGTGCGCCGGCTTGGGCGTCTCGGCCTGCGATGGCTCGAGCCGCGGCAGGCGCTGCGTCGCCCAGTGCCAGTCCTCGAGAAAGACAAACTGCACGCTGGCGACGATCGGGCCGCGCATTTCGATGTGCGTATCGCGCCACGGCGACAGCCGCGGGTTCCCGCCGAGGTATTCGACACCCACGTTATGACCGCCGACGAACGCAAGCTCGCCATCGACGACGACGATCTTGCGATGGTTGCGGAAGTTGATCTGAAAGCGATTGACGAAGCGCCGATTCGTCGCGAAGGGATGGATTTCGACGCCGCCGGCAAGTAGCTCGGCCACGTACCGTTGCGGAAGATCGAACGAGCCGATGCTGTCGTAGAGGAAACAGATGCGCACGCCTTCGGCGGCTTTGGCGATGAGCAGGTCTTTTAGCATGGTGCCGACCTGGTCCGCGCGCACGATAAAAAACTGTACGAGTACGTAGTGACGCGCGTTCTCGATCCCTTCGAGAATCGCCGCGAATGTTGCATCGCCATTCACGAGCGTGCGCACGGCGTTGCCTGGCAGAAACGGCATGCCGGAAAGGCGAGTCAGCGCGCGGACCACGTGATGACCGAGCGCGTCGGCGGGGCGGCCTGTCGATGAAGCGTACGTATCCCAGGCGCTTGGATGCGCGCGCGTGCGCAACAACTCGTTCTCGAGCCGCCGTGCATCGACATAGCCGGCGAACTTGCTGCGGCCGAGAAAGAGATAGGGGATCAGCGTGAGGTACGGCATCGAGACGAGCGAGACGGCCCATGCGATGGCGCCTTGCGAGGTGCGCGTGTTGAGAACGGCGTGGATCGCCGCGATGACGCCGAGCGTATGCGCAACGAAGATCAGGCTGCCGAGCGATAGCCAGTCAAATTGAAAATTCATGCGAGCGTGAGACTGCCGGTTCGGTCTGGTCGGCGACGATCGAACTGCCGCCCCAGTGCATCTTACCGAACGCCGTCAAATGGGGGGCCGATTCGCTGCGCGCACGCCACAGAAAGCTCGGCCGTCGCGCGGGGTCCCGGGATCAGACCTCGGGCAGGTCACTCGCCTGAATCAGGAACACGCTGTCTTCCCCGCCGCTCGTCGGCAGCCAGACGAGATCGAGTCCGCCGAACGCCGCTTCGACGTTATGCCGCTCGTTGCCGATCTCGACAACCAGCACGCCGTCGTCTTCGAGCCACGAGCGCGCCTCGCCCACGATGCGGCGGACCACGTCCATGCCATCCTCGCCGCCGGCGAGCGCGAGTTCTGGCTCGTGACGATATTCGGCCGGCAACGCCTCCATCGACGCACGGTTGACGTAGGGCGGATTCGCGACAATCACGTTGTAGCGCCGCTCGGGAAGCGGTGCGAACAGGTCGCCCTCGAAAAGCGCGATGCGGTCGTCGAGCCCGTACTCGGCGACGTTGATACGCGCGACCTCGATCGCTTGGGGCGAAACGTCGACGGCATCGACGTCGGCATTCGGAAATGCCTCGGCCGCAAGGATCGCGAGGCAGCCCGAGCCCGTGCAAAGCTCGAGCACCGCGGCGACTTCGTCGGGATCGGCCACATACGGCTGCAGGCCGTCTTCGAGCAGCTCGCCGATGAACGAGCGGGGTACGATCACGCGCTCATCGACAAAAAAGCGCCGTCCGTGCATCCAGGCTTCATGTGTGAGGTAGGCTGCCGGCACCCGCTCCGTCGCGCGGCGCTCTATGACGTTCATGACGTCTGCGATTTCGGTGTCAAGCAGCCGCGCATCGAGAAACGGATCCAGCGTATCGAGCGGCAGATGCAGCGTATGGAGGATCAGATAGGCGGCTTCGTCGTAGGCGTTCGCCGTGCCGTGGCCGAAGGCGAGCTGAGCGGCGGTAAAGCGCGAGACCGCGTAGCGCAGCAAGTCGCGTACGGTGGTAAAGGGGGTCGTGGGCGTCGTCATTGCCTGCAGCTCCTGGGTGCGTGTCAGCGCTCGGCTAAGCCACCAGCGCTTCGAGCACGCGCCGGTAGATGTTCTTCAGCGGCTCGACGAATGCGAGCTCGATATGCTCGTCGATTTTATGGATGCTGCCGTTCGGCGGCCCGAACTCCACCACTTGCTTGCAGATGCGCGCGATGAAACGGCCGTCGGAGGTGCCCCCCGTCGTCGACAATTCGGCCGTGACGCCCGTCTCGTCCCTGATCGCCTGCGTGAGCGCTTCGGAAAGCTCGCCGCGCGGTGTGAGAAACGGCATGCCGCTCACGGTCCATTCGAGCTCGTAGTCGAGGCCGTGCTTGTCGAGGATCGCGCGCACGCGGCTCTGCAGTCCTTCGACCGTGCTCGCCGTCGAGAACCGGAAATTGAACATGAGCTCGGCGCGACCCGGAATAATATTGGTTGCCCCCGTTCCGCTGTGCAGGTTCGAGACTTGCCAGGTCGTCGGCGGGAAGTATTCGTTGCCGGCATCCCAATGTTCGTCGACGAGTTCGGCGAGCGCCGGTGCGAGCAGATGAATGGGGTTCTTCGCCAGATGCGGATAAGCGATATGGCCTTGCAGTCCTTTGACGGTGAGCTTGCCCGACATTGAGCCGCGCCGGCCGTTCTTGATGACGTCGCCGAGCGTCGCGTCCGACGTCGGCTCGCCGACGATGCAGTAGTCGAGCGTCTCGCCGCGCGCCCGCAGCGCCTCGACCACCTTGACCGTGCCGTCCGTGGCCGGGCCTTCCTCGTCGCTCGTGATGAGGAACGCAATCGAGCCGCGATGGTCGGGGTGCGCGGCGACGAATTCCTCGCTGGCGACGACGAAGCCCGCGATCGATGTCTTCATGTCGGCCGCCCCGCGCCCATAGAGCTTGCCGTCGCGCTTCGTCGGTGCGAAGGGCGGCGATTTCCATTGCTCGAGCGGTCCCGTCGGCACGACGTCGGTATGGCCCGCGAAAGCGAGCAGCTTGCCGTTCGCGCCGTCCGCGCCGCGCTTGACGGCCCAGAGGTTCGTGACGCCATGCGATGCGATGGTCTCGCAATCGAAGCCGATCGCGGAGAGCCGCTCGATCAGAAGCTGCTGGCAATGCTGATCGTCGGGCGTGACGGAGGCGCGCGCGATCAGTTCTTCAGTGAGGGCAAGGGTGCCGGACATGGAT
>CAYPWK010000231.1:0-9169 GCA_964414365.1 uncultured Burkholderia sp.
CGCGCCCGCCGCCGTCGCCTGCCGTTCATCAGACCGGCCGCAAGGCCCAGCAGCACCAGTAGTGATAAGCATTCCTAACGAAGCACGGAGACATAGATGAAGAAGCAACTCGCCGTTTGCGGCTTTGCCGTCGCGGCAACCGCGTCACACGCACAGAGCAGCGTCACGCTCTACGGCCTTGTCGATCTCGGCGTTACTTACACGAACAGCGCCCAAACGAGCGTCGTGAATGGCCAGCCGCGCGGGGGCAGCCAATTTGCGCTGACGGACGCCCATACCACGGGTTTGTCGGGCAGCCGATGGGGACTGCGCGGCACCGAAGATCTCGGTGACGGTCTACGCGCCATTTTCGTCATCGAAAACGGCTTTATGGCGAACAG
This sequence comes from uncultured Burkholderia sp., assembly GCA_964414365.1. Lineage (GTDB taxonomy): Bacteria > Pseudomonadota > Gammaproteobacteria > Burkholderiales > Burkholderiaceae > Trinickia. The sequence continues at coordinate 381 of CAYPWK010000231.1, forward strand.
CGGCGCCCTTGCGCAGGGCGGAGCCGAGTTCGGGCGGCAAGCCTACGTCGGATTGTCTTCGTCGCGACTCGGCACGGTCACGCTGGGACGCCAGTACGATCCGTTAGTCGATTCCGTGCAGGCCTTCGGGGCGTCAGGGTCGTGGGGCGGCTATATGTCGTCGCATTTGAACGACATCGATAATCTCAGCAACACCAACCGCATCAACAATTCCATCAAGTTCACGACGCCGACCTTTCATGGCTTCCGCGCGGGCGCGCTGTACAGCTTCGGCGGCGTGGCGGGCAACAATAGTCAGAACCAGATCTGGTCGCTCGGCGCAAGCTATAGCGGCAGTGCGCTTGCGTTCGGGGTGGGATATCTCAACGCACGAAATCCGAACGTCTCGTTCTACGGAAACACGCCTAACAAGGGGCTTGCGACGGCGAACAACCTCGGCTCGTTCGGCTCCGCCACGACGCCCGAGTCCTCGCCGGGCATCGCGGGATATGCCTCGGCGCATACGACGCAAATACTCGGCGCGGGTGCGTCCTATACGCTCGGCCAGGCGACTGTCTCGAGCGTGGTGACGAACACTCGGTTCGATTCACTGGGCTCTTCTTCGGGCCCGAACCCGCTCGGCTATAGCGGTCACGCGAGCTTCACGAGCGCAGAACTCGGATTGCGCTATCGCTGGACACCGTCGCTGTTGACGGGCGTCGCCTTCGACTACACATGGCGCAATTCGGTGAAAGGTGACGGCGGCGCCAAGTATCTGCAACTCGACCTCGGCGCGATATACAGTCTTTCCAAACGTACGGACGTCTATGCCTTAGCGGTCATGCAGCGCGCAACAGGCCGCGATTCGCTCGGGCAACGCGCGGTCGCGAACATCAGCGGCTTCACACCGTCCGCCACCGACAAACAGCTTGGCGTACGCCTCGGCATACGTCACAAGTTCTGATTGAAGTGATGGATGCGCGCTCGCGGCTCATGCCGCGAGCGGCCTTACGAGGCAAGATAGTCAGGCTGGTTCTTCGGCTGCGCGGCATCGAACGCCGGATGCTCCATTGCGCGGCGATAGACGGCAAGACTCAGCGGGTAGGGAGTGAGATCGCAGCCCATCCTTTGCGCGTTCGCGATCTGAGGCACGAGGCAGCAATCGGCAAGCGTCGGCGAACTCCCGAAGCACCACGGCCCTTCCCCATATCGTGCGAGCATCCGCTCGACTGCGGTCATGCCCTCGGCAATCCAGTGCTTATACCAGGCGTCCTTTTGATCGGGCGTCACCTGAAGCACCGCGTCCAGATACTTGAGGATGCGCAGATTGTTGATCGGGTGGATATCGCACGAGATCAGATAGGCGAACTCGAGAATGCGCGCACGCAGTGCCGGCTCTGACGGAATCAGCCTCGGCTCGGGATGGCGTGCATCCAGATAATCGATGATCGCGAGCGACTGGCCGAGGCTGAACTCCCGGTCCACGAGCGCAGGCACGGCTGCCGAGAGATTGATCTGTTCAGCATAGCCCACGTCGCGGTGCTCGCCGGTACGAATGTTCACGGGAACGTAATCGTAGGCGAGCCCCTTGAGCGCAAGTGCGATCCTCACGCGATACGAGGCCGAGCTGTTAAAGAAGCTATGAAGCTGCATGGAGGGCGCTCCGTGCTCACACCACGCGTACGCTCAGCTCGCCGAGCCGCTCGACGCCGACGGTCATCGAATCGCCCTTGGCCACGGGACCGACGCCTTCGGGCGTTCCCGTGTAGATGACATCGCCCGGCTCGAGCCGGAAAAATTTGGAAAGGTCGGCGACGGTCTCGGCGACGGACCAGATCAAGTGCGAGACATCACTCTTTTGCTTCGTGACGCCGTTGACGGTCAACCATACGCCGCCGCTTTCGAAATGACCGACCTCGCTCGCGCGATGGATGGGACCGATCGGGCCCGACTTGTCGAATGCCTTGCCGATCTCCCACGGCCGGCCCATCTCGCGCATCTTCATCTGCAAATCGCGACGCGTCATGTCGAGGCCGACCGCATAACCCCAGACATAGTCGAGTGCGGTTGCCACATCGATGTCGGACCCGCCCTTGCCGATGACCGCAACGAGTTCGGCTTCGTAATGGTAGTTCGCGGTCTGTGACGGATAGGGGAGTTCGAGCGTCTCTCCATAAGCGACTGGAATCACCGCATCGGCAGGCTTGCAAAAGAAGAACGGCGGTTCGCGATCGGGATCGAAGCCCATCTCGCGGGCATGCGCCGCGTAGTTGCGGCCCACGCAGTAAACGCGGCGCACAGCGAATTTATCGCCGCTGCCGGCGACCGGCACAGCGACGGGCGGCTCGGGAGGGAAAACGAATGCCATAACGATAGGCCTCAAAGTCAAACGGGATAGTGGGTAGAAAACCTCATCGAACGTTTGGCGGAATGCATAGGCGCACAATCGATCGATTCGTACTGCAGAGCTTATGCGCGCTCCTCACGCAACAGATTCAGCGCCGACATCACAGGTCGGTCCGAATAGCTGAAAAGCACGCTGTCCGTCGACGCAATCAAATTGACCGGTTGCCACGCTGGCACGACGAAGACGTCATGCGGCTCGAAATCGAACGACGTATCGCCGATCCGCGCGGATCCCTGTCCTTCCACGACGCAGTAGACCGTCGCATCGGTACTGCGATAGGCTCTGCCCGCGAAGCCCGCCGGCAGAAATTGCATGAACGTGGCAATCGTTGGCATCGGCCATCCGCCCGTAGCCGGATTGACATAGCGGAGCTTCACGCCATCCCATTCGTCGAGCTCGCCGTTGCGGTAGAGCGCATCGAGCGCCTCGCGGGTGCGATCGTACGGATAGCTGAAGACGGGCGAACTCGGATCGTCGACGCGATGGCGAACCGGCACCATGTTGTGGCCGAAGCGTGCAAAGCTCACGCCTTCCGGCCTAGCGATCGGCTGCGTCGCTCGCGGATAGTTTTCCGCGAAGCCGGCATTGAGGCTCGCGATCAAAGGAATATCGAGCCCATCGAGCCAGACAACCGGCTCGCCGCACTCTTCGACGGACGGATTGCCATGATCGTGCCAAGTCCAAGACGGCGTGATGATGAAATCGCCGGGGCGCATCGTCGTGCGTTCGCCGTTCACGGCCGTCCATGCGCCGCGGCCTTCTACGATGAACCGCAAAGCGGACTGTGTATGCCGATGACTTGGCGCGATCTCGCCTGGCAGAATCAATTGCAGGCCGGCATAGAGCGTCGACGTGATGCTCGATTTCCCCGGGAGCCCAGGGTTCTCGAGAACGAGCACGCGGCGAACCGCCTCCTCGGCGCTGATCACCGCGCCGGCCTCCATGATCAGATCGCGAATCTGGGCATACTTCCATATCGCCGCTATGGCTTGCGGGCGCGGCTCCCTCGGCACGAGACTGTGCAACGACTCCCAAAGCGGGGAAAGGCCGCGCGCTTGGAGTTGCTCGTAGTAGGCTGACCGCGCTTCACGCGTCAAATCCCTCTCCATCTGACGTCTCCTTTCGTTGATGTGCTTTCAGATTTCGACGAACACGCTGCCTTCCTCGATCTTGATCGGATAGGTGCGGATATCAACCGTGAGCGGCTCGCAGAGAGCCTTTCCGCTCCTGACGTCGAAGCGGCCCTGGTGCAGAGGGCATTCAATTTCGTGACCTTCGAGGAATCCATCGCAAAGGCGGGCATGTCCGTGCGTGCAAATGTTGTCCGTTGCATACACAGCGCCGTCCACGCCATAGATGGCAAGCTCATGTCCGGCGGCCTCGACCGCCACGACATCGTCGCCGGGCACCGCGGCCAGATCGATTACTTTGATCCACTGTTTAGGCATGTCAGGCCTCAAATCGGGTAAATGAGCGAGTTCGCGATCATCTCGCTGTCGAACACGCAGAGTCGGGACTCGAATTTCAAGCCGCCGCCCGTGCGCACGATGGTGTCGATGTATCGGCCGACGTTGAACACTGTCGTCATCTCATCGGGCTTCGTGCGGAACACCGCATAGTTGGCTTCGGCTCGGATATGCTCGTCATCGACGCCGAGGACGCGCGGCAGGCCCACGACATGGCGCTGGTAGTAGGGATCATGAAAGATCGTCTCGGTCATGCCGTAGACGCGGTCCTTCAACATGCCCTTGCTTTCGAACGACAATGTCGCGAGCGGAAATCCGCGATCGTAGTTCTCGCGCGCCTGGACTTTGTAGACGCAACGCTCGGTGAAGAACTCGGGCCACTTGTTCCATTCGCTGTTGTCGACCGCCGCGGCGTACTCGGCGTAGAGCGCAACGAGTTGCTGATAGGTTTCGAAATCGAGCATTCTCAGATCTCCATGACGCGGCGCCAGTAGTCATACATGCCGCGAATCAGCGTCTCGGTCACCATGTGATCGGTATCGCCGATCTCGCGCCCGCCGAGTTCCGCGATGGTCCGGTGAAACGGCTTTTGCTCGAACCCTTCCTGCGAAAACTCGATCACCTCACCGTCGTCGGCCGATACAAAACCCGCAGGCCCGAACAGGTTTGCCTGGCGCAAGCGGCGGCGCGTCATCTCGTCGCTATCGTCTTCGAAGCCGAAATGCGTCCAGACGAAATCGAACGAGCCCTGCCCGTTCGGCTGGATATGGCGCGTCGATAGGGAATTGACCTGCTGCTGGATGATGACGCTCGGAAAAACCGTGGTCATGACTGCCGTTGGTCCACCCCACCACGGCTCGTGAACGACATCGAGGAAGCGGTCGTCGTTCAGCGTCATCTGATCCTTGAAGCTCGACACGCCGCTCGTCACCTCTCCCTTCCCACCGGCGCCACGCGTCGAGATCATGGCCGCGTGACGGAACTGCTCGTCCATCCTTAGCTCGGATTTGTTGTCGGCGCGCCAGAGGCCGAATGTGACGAACCAGGTGTGCAAAAGCCCCGGATGGTACGGGTCCTTGATGTTCTCTTGCATCAGTTTCCAGTTGCCCGGAATGCGTTGCCGGTTGTAGCCGAGGATCGTCAGCTGACGGCCATCAAAGACTCGGTCGAAATAACGCAGTATGGTCGGGCCGAGAAATGCTTCGAGCGAGGGAAGGTCGTGATCGAACGAAGCGAAGATCACACCGTTTCGCGTGGCGACATTGAGCTTAGTGAGGCCGTGCTCCTTCGGATCGAAGTCGGCCGGCATACCGCCGTTGATCTTGCCGTCTTGCTTCACGCCGCGCCTGAACGGCACGCCGACCAGATTGCCCTTCAGGTCGTAGTTCCACTGATGGTAGGGACAAGTGAAGTCTTTGCGGTTGCCGAATTTCTCGCGACAAAAGCGAACGCCGCGATGGGCGCAGACGTTTTCGACGACGCTGACTTGTCCGTCCTGCGTCCTGACGACGATGACAGAGCGTTCGCCCACCACCGTGCGCTTGAAATCGCCCGGATTTGGGATTTCGGCCTCCAGGCCCACGTAGCACCAATGGCCGGAATAAAATAAGCGCTCGAGCTCGCGGCGATAGATGTCGGCATCCGTGTAGGCCCTGAACGGAATCCGGCTCGAACCGTCGCCGTTCCATACGGGCTCTCTGAAGGCAATAGGAGCCTCGTTCATGCGCTGTCTCCTGAGTGTGTGATGGGGGTCTTCTGTTCGATCAATGAAGATGTGCGGTCATATACCGCTTGCGTAGAACGCATCGGCATAGATGTGCTCGGGCGCGATGCCTCGTTGACGCAGCAGGATCGACGCTGCATCGACCATGACCGGCGCACCGGCCAGATACGCGCGCCAGCCCTTGAAATTCGACCAGTCCTTTGCGACCGCTTCCGTCACCACGCCGCTGCGGTACCGGTCCGCTTTGGCCGAGGCCACCACGACGTGCGCGGTCAAGTTCGGGAGCCGCTCGCGCAGCTCGTCGATCCAATTCGTCCCGTAGACGTCGTCCGAGGAGCGCACGCCGAAATAGAGGTGCACCGGGTTCGTCATACCTTCGTCGGCCATGCCCCTCAGGATCGAAAGAATGGGGGCGAGGCCGGTGCCGCCGGCGATGCATACGATGGGGTCGACCGTCTTGCGGCGCAGGTATGCCGTGCCGAGCGGCCCGCTCAAGCGAACGGCGTCGCCGACTTTGAGCTGCGTTGCGACGTAGGTCGTCGCTCGGCCACCGGGGACGAGCCGAATATGGAACTCGACCTCGTGCGGGTTCTGAACGACGGCCATCGAGTACGGCCGGCTATGTTGCGGCGTGAACTGCAGCATCGCGTATTGACCCGGAGAAAATTCGAACGGTTTCGAGAGGGCGAGGCGGACGCGCTTGATATCGTGCGTCATATCTTCGATGCCGACGACAGTCGTCTTGATGATCTTCGCCGGGTGGACGACGATTTCGTCGACTTCCGGCAACTCGATTGCGCAATCCTCTACGATCGTCGTCTGGCAGGCCAGCACCGTCTGGCCCGTCGCCGCCGGGGCGTTCGTTTCCGCCGCTCCCGTCACGAGTACGTTGCCCGAAACGACGCGGCATCGACATGTGCCGCACCGGCCAGCCATGCAGCTGTAAGAAACGGGGATCTCGCTCGCGCGCAACACCTCGAGCAGGTTTTCGCCGGCGCGGACGTCCAGCGTGCGCTTGAACGGCAAAATCGATACTTCCATGGCGCCAGTGTCTCCGGGGCTGGTCAATTCGTGATGTCATGATGCCGCCCCGGTGACTATTGATAAATAGAAACTCCTTGATAATTCACATCACCGACAGTGATAATTCGTCGCAGACAAGGGGAAGCCGGCTGTGCGCGGGCGCGGGAGCGGGTGAAGCGATGAAATGCAAGCCCCGATAGAGGAGACAAGGAAATGGAGCTTCAGGACATCGATCTGAACCTGCTCGTGGTGTTCAACGAGCTGCTGAGGCAGCGGCGCGTTTCCACGGTCGCCCAGACGCTGGGAATCTCCCAGCCGGCGATCAGCAATGCGTTGAACAGGTTACGAAAGCTGCTCGGGGATGAACTGTTTCTGAGAACCTCCAAAGGCATGATGCCCACGCCGTTCGCTGAGTCGCTCGCGGAACCGATCGGCTACGCGTTGAGCGCCATTTACAACACGCTCAACGCCACATCGACATTCGAGCCGGCGTCCAGCAGCCGCTCGTTCGCCATTGCGATGACGGACATCGGCGAGATCTACTTCCTGCCCGCGCTCATGAAGCGATTGGCGAAGGAGGCGCCGGGCGTCACGATCAGCACCGTGCGCAATTATCCCGATGCGCTGCGCGATGGCATGGAGACGGGTCAGGTTGACCTCGCCATTGGCTTCCTGCCCGACCTGAAGGCGGGCTTCTTTCAGCGCCGATTGTTCCGACAACGGTACGTGTGCCTCTTCAGGAAAGGGCATCCGCTGGCGAAAGGCGGCATGACGATGAAGGCGTTTCTCGAGGCGGAGCATGTCTCGATCGTCGCCGAGGGGACGGGCCACGGGATGGTCGATGCGGCGATCCAGCGCGCCGGTGTACCGCGGCGCGTATGCCTGCGTGTGCCGCACTTCGTTGCGGTGGGGCACATCCTGCAGACAACGGATCTGATCGCCGTGGTTCCGCAAGCCTATGCAATGCGTACCCTCGCCCCGTTCGGTCTCGATAGCGCGCCGTGCCCTGTGAAGATTCCCGACATCACGATTAACGTCTTGTGGCACGGGCGCAATCATCGCGAGCCCAGCAATCAATGGCTCAGGCAGCTCGTCTTCGAGGAGTTTTCACAATAGCGGCGATGGTGCGTGCAAGCCGAATCGTCGGATGGCGAACGGCTTCATCGGCGTGCTTGTCAAACAGAGCAGCGCTAATCAACGCGGTGGACGCCTGTTCTTCACGTGCTCGATGAAGGCGCGCAGCTTCGGCATCGTTTGCTTGCGGTCCGGATAGTAGAGAAACACGCCCGGTACCTTCGGTGCGAACGGCTCCAACACCTGCTCGAGTTTGCCGTGCGCCAGCATATCCGCGGCGATTGGCTCCGGTACCTGGGCAAGGCCGACGCCATCGACAGCCGCGCCAAGCACGGTGACGAAATCGTTGGCGATAAGCGGGCCCGATACCGCTATCTCGACCGGCCGGCCACCATGGCTGAGCGACCATAGCGCAAGCGCACCGTTGGATCGTCTCAACCTCAGGCATGCGTGGCCGCGCAAGTCATCGGGCCGCTCGGGCCTGCCGCGATCGGCAAGATAGGCAGGGCTCCCGACGACGATCAAACGAAACGGCGGGGTGAGCCGCACGGTCACCATGTCAGCGGCGATAAATTGCCCCAGTCGGATACCGGCATCGAAGCCCTCGGCGGCGAGATCGATCAACTCTTCGCTCGCCGAGACTTCCACTTCGACTTCGGGGTAAGCGCGGCAAAACGATGCGATCAGCGGCTGCAGCAGGATCGGCACCACCGCGCGGGGCGCCGAAATACGCAGCCGGCCCGCCGGCCTTTGTCCTAGTTCACGCGCACCTTCGCTGGCGGCGACGAGCTCCTCGAAAGCGGGCTTCGCACGCGCAAGGAAACGCTCGCCGGCTTCCGTCAAGCCGACACTGCGCGTCGTGCGAATAAACAGCGTTGCGCCGACGCGTGACTCGAGCGCGCGTACCGCCTGGCTAATCGCCGACGGCGTCACGCCAAGTTCCGCGGCCGCCTTGCGGAAACTGCGGTGCCGGGCGACGGTGAGGAATGCCTCGACGCCGTCGAGCGCGCCCTGCCTGACTGTGAAGTTCTGCTTCATTCCTCGTCGACATTGTCGCGGATAGTCGATCAGTGCAAGCAATGGTACATCTATGTTGCGGAGCAGGGGTCGACCGATG
>CAYPWK010000232.1:0-7475 GCA_964414365.1 uncultured Burkholderia sp.
GAACCGTCGTCGCGCTCGTGGAAGTCGCCGAAGGCGCGGGTGCGGCAAAGCCGGCGTCCGCGGCCCCGTCGCCCGCCCCGGCTCCAGCGCCGACGCCCGCTCCAGCAGCCGCGCGTGCCGAAGCGCCGCGCGCAGGAGCGGCCGCCGCGCCCGCCGCCGGAAGCTATACGGGCAGTGCCGACATCGAATGCGACATGGTCGTGCTCGGCGCGGGTCCCGGCGGCTACTCGGCCGCGTTCCGCTCGGCCGACCTCGGCATGAAAACCGTGCTCGTCGAGCGCTACCCGACGCTTGGCGGCGTATGCCTGAACGTCGGCTGCATTCCGTCGAAGGCGCTGCTGCACACCGCGCTCATCATGGACGAAGTCGACGAGCTGGCCGAGCACGGCATCATGTTCGGCGAGGCCAAGATCGACCTTGCCAAGCTGCGTGCGTTCAAGTCCGGCGTCGTCAAAAAGCTGACGACAGGCTTGGCCGGCATGGCAAAGGCGCGCAAGGTCGAGGTCGTCACCGGCGTCGGCTCGTTCCTCGATCCGCACCACATGGAGGTGCAAGCCGAGGGCGGCAAGAAGGTGGTCCGCTTCAAGCAGGCGATCATTGCGGCCGGTTCACAGGCTGTGAAACTGCCGTTCATGCCCGAGGATCCGCGTGTCGTCGATTCGACGGGCGCACTGGAGCTGCCGCAAATTCCGCAGCGGATGCTCGTCATCGGCGGCGGCATCATCGGGCTCGAAATGGCGACGGTCTATGCCACGCTCGGCGCGAAGATCGATGTCGTGGAAATGCTCGACGGCCTGATGCTCGGCGCCGATCGCGATCTAGTGAAGGTCTGGGAGAAATACAGCGGCCGGCACTTCGCCAACGTCATGTTGAAGACGAAGACGTCGGCGGCGGTCGCCAAGGCGGACGGCATTTATGTTTCGTTCGAAGGCGAAAAGGCCCCAGCCGGGCCGCAGCGCTACGATCTTGTACTCGTGGCGGTCGGACGTAGTCCGAACGGCAAGAGGATTGGCGCGGAGAAGGCCGGCATCGCGGTGACGGATCGCGGCTTCATCGACGTGGACAGGCAGATGCGCACCAACGTGCCGCACATCTTCGCGATCGGCGACATCGTCGGCCAACCCATGCTAGCCCATAAAGCCGTGCACGAAGGCCACGTTGCGGCGGAAGCGGCGCATGGCGAGAAGGCCTATTTCGACGCGCTGCAGATCCCGTCCGTGGCCTACACCGATCCGGAAGTCGCGTGGGCCGGCAAGACCGAGGACCAATGCAAGGCCGAGGGCATCAAGTACGGCAAGGCGGTCTTCCCGTGGGCCGCGTCGGGACGCGCAATCGCGAACGGCCGGGATGAGGGCTTTACCAAGCTGATCTTCGACGAAGAGACGCATCGCGTGATCGGCGGCGGGATCGTCGGCCTGAATGCCGGCGATCTGATCAGCGAAGTATGTCTTGCGATCGAGATGGGCGCGGATGCGACCGACATCGGCCGGACGATCCACCCGCACCCGACGCTGGGCGAATCGATCGGCATGGCCGCGGAGCTGTACGAGGGCGTCTGTACCGATTTGCCGCCGCAGCGGAAGAAGTAACGGTGAGCGGTAAGGGCCACCCGAGGGGGTGGCCGAACTGTGCGTGCCGGCTCCTGCCGACGCAAAAAAACGGCGCGCTCCCTCGGGAAGCGCGCCGTTTTTATTCAGGGCGGGGCGCCGTTACCGGCTCCCGTATCCCATCGTCTCTCAGGCTGCAGCAGGCTTTTTCGCCGCGGCGCGCGAAGCCTGCGCAGCGGCTTGCTGGGCGGCCTTTTGCGCAGCCGTGGCAGCTGCGTTGAAGTTGCTTTCGGCGATTTCGACCGCTTGCTTGGCGGCCTTATGGACCGTTTCATACGTCGTGTTGGCCGCCGTGATCGCGGACTTCATCACCGCGACAGCCGTTTCGGAGCCGGCCGGGGCGTTCTTGCCGATGTTGTCGACGAGGGCCTGCACCTTGCGGTTCTGCTCTTCGTACTGGGCTTCCGCGACGCGCGCGAATTCGGCTTGCGTGGCCGAGGCGATCTCATAGAGATGACGGCCGTACGACAGGACCTTCTCAGCAGCCGGCTGGGCGATGCTAGCTTGCAGCGCGAGCAGCTCTTGCGCGTCCCTCACCGACAACGCACGTTGCGCGGTTTCCTGGCTTTCCGCGATCGTCGATTTGACGACTTGCAGGTTCAGTTCAACCAGCTTCTCGATGCCTTCGAACGCCTTGTTGGTCAGGCCGAACAACGCTTCGAGGTTGGCCTTCTGGGCTGCCGCGAATTGCTCAGGGGTCAGCAAAGTCATGTTTTCGCTCCTGAATATCGGCCTGTCTGTCGCAGACCGGGGGGTGGAATGGTAAAAACTTCAATCGCGTCGTATTACTCGACGCGTTTTGTGCGTCGCAACAACAACGGTTCCTATTTTAGGCGGGCTTATTCAAATGTCAAGCATCTTTTTGTGCGTCGCACAATGTAAAGGTTTCCAGGCAGAAACAAGCGCTTAGCGGTAGCTTTGGACGAGCAAACGCTCGTTGTATGAGAAAAATTGCGGCGGCGCTCCGGGCACATGAACCGGTCCCATGATACGATCGCGCCCGCGCATTAGCTCTGAGGTGGCACGTCAACGCAACTGGCCCCCTGTGCGTTGAACGGGCTCGCGCCGCCTCACTGTCATTTTCATTCAAGTTTGCGTGAAACGCGCCGTTATGTGGCTATCGCCCCATAGCGCGGCACCCCTTTGTCGCACCATGCGAATACGGGTGCGCACCAGTCGTTTTTTCCGTGCCAGTACCTACAATTTGCTTCAAGGATGTCCGGTAAGTGCTTCAGATTGCTTATTTTTAATACCTTTACTACACTTGCCGGAACCTTCCGTCTCTCGCCACCCTGTTGCAAGAACACCAATGAAAACCGCTCTGTTTTCGTCGCTAAAAGTGATGCAAGGCGTGGCGCTTACCAGAGTCGTCTCGGTCACTGCTTCCATGCTCGCTGCCGCGATCTTCGCGGCCCCGACCGACGCGTTTGCCGCGTCGAGCGCCACCGATGCCGCTCAGGCCAAGCCCGCCCTCATTAAGAAAGCTCACAAGTCCAGGCACGCCGCGGCGAAAGAAGTCGCGAAGGCGGAAAAGCCCGCGGCGTTGACCGATGAAAAGACGCGCAAGAAGCGCGTGTCCTATACGCTCAGAGTTCATGGGCGCCACGGGGCGATGCGCCGCGTCGCCTTCGAGTCGCGCATGCCGTCAACGGGCCAGGCGTTCAAGCTGCAAGAGGGGCCGGAAGGGCTCGCATTGCGCTCGAACGTGGCCTACGTGATCGATCAGAACACGTCCGAGACGATCTTCGATAAGAATTCGCATTCCGTCGTCCCCATTGCCTCCATCACGAAGCTGATGACGGCGATGGTCGTCCTCGATTCGAAGGAGGCGCTGACGGACGAACTCGAAGTGACGGATGAGGATCGCGACTACGAGAAGCATACGGGCTCCCGCCTCGCGGTCGGCTCTGTGCTTTCCCGTGAGGACATGCTCCACATCGCGCTGATGGCGTCCGAAAACCGTGCCGCGGCTGCGCTGTCGCGCTACTATCCGGGCGGCCGGCCCGCGTTCATCGCCGCGATGAACGCGAAGGCGAAGGCGCTCGGCATGGCGGATACGCATTTCGAAAATCCGACCGGTCTCACGAGCCATAACGTCTCGACGGCGCGCGATCTCGTGAAGATGGTCGACGCGGCTTATCAGTATCCGCTGATCCGCAAGTTCTCGACTGATCGCAGCTATACCGTCGATACTGGCCGGCGCGAGATCGCCTACAACAACACGAACGCGCTCGTGCGCAATTCGTCGTGGGAAATCGGTCTGCAGAAAACCGGTTTTATCAACGAAGCGGGCGAATGTCTTGTGATGCAGGCGACGATTCAAGGCCGTCCGTTGATCATGGTTCTCCTCGATTCCTCGGGCAAGTACTCGCGTTTCGCCGACGCGGCGCGCCTGCGCACGTGGCTCGACAACGGCGGCGATCAGCGGATCACGAGCGCCGATGCGGGCCCGCGCGGAGGCACCTGACGCTTTCCGCTCCAGCGGCCCAATGAAAAAGCCCCGTTCAGTACGACGGGGCTTTTTTTCGGGTATCGAGCCACCTCAGGCAGTCCGCGCCGCCTTCGCGACGCTGCCGTTGCCGGCCGCCGCGCTCGCCGCTTCGGGACGGTATCCGAGCGATTCGGAGATGACGAGCGCCGTGCGGCTCAGGTGGCCAAGCCAGGCATCCTGCAGGCGATCGGCCGGCGCCGACAGCGAGAGGCCGGCAACGAGCTTGCCCGTGTCGTCATAGATCCCTGCTGCAATGCAGCGCACGCCGAGCTCCAGCTCTTCGTTGTCGCGTGCGCACGCCTGTTGGCGCACTTGCAGCAGCTCGCGCTCGAGCCGCGCGAGATCGGTGATGCTGTTTTGCGTATGGCCTGACAATCCTGTGCGCGTCGCATAGGCGCGTACGCGCGAGGCTTCGTCGGCCGCTAGAAAAAGCTTGCCGACCGACGTGAGATGCAGTGGCGCACGGCCGCCGATCGCGCGCACGACCTGCATGCCGGAACGCTCCGAGTAGGCGCGTTCGATATAGACGATCTCATCGCCCTGGCGTACCGAAAGGTTGACCGTTTGTCCCGTCAGCCGGTGCAACTCGCGCATCGGCGCAAGCGCCGCATCGCGTACCGAGAGGCGTGCCTTGACGAGGTTGCCGAGCTCGAGCAGACGCATACCGAGCCGGTAGGCGCCCGGATCGGAACGGTCGACCAGGCGGCACATGACCATATCGTTGAGGATACGGTGCGCCGTGGATGGGTGCAGATCCGTGCGCAAGGCGAGTTCTTTGAGACTCACCGGGTCGCTGTGATCCGCAAGGGCGTCGAGAAGGCGCATCATGCGTTCGATGACCTGGATCGACGTCTTGCTGGCCTGATTCGTATCGCTCATCGTGGGTCGAATGACGCAAAGCAAAAAAACATTGTATCTCGTATTGTGAAAAAAGCGAACGCTGTTCGAAATGGTGCGGCACCGTTTTTTTGGCGGCCCGCCGACGCGGTACGCGCAATCGACGGATAATGACAGTCAGTTTCTCAACGGAGTCGTCATGCGAGTCGGATTGTTCGTTACCTGCCTGATCGACCTCATGCGCCCCGAGATCGGTTTTTCCGTCATCAAGCTGATCGAGCAGGCCGGTTTCGAAGTGGTGGTGCCGCCCGCTCAGACCTGTTGCGGCCAGCCAGCCTATAACTCGGGCGAGCGGCGCATTGCGCGCGATCTCGCCGAGAAGATGCTGCGCGAATTCGAGCAGTTCGATTACGTCGTTGTCCCCTCCGGGTCCTGCGGCGGGATGATCGCCGTCCACTACGCCGACCTGTTGCGCGACGACCCCGAGCTTATGGGACGCTATGGGCGCCTTCGCGCGAAGGTCCATGAACTGACGGACTTTCTCGTGAATGTGGCGAAGGTCGAGCTGCCGCGTGGCCATTTCGTCGGCCCCGTCACCTACCACGACTCGTGCTGCGGGCTGCGCGAGCTCGGCGTCAAACGCGAGCCGCGGACGCTGCTTGCGCAAAAAGGTGTCCAGATCAACGAGATGAAGGGCTGCGAGCATTGCTGCGGCTTCGGCGGCACGTTTGCCGTCAAGTACGGCAATATCTCGACGGCGATCGTCGACGAGAAGTGCGAGAACATCCTCGCGAGCGGGGCGGACACAGTCGTGCTCGGCGATCTCGGCTGCATCCTCAATATCGAGGGTCGCCTGCGGCGCACAGGCGATACGACCACGCGCGTGCTTCATATCGCGCAAGTGCTGGCGGAAGATATCTGAAGCGTCCGATCCTCTTGTCGACACGGTGCTTTCATGCAAGTCCAATCGATGCATTTCAAGGCGCGCGCGAAGGAGAACCTGGCCAACGCGCGTTTGCAGCAGAACCTGACGAAGCTGTCGACGAAGTTCGTTTCCGCGCGCGCGGTGGCGATGGAGTCGATCGACTTCTCAGCGACGCGCGCGGAGCTCAAGGCACGCCGCGACCGGGCGCTCGATAATCTCGATGTCTGGCTCGAGACATTCGAGCACGAGGCGACGCGTCGCGGCGTGACAGTGCTCTACGCGGAAACCACGCGCGACGCCGCGCGGCTCGTCGGAGAAATCGCCCGCCGGCATGAGGTCAAGAAGGTCATCAAGACGAAGTCGATGGTCTCCGAGGAGATGCGCCTGAACGCGGTTCTCGGCGAAATGGGCGTGCAGTCGATCGATACCGATCTCGGAGATTAGATCCTGCAGATCAACGACAACGAGGCGCCCAGCCTCATCATCGCTCCCGTCGTGCACAAGGATAAGGAGGAGATCGCCGATCTCTTCGCGAAGACGCATGCGCGTGCCCGCCTCAGCGAAATCCCGCAGATGACACGCGAGGCACGCGAAGTTCTGCGGCCTCATTTCATGTCGGCCGACATGGGCGTGACGGGCGGCAATTTCCTCATCGCCGAGACGGGTTCGGTCGCGCTCGTCACGAACGAAGGCAACGAGGGGATGTGTACAGTGATGCCGCGCGTGCACGTGGCCGTGACCGGCATCGAAAAAGTGCTGCCGACACTCGAGGATCTCGCCGTTGCAATGCGGCTCTTGCCGCGCTCGGCAACGGGCCAGTCGACGTCGAACTACTTCTCGCTGCTCACCGGCCCCCGCGCGCATGAGGATGGCGACGGGCCCGAGCATATGTATGTCGTGCTCGTCGACGGCGGCCGCACGGGCCTCATCGGCGGGAAATTCCAGGAGATGCTGCGCTGCATCCGCTGCGGCGCCTGCATGAATCACTGCCCCGTCTATCAGAAGGTCGGCGGCCACGCTTACGGCTGGGTCTATCCGGGCCCCATGGGGTCCGTCCTTACCCCGAGCTATACAGGGCTCGACAAAGCGATCGACCTGCCACAGGCGGCCACGCTTTGCGGAGAGTGCAACAGCGTTTGCCCCGTTGGCATCCCGATATCGGACCTGTTGCGCAAGCTGCGCGAAAAACAGATGGAGCGGCATTTGCGCCCGCTTCCAGAGCGTATAGGGCTTACCGTCTGGGGCTTCTTTGCAGTTCGGCCGGCGCTCTATCAGCTCGTCACCAAGCTGGGCGTGCGCGTGCTCGAAAAAATGGGCGGGCGCAACCGTTCGATCTCGCGGCTGCCGTTCGGGCAAGGGTGGACGGCGACGCGCGAGATGCCGGCTCCCGTTGGCCGCACGTTCCGCGAACTCTACGCCGCACAGCGCAGCCATGGTGGAGCCCGCGCGCCGGGCGGCCCCGCTTCGTGAAGCGATTGTTTGTCCTAGTGCAACGCTGAATTCGCTATTCCCGGCTTTGTCTCGATAGGCGCTATCTATAGAATCTCTTCCTATAGCGTAGGACGCGCATGGCGCGCGCCCACGAGAACGAGGGGCGCAAGATGAGAACGAGAAT
>CAYPWK010000232.1:7575-9169 GCA_964414365.1 uncultured Burkholderia sp.
GGCGCCCCTATAATGGCGCCTTTTCGCTCCTGCTCTTGATGGAAACCGTCGCTGTTTGCTTTGTGTGTCTCGGAAATATCTGCCGTTCGCCAACGGCGGAGGCCGTCATGCGCGCCCAGATCGCCGCGCAGGGGTTGCAGGCTCGCATTTTCGTGGATTCGGCAGGCACCGGCGACTGGCACGTCGGCGAAGCGCCCGACGAGCGCGCGCAGGCGGCCGCTCTGCGGCGCGGCTATGACTTGTCGCTGCTCAGGGCGAGGCAAGTGGCGCGCGAAGATTTCGAGCGATTCGATCTGATTCTGGCGATGGACGGCGAAAATCTTCGCAAGCTGCGCGAGCTGTGCCCGAAGCCGCATCAGCCGAAACTGCGACTTTTGATGGAATTCGCCGCGCAAGGCGAGGCGAGCGAGGTTGCCGACCCCTATTTTGGCGGCGGCGAGGGCTTCGAGCAGGTGCTCGATCAGTGCGAGCAGGCGTGTAGGGGGCTGCTCGCGCACTTACGCGAGCGCCTCGCGTTCGCGCCCCGATGACCCGTTCGTCGGGAGGGGATACTTGACTAAAAATGTCATGTATTTATACTTGACCGCAATTGTCAAGAATTACGGTTTCCCCCGATACCATGAGACTCACCACGAAAGGCCGTTTCGCCGTTACGGCGATGATCGATTTGGCGCTCCGCCAGGATCAGGGGCCGGTGACGCTCGCTGGAATCAGCCAGCGTCAACGGATCTCGCTGTCCTATCTCGAGCAGTTGTTCGGCAAGCTGCGTCGCCACGAAATCGTCGAATCAGTGCGCGGGCCCGGTGGCGGTTACAACCTCGCTCGCAGGGCGAACGAAGTGACGGTCGCGGACATCATTATCGCCGTTGACGAGCCGCTCGACGCCACTCAGTGCGGCGGCAAGGGCTCCTGCGAGGGCACGAAGCAAAGCGACGGCCACTGCATGACGCACGAGCTGTGGTCGACGCTGAACCAGAAAATGGTCGAGTACCTCGATTCGGTCTCGCTGCAGGATCTCGTCGACCAGCAGCGCGGGCGCGAGGGCGTGCCGAGCGTTCTGCACGATCGGCGCACCGAGCACGCGGCGCCCGAGGCGCCGCGCCCGGCACCGAAAGGACCGAACTCGGTCTTCAACATCGCCAGTTCATAGGTTTGATTCGAGTGCGCAGCCCGTCGAACTCGCTCGAGGGATCGAGCAAGAGCTGATGGCTGAGGCGAGCGCCGTACCCAAAACAATGAGTCCCCCGGAGCAATTGATGATCAACGAAATGCCCCATTTGCCCATCTACATGGATTACAGCGCGACGACGCCCGTCGATCCGCGTGTGGTGGACAAGATGATTCCATACCTGCGCGAGCAGTTCGGCAATCCCGCGTCTCGCAGCCATTCGTATGGATGGGAAGCCGAGCGCGCCGTCGAGGAAGCGCGCGAGCATGTCGCCGCGCTCGTCAACGCCGATCCGCGCGAAATCATTTGGACGTCGGGGGCGACGGAGTCGGACAACCTCGCGATCAAGGGTGCCGCGCATTTCTACAAGAGCCGCGGCAAGCACATCGTCACGGTGATGCCCGTGATGACCAGGCACAATGGCGG
>CAYPWK010000233.1:0-9114 GCA_964414365.1 uncultured Burkholderia sp.
AAGAAGCTCGGCATCAAGATCCACGGCACGTTCATCCTCGGCTTGCCCGGCGAGACGAAGGAGACAATCCGTAAGACGATCGAGTACGCCAAGGAAATCAATCCGCACACGATCCAGGTGTCGCTCGCCGCGCCGTATCCCGGCACGACGCTCTATAAGCAGGCTGTGGAGAACGGCTGGCTCGAGGAGAACAAGGTCATCAACCTCGTCAGTTCCGAAGGCGTGCAGCTCGCGGCGATCGGCTATCCGCATTTGTCGCGCGAAGAGATCTATCACCACCTCGAGGCGTTCTACAAGGAGTTCTACTTCCGCCCCTCGAAGATCTGGGAAATCGTGCGCGAAATGCTGACGAGCTGGGAGATGATGAAGCGGCGTTTGCGTGAAGGCGTCGAGTTCTTCAGGTTCCTGCGCGCTCACGAGGCATGATGGACGGCCTGGCTGAGGCGGCTCGGCGCGAGGCATGGTGACCCCACCCGCGAGGCGTGCGCTCATCGTCACTGCCGACGATTTTGGGCTTGACCCCCGCGTGAATGCGGCCGTCGAGCGCGCGTACCGCGATGGGGTGCTGACCTGCGCAAGCCTCATGGTGAGCGCGCCGGCCGCGCGCGACGCTGTCGAGCGCGCGCGCTGGCTGCCGGGCTTGCGTGTCGGCCTTCACCTGGTGCTCGCCGACGGTGGCCCGACGCTTCCCGCTGCCGAGATTCCGGCGCTCGTCGGTGCGGACGGCCGCTTCGGCGATGCCATGGTACGCGACGGCTTTCGCTTTTTCTTTCTTCCGACAGTACGCGCGCAACTCGCGCGCGAGATCCGCGCTCAGTTCGCCGCGTTCGCCGCGACGGGTTTGCCGCTCGATCACGTCAATGCGCACAAGCATTTCCACGTGCATCCGACGGTGCTTTCGCTGGTCCTTTCGATCGGTCGCGAGTACGGCCTGCGCGCCGTTCGCCTGCCATTCGAGGCGCAAGCGCCCTGGTGGCTGTCGCCGTGGATCGCCCTCATGCGCTCGCGACTCGCTCGCGCCGGCGTCGCCCATAACGATTACGTCGTCGGAATCGCACGCACGGGCGGCATGGATGAAGCCGCGATCCTCGAAGCGCTCGCCGGTTTGCCGCACGGCATCGGAGAGATCTACTGCCACCCGGCCGAAGCGGGGGAGGGACCTCTCACGCCGTCAATGCGCGACTACCGCCACGCCGATGAGCTGGCGGCGCTCGTCTCGCCGCGTGTTGCGGCGGCCATGGCGGGCATTGCGCGGGGCGGTTTCATGGACGTCTGCGGCACAAACGATGCGCGTTTCCCCGAGGTGAGCGAGCGAGGGAGCGGCCGATAGTGACGAAATGGCTCAAGTGGGCAGGCTGGCCGATCGGCGTGGCGATTCTTCTCGCGCTCGTCCTGCACGAGGGCGTGGGCGACGTCGTCCATGTGATCGGCGAAGCCGGTCTCGCGCTGCTCTGGCTCGTGCCGCTCCACGCGCTGCCGCTGCTGCTGGATGCCTATGCGTGGCGCGTGCTGCTGCGCGGGCGTGCGCCGCTCGGTTTCCTCTGGTGGGTTGCGGCGGTGCGCGAGGCGGTGAGCCGCCTCTTGCCGTCGGTCGGCGTGGGTGGCGAGATCGTGGGCATCCGCCTTGCCCGCTGGCGCGTGCAGGATGCGAGCAGTGTAAGCGCGTCGGTCATTATCGAAGTGCTCGTCACCATCGCCGTCCAATACGCGTTTTCGGCGCTCGGGCTCGTGTTGATTCTGGCCTCCACCGACGGCGGCGGCGCAAAGACGATCGCGCTTGCTCTCGCGCTCTCGCTGCCGCTGCCCGTGGTCGCTGTCCTTCTATTGCGCCGTGGCGGCGTCTTTCACGCGATCGAGCGTTTCGCAGCGCGCGTGCTCGGCAGCGAGCACCAATTGCTGCAGGGAATCGACGGTAAGCGGCTCGACGCCGAGATCGACGCGCTAATGTTCCGCCCGGGCATACTGTGGCGCGCTTTCCTCTGGCAATTCGCGGGCTACCTGCTCGGCGCGCTCGAGACATACTGGGCGCTCGAGATGCTCGGCCATCCTGTGTCGGTGAGCGGCGCGGTGGCGATAGAGGCGCTCACGCAGGCCGTACGTCATGCCGCGTTCATGGTGCCGGCCGGTCTCGGCGTGCAGGAGGCGGCAGTCGTTCTGCTAGCGCAGATGTTCGGCGTCGACCGCGAGGTCGCGCTCTCGCTCGCGCTCGTGAAGCGGATGCGCGAAGTCATTTTCGGCTCGATTGCGCTTGGGTCGTGGCAGCTCGCCGAGCTTGCCCGTGCGCGTCGCGTGATAAATGCCCGGCGCGAGTCTGATGCCGCCGCTACCGAAAGAGCGGGCCACGCCGATCAGCAGCGCGAGAAAGGCCCGGACGAGGCACGCAATCAACACCTCGTGCGGTAGCCGCCAATCGCGCGCGTAATGCGCATACACCCAGTGTTCGGAAGCCAACGTTTATTCGTGTTAACACCCTCTGGCGATACGCTTGCCGCCCGTCTACATTGGATGCACCCGGACACACAGTACCGCTCAGGGCGACAGGGCCAGACGGCTCGGCAAAGCATGAGGCAACGGGGGCATCCGATCGCGAAGCGGACAACCGTACGCGATCGTGGGCATGCTGCGAACGCTTTGCCTCGAACAATGCCGATCGGCCGAGTGTCCGGTTCATCTTGCCGACGCGCATTGCGTCGCACGCCATAATGGGTTTGCCGGCCGTTCATCGCACGATGGCGGCCGGTTCTGTTTTCAGCACCCGCGATTTGCACGAGACACTTTAGCCCGGCGCCGCCATCCTGATCCATCTTGCGGTATCGTTCGCACTCGTCGCGCGGTTTCGGCGCCGAGGGGCACTGGTTCGCCCGTTCTCGCCGCCGGCCGCCACAGATGAGGGAGAGCATGTTGCGATCGTCTGCCCGCCCATCGACGTCCGCGCGCGCAATGGAAGTCGCGATCGTCGCATTGGCGCCGATCTCGATGTCGGGTATCGGACCCGTCGTCGATGCGCTGGCGCTCGCGAACGAGATCGACGGCCGCCTGCTTTACCGCATACGCGTCTACTCGCGCGATGGGCGCCCCGTGCCGCTCTCGGGGGGCGCGTTGTTGCCGGCCGACGATGCGTTCGGCGATGGCCTCGCCTGTGACTGGCTCATCGTCGTAACGGAGCGCTTTCAGCGATTTGCCGATGACCGCGCTTTTCTCGCGGCGCTTTCGCATGTCGGCCCGCGCACGCGGCTCATCAGCGGCATTCACCACGGCGTCTGGTGGCTCGCAATGGCGGGGCAGCTCTCGGGCTACCGCGTCAGCGTCAACTGGGAGAGCTATCAGCAATTCGCCGAAGCGTTCGAGCGCTCGATCGCCTCCCAGCAAATCTTCGAGATCGATCGCGACCGCGCCACCTGTGTTGGGGGTCAAGCGAGCGCGGACTTCATGCTCGCGATGATTGCCCGTGACCATGGCCCGGAACTCGTGCACCGCATCGCGGACGCACTCGGCATTGGCGCACTGCGCGGCGGCGAGGAGCGTCAGCGCATTCCGTACGTGACCGCACCCGGCGAGCGTCATCCGCATCTCAACGAGGCGCTGAAGCTGATGGAAGCCAATATCGAGGATCCGCTCACGACGGATGAGATCGCCGGGCTCGTCGGCATATCGCGCCGCCAACTGGAACGCCTCTTTCGCCAATACCTCACGGCGATGCCGTCGAAGTACTACCTCGGCTTGCGCCTCACGAAAGCGCAGATGCAGTTGCGACGCACGAGCAAGTCGATCGTGCAGGTGAGTCTTGCCTGCGGGTTTTCCTCCGCAGCGCACTTTTCGAACGCGTACCGCGAGCTTTTCGGCGTCACGCCGCGCGAGGAGCGCCGCAACTGGATCGCAACGCAGGGAACGGGAGCGCCGTTTGCGGCAAACCAGCCTGTCGACGCCTTCGTCGAGCCGCCCGATAGCGAGCCGCATGCGGCCAGACGTGGCGAGTAGCGAGAATCGGATGCCGGCCGCGGCGCAACGCGAACCCCGATAGATCTTGTCGCGCCTGCGCAAGACGGCGCCGCGAACGTTTTCTACACTATTGCCATTCCCCCAACGAGGCTTCGCCATGAACGAATTCGCTGTGGACCGCCGGACATTCGACGACGTCATGGTGCCGGTTTTCTCGCCGGCACCTTTTATTCCCGTGCGCGGCAAGGGTTCGCGCATCTGGGATACGCAAGGGCGCGAATACGTCGACTTCACGGGTGGCATCGCGGTGACGGCGCTCGGGCACGCGCACCCCGAGCTCGTGCGCGTGCTGCGCGAGCAGGGCGAAATGCTCTGGCACGTCAGCAACGCCTATACGAACGAGCCCGTACTGCGCCTCGCGAAGCGCCTCGAGGCGCTGACGTTCGCCGAGCGGGCGTTTTTCGCCAACTCGGGCGCCGAGGCCAACGAGGCCGCGCTGAAGCTTGCGCGGCGCGTCGCGGTCGAGCGCCATGGCGCCGACAAATATGAAATCATCTCCTTCGCGCAATCGTTCCATGGGCGGACGCTGTTCACTGTCAGCGTCGGCGGTCAGCCGAAGTATGCCGAAGGCTTCGGCCCCGTGCCACCCGGCATCCGGCATCTTCCCTACAACGACATCTCGGCGGCGCGCGACGCGATCGGCCCGAAGACCTGCGCGGTCATCGTCGAGCCGATCCAGGGCGAGGGCGGCGTGATTCCGGCCGATCCGGCGTTTCTGCGCGGGCTTCGAGAGGCCTGCGATGCGCACGGTGCCCTGCTGATCTTCGATGAAGTGCAGACGGGCGTCGGCCGTACAGGGCATTTCTACGCTTATATGGACACCGACGTGACGCCGGACATCCTGACAACGGCCAAGGCGCTCGGCAACGGGTTTCCGATCGGCGCGATGCTGACCACGAACGCCATCGCCGCGCATTTCAAGGTCGGCGTCCACGGCACGACCTACGGCGGCAACCCGCTCGGGGCCGCAATCGCGGATAAGGTCGTCGAGCTCGTCAGCGAGCCGGCGCTGCTCGACGGCGTCAAGAAGCGCGGCGCCACGCTGAGGGCGCGGCTCGACGCGCTCGGCAAGCGCTTCGGCCTTTTCAGTGAGATTCGCGGCAAGGGCCTCCTGATCGGTGCTGAGCTGACTCCGGCGTACGAAGGTCGCGCGAAGGATTTCGTCAATGCCGCGGCCGAGCATGGCCTGATGTTGCTGATCGCGGGGCCGAACGTTCTACGATTCGCCCCGTCGCTCGTCATTCCCGATGCCGATCTCGACGAGGGGCTCGCGCGTCTCGAGCAAGCGATCGAGCAGGTTGTCGGCGCGAATATAGAGGCAGCGAAGGCAAAGAACGCGACGAAGGTGTGACCAACGCGTCAAACGCCCCCGCCCGCTAATACGGCCTTCTCACCGAGACTGGAACGACGATGCTTTTCGTACGCCCCGGAAGACTCTCCGATCTCGACGCGCTCGAGAACATGGCTCGCGCGGCGCGCCCCGTGCTGCATTCGCTGCCGGACGACAGGCAGGCGCTCGAGGCGCGCGTGGCGCTCTCGGAAGATTCGTTTCATGCGGATGTGGATCTGCCGGGCGAGGAGTTCTATCTCTTCGTGCTCGAGGACCGCGCGACGGGCGCGCTCTTGGGCACATCGAGCATTGTCGCCTCGGCCGGCTACGCCGCGCCGTTCTATGCCTTTCGCAACGATGCGCTGATCCATGCGTCGCGCGAGCTCAATGTGAACCGCAAGATCCACGCACTCACGATGTCGCACGAACTGACGAGCAAGAGTCGGCTTGCCGGCTTTTACCTCGATCCGGCGATGACGAGCGGCGCCGGCGCGCATTCGCTTTCACTGCCCGCGAAGGCGGCCGATGGGGCGGCACATCTGCTCTCGCGCGCACGAATGATGTACGTCGCGGCCAATCGCCGGCGCTTTACGCCCGAGGTATTCTCGCTGTTGCTTGGCGTGACCGACGAGGCGGGCACCTCGCCGTTCTGGGAGGCCGTGGGCCGAAAGTTCTTCGGCCGTGACTTTTCCGACATCGAGAAAATCTCGGGCGGGCGCAGCGCCACGTTTATCGCGGAGGTTATGCCGTCGTATCCGCTTTACGTGCCGCTGCTGCCCGAAGCGGCGCAGCGTGTGTTGGGCGAGCCGAACGCGAGGAGCCTGCTTGCCTATGACATTCACCTCGAGGAGGGCTTCGAGCCCGATCGCTTCGTCGATATCTTCGATGCGGGACCGGTGCTGACCGCGCATGTCGATCGCAGCGCTTGCGTGACGGATAGCGAAACACGAATCGTGCGCGAGATGCGGGAGCCGCGGCCGTCGATCGCAGCAGAGGAAGCACCACGGGCGGCGGAAGGGCCGGCGGGCAGTGCTACGACCGCAACCGGCGCGGAGGGCACAACCGCCTATCTTGTTGCCAGCAACCGGGCAGGGGAGTTTCGCTGCGTATTGGCGGAGCTGCCCGAAGAAAGCGAGGAGGCGCCGCTGACGTCGGCGGCCCGCGCCGTGCTCGAGGTCTTGCACGGCGATCCGGTGCGCTGCGTGCCGCTGCATCGACGCCAAGGCAATAGAGAAGAAGAGGCGGACGACGTGGATGTCTACGGAGCGGGCGCTGACGCTCGCCGTTCAGCACCTCTCGCATCCCATATGAGAGGAGCTCGCCGATGATCGTTGTACGTGCCGTCACGACCGGTGACATCGACGCCCTCGTCGCGCTCGCGCGCGAGACGGGCCCCGGCCTCACGACGTTCAAGCCTGATCGGGATGCGCTGGTCGCTCGCATCGAGCGTTCGAAAAAGACGATGGAAGGCCGCGCGGCGCCGTATGAATCGGGCTACCTCTTCGTCATGGCGGATTCGGTGACGGGCGATGTCGCGGGCGTTTGCGGGATCGAGACGGAGGTCGGCCTCGCGCAGCCGTTCTACAACTACCGCGTGAGCACTGTCGTCCATGCGAGCCAGGAACTGGGCGTCTGGACGAAGATGTCGCTGCTCAATATCGCCCACGACCTTACGGGCTACGCCGAGGTTTGCTCGCTATTTCTGTCGCCGCGCTATCGCGCGCACGGCGTGGGCGGGTTGCTCTCGCGTTCGCGCTTCATGTTCATCGCGCAGTTTCGCGAGCGCTTTCCGGACCGGCTCTGCGCGGAATTGCGCGGACATTTCGACGCCGACGGCACGTCGCCGTTCTGGCGCGCCGTGGGCTCGCATTTCTATCAGATCGACTTCAACGAGGCCGATTATCTGAGTGCGCACGGTCGCAAGTCGTTCCTCGCGGAGCTGATGCCGCGCTATCCCGTTTATGCGGATCTGTTGCCCGAGGAAGCGCAGTTCGTCATCGGCAAGACGCATCGCGACACGGCACCCGCGCGCAAGATGCTGGAAGCCGAGGGGCTGCGCTACGAGAATCACGTCGACATATTCGATGCCGGCCCGGTGCTCGAGTGCCATATCGACGACTTGCGCACGGTGCGCGAGAGCGTGGTCGTACCGGTCGTCATCGATGCAGCCGCGGCTGCGGGCTCAGGGGGAGCGGCGGCGATTGCCGATGCGCCGCGCTCGCTCGTATCGAATACGAAGCTCGCCGATTTTCGCGTCGGCATGGCGTCGGGCACGGCCGAAGGCGGCGCGATGCACCTCACACCCGACGATGCCGCCGCGCTGCAAGTACGCGAGGGCGACGCCGTGCGTGTGCTCGCGTTGACCAGAACCAGGCAGGGTTGATTGACATGACAGAGCTTTTCATCGATGGAGCATGGGCCGCGGCGAACGGCCGCCCGTTCGCTTCGCGCAGTCCCGGGACCGGGGAGATCGTTTGGGAGGGCAAGAGCGCGACGGAGGACGATGTCGAGCGGGCCGTCATGAGCGCGCGGCGCGCGTTCGCCAGCTGGTCGGCGATGCCGCTCGAGGCGCGCTGCGAGATCGCGCGCCGCTTTGCCACGATCCTCACTGAACGCCGGGAAGCGCTCGCTCACGCGATCGGCCGCGAGACAGGCAAGCCGCTTTGGGAGGCGCGCACAGAAGTGGCGTCGATGGCGGCGAAGGTCGACATCTCGATTGCGGCCTATCAAGAGCGCACGGGCGAAAAGCGCACGCCAATGGCCGACGGCGTCGCGGTTCTAAGGCATCGTCCGCACGGGGTCGTCGCCGTCTTCGGCCCCTACAACTTTCCCGGTCACCTGCCGAACGGGCATATCGTGCCGGCGCTGATCGCCGGCAACTGCGTCGTGTTCAAGCCGTCCGAGCTTGCGCCGGCGGTCGCGCGCGCCACGGTCGAGGCCTGGCGCGATGCCGGATTGCCTGCCGGTGTCTTGAACCTCGTGCAAGGCGAGAAGGAGACGGGCATCGCGCTCGCCCATCATCGACAGATCGACGGGCTCTTCTTCACGGGCAGTTCCGACACCGGCACGCTGCTGCACAAGCAGTTCGGCGGACGGCCCGAGATCGTGCTCGCGCTCGAGATGGGCGGCAACAATCCGCTCGTCGTCGCGGATGTGGCCGATATCGATGCGGCCGTTCATCACACCATTCAGTCCGCCTATCTGTCGGCCGGGCAGCGCTGCACCTGCGCGCGTCGCATCTTCGTGCCGCGCGGGGCTTTCGGCGACGGCTTTCTCGCTCGCTTCGTCGAAGTGAGTTCGCGCATCGCCTACGGACGTTATGACGCCGACCCACAGCCGTTCATGGGCGCCGTCGTGTCGGCGCGGGCGGCCGCGCACCTTGTCGGCGTGCAGCAGAACCTCGTCGAGCGCGGTGCGCGCGTGTTGTTGAAGATGGAGCAGCGCGACCCCGCACTCGGCTTCGTGAGCCCCGCCATTCTCGACGTCACCGACGTCGTCGATTTGCCCGACCAAGAGCACTTTGGGCCGCTTGCGCAGGTCATCCGCTATGCGACGCTCGACGAGGCCATCGGGCGCGCGAACGAAACCGTGTACGGTCTCTCGGCAGGCCTTCTGGCCGACGACGAAGCAGCCTGGAGCCAGTTTCATCGCACAATCCGAGCGGGCATCGTGAACTGGAACCGGCCGACGAATGGCGCGTCGTCGGCGGCGCCGTTCGGCGGCACTGGGCGTTCGGGCAATCATCGACCGAGCGCCTACTACGCGGCCGATTACTGCGCCTATCC
>CAYPWK010000234.1:0-9103 GCA_964414365.1 uncultured Burkholderia sp.
CGTGCGCTACGTCGGCGAGCCGGTGGCCGTCGTGCTGGCGGAATCGCGTGCGCTTGCGGAAGATGCGCTCGATCTGATCAAAGTCGAATACGCGATGCTCAATCCGGTTACGTCGATCGAACAGGCGGCTAGCGATGACGCGCCGATATTGCATGAACGCGTCGGCACGAACGTGATCAGTGATCGCCACTTCCGGTACGGCGAACCGGAAGCAGCGTTCGAGAAGGCGCCGCATCGAGTGAAGTTCGTCGCGCACTATCCGCGCAATACGTGCACGCCGATCGAATGCGGCGTAGTGATCGCGGAGTACCTCTCGGGCGATGAAGGCTACGACGTCACGTCGAATTTCATGGGCCCGTTCTCGCTGCATGCGGTCATGGCGATGGCGCTGGGCGTGCCCGCGAACCGGCTGCGTCATAAGGCGCCGCGCGATTCGGGCGGCAGCTTCGGCGTGAAGCAGGCCGTGTTTCCGTATGTCGTGCTGATGTGCCTCGCGTCGCGCAAGGCCGGCGCGCCGGTGAAGTGGGTCGAGGACAGGCTTGAACATCTGAGTGCCGCGACGTCCGCGACGGCGCGCCTCTCGACGATCGAAGCCGCCGTCGAAAACGATGGACGGATCACCGCGCTCTCCTACGATCAACTGGAGGATTGCGGCGGCTACGTGCGGGCGCCGGAGCCTGCGACATTCTACCGGATGCACGGCTGCCTGACGGGTGCCTATGCGATACCGAATCTCGTCGTTCGCAATCGGGTCGTGCTGACGAACAAGACGCCCACGGGTCTCGTGCGCGGCTTCGGCGGGCCGCAGGTCTACTTCGCACTCGAACGCCTGATGCAACGCATTGCGCTGGAACTGAAGCTCGACGTGCTCGACGTTTATCAACGCAACTTTGTTCCTGCCGATGCGTTCCCGTATCGCGCGGTAGCGGGCGCGCTGCTCGACTCCGGTAATTATCAGGAAACGTTGCGGCGCTCGCTGTCGGATGGCGGCTACGACGAACTCGTCGCGCGCCGTGACGCGGCCCGTAAGGAAGGGCGCCTCTACGGCATTGGCTTCGCGGCGATCGTCGAGCCGTCCGTGTCGAACATGGGCTACATCACGACCGTCATGCCGGCAGACGCGCGCAAGAAAGCGGGGCCGAAGAACGGCGCCATCGCGAGCGCGACCGTGAGCGTGGATCTGCTTGGCGGTGTCGTGGTGACGGTGGCTTCGACACCGGCGGGACAAGGACATATGACGGTGTGCGCGCAAGTCGTGGCCGATGTGCTCGGCCTCGATCCAGAAGATATTGTTGTGAATGTCGAGTTCGATACGCACAAGGATGCGTGGTCGGTCGCAGCGGGCAATTATTCGAGCCGCTTCGCGGGGGCGGTCGCCGGCACCGTGCATCTCGCCGCGATGCGAGTGCGCGACAAGCTGGCGCGCATCGTCGCGAAGCAATTCGGCTGCGCGCCCGATGACGTCTGCTTCGACGGCGCGCGTATCTATCCCAGAGACGGTGAAGATCGCGCACTGCCGTTCGGCCGTGTTGCAAGTAACGCGCCCCATTGGGCGCCCGCGCTCCTGCCTGAAGGCGAAGAACCCGGCCTGCGCGAGACCGTGTTCTGGACGCCGCAAAACATGGAAGCACCTGACGAGAACGATCGGATCAACACGTCGGCGGCCTACGGTTTTGCGTTCGACATGTGCGGCGTCGAAATCGATCGCGCAACGGGCCGTGTGCGAATCGACCGCTACGTGACCGCGCACGATGCCGGGACGCTACTGAACCCCGCGCTCGCCGACGGCCAAATTCGCGGCGCGTTCGCGCAGGGCCTCGGCGCGGCGCTGATGGAAGAGTTCCGCTACGGCGCGGACGGCAGCTTTCAGTCCGGCACGCTCGCCGATTATCTGATGCCGACGACGTGTGAAGTGCCCGATCCGGTGATCGTGCATCTGGAGACGCCGTCGCCGTTCACGCCGCTCGGCGCGAAGGGGCTCGGCGAAGGCAACAACATGAGCACGCCGCCATGCATCGCGAATGCAGTGGCCGATGCGCTCGGTGTCGATGACATTCGACTGCCGCTGACCCCTTCGAAAGTGATGGCGCTGATCGGCATCGACGACCCGGAGCCGTCGCGGCCCGAGTTGCGCGAGGCTCCATCCACGAAGCCGGCGATGCCGGGCGGCAAGGCATTGACGGCAAAAGGCACGGTCGATCTGCCAGCGACCCCCGACGCGATCTTCGCCGTCCTGCTCGACCCGAACGCGCTCGCGAAGGTCATCCCCGGCTGCCACTCGCTTGCAGCGACGGCGCCGAACCAGTATCGCGCGGATGTGACCGTTGGCGTCGGCATGATCAAGGCGCGCTTTGAGGCCCGCATCGGATTGTCCGATATCGAAGCGCCGCATCGGCTGCGTCTTGCCGGCGCGGGCATGTCGCCGCTCGGAAGCGCTAGCGGCGACGGCCTCGTGGAACTCACGCCGACGGACAAAGGCACATGCCTTTCGTACGACTACGAGGCGCAGGTGTCGGGCAAGGTCGCGGCGGTTGGCGGACGCATGCTCGAAGGTGCGGCGAAAGTCGTGTTGCGGCAATTATTCGAATCGCTCGGACGACAGGCGGCGGGCAAACCGGTGCATGCAGGCGGTTCGTGGCTGTCACGCCTCCTCGCACGCTTCAGGAGACGTTCATGAAACCAGCGCCGTTCGATTATTTGCGCGCCGTGACGACCCACGACGCCCTGGATGCGCTTGCGCAAACTGGCGAGGATGCGCGCGTTCTGGCGGGCGGTCAATCGCTGATGGCGGTGCTGAATATGCGGCTCGCGCAGCCGCGCCTGTTGGTCGATATCTCGCGCACGGAAGAGTTGAACACGGTGCGCGTCGATAACGAAGCCGGCTTTCTAGTCGTGGGAGCGGCAGCGACGCAGGGTAGTGTCGAGTGGCGCAAGTCGCTTCACGACGAAGTGCCGTTGCTCGCGATGGCGTTCCCGCACATTTCGCATTTCCAGATCCGCAATCGAGGGACTGTATGCGGTTCGGTCGCACATGCCGACCCGAGTGCGGAACTGCCGCTCGTGCTGAGCGCGCTCGGCGGCGAAGTCATGCTGCGTTCGAAGAAGAAAAAGCGCGTGCTTGCCGCTCAAGATTTCTTCCAGGGCATGTTGATGACGGCGCGCGAACCCGACGAACTGATCGAAGCCGTGATGTTTCCGTTGAAGAGGCCCGGTGAACGCTTTGGCTTCACGGAATTCTCGGCACGTCACGGCGATTTCGCGATGGTGGCTTGCGCAGCGGTCGTAACGGACCACTCGATATGCATCGCCGTTGGTGGCGTCGCGGACCGGCCGATGGTCGAGCGCTGGCCGCGCCTGCAGGACGATGACCTGCGAAGCGCATTGAACGACTTGAGCTGGAAGCTGGGTGCGCAGGACGACGCGCATATCAGCGCGAAGTACCGCCGGCATCTGGTCCGGCAACTAGGATGGCGCGTGATTAAGGAGGCGAAGTGAGCAAGACATCGATGAACATCATGCGGCAGGGCGAGCGGCTACGGGTCACGCTGACGCTCAACGGCCGTGAGCGAAGCGGGTATTGTGAGCCGCGCGAACTGCTTTCGGATTTCATCCGGCATGAACTCGGGGCGACGGGCACGCACGTCGGCTGCGAGCACGGCGTGTGCGGCGCGTGCACGGTGCGTATCGACGGCGTCGCGGCGCGCGCGTGTCTGATGCTCGCGGTGCAGGCAAACGGGCGCCGCGTCGATACGGTCGAAGGCCTCGCGCCCGACCAGACGCTCGGCGACTTGCAGCAGGCGCTTGCCCGTCATCACGCGTTGCAGTGCGGCTTCTGCACAGCGGGCATCTTGATGTCGTGCGCGGACTATCTAGAGCGCGTGCCCGCTCCTAGCGAGGAGCAGGTGCGCGAAATGCTCTCGGGCCATATTTGCCGCTGTACGGGGTACACGCCGATCGTCGCGGCCGTCCTCGATGTGGCGGCGCGACGTAGGCAACGCGCCGAAAGCCGGGAGCCGGCTCATGTTTGACCTCGGCCGAACCTTTCTGCAAAGCGTCGAGCGCAGCCCGAGAGCGCTCGCGCTCGTCGATGGTGACTTGCAACTCACCTACGCCGAGTGGCATCGAATCATTCTCAATGTCGCCGATGGGCTGCGCGAGCTCGGTCTCGTGCGCGGTGACCGCCTGCTCGTCGTGCTGCAAAACCGCTGGGAGATGGCTACGCTGCATTGGGCATGCCAGTTCGCCGGCATCGTGATCGTGCCGCTCAACTGGCGCGCGAAGCCCGAGGAGCTCGACTACTGCGTGAGCGATGCGGGCGTGAAGGCGATCGTCTATGAACCTGTTACTGCCGAGGCGATGATGCAGAGCCGCGCCGCGCAAGGTGTGCCGCGTATCGGCCTCGATGACGCCGAGGGGCGTACCGCGACGTTCGATTCGCTGCTCGTCGAACGCACGAGTTCGGGAGAGACGACGCACGCAAGCGCCGACGATTATTCCCTGATCCTCTACACCTCCGGCACGACGGGCAAGGCAAAAGGCGTGCCGCGTCGCCATCGGCACGAACGGGCCGGCGCGCTCGCGCACGTCGCGCAAAACCTTTATCGACGGGGTGAACGCACGCTCGGCGTGATGCCGCTCTATCACACGATGGGCGTGCGCTCACTGCTTGCGATGGCGATGGTCGATGGCCTGTTCGTGTGCGTGCGGCGCTGGAATGCGCGACTCGCGCTCGAATCGATTGCGAAGCACCGACTCACGTGCCTCTATCTCGTGCCGACGCTTTATCACGACTTGCTTTCCGATCCCGGGTTCGCGAACGTGGATACGTCATCGGTCACGAAGCTAGGATTCGCGGGTGCGCCGATGAGCGATGGATTGCTCAAGCGCCTGCAGGGCGCGTTCGAGCCGGAGTTGTTCGTCAACCATTACGGATCGTCCGAGGTGTACACGTTCAGCATCGACCAGGACGCGACAAGGAAGCCGGGCAGCGCGGGACGTGCAGGCATCAACACGCGGCTGCGCGTGGTGAAGCTCGATGGGCAATCGCCGGGCGATTTGGCCGGCGTCAACGAAGAAGGCCAGATCATCGCGGAGCTGCTCGGCGACGAGGCGTTCGAAGGCTACTGGAACCGACCTGACGCGAACGCGAAGTCGCTGCGCGACGGCTGGTACTTTACCGGCGACACCGGCTACTTCGATGAAGAGGGTGACCTTTACGTCTCCGGCCGCGTCGATGACATGATCATCAGCGGTGGCGAGAACATCTCGCCCGTCGAGATCGAATCGGTGCTGTCGCTGCATCCATCGGTCGATGAAGTCGCTGTTGCAGGCGTGAAGGACGAACGCTGGGGACAGCGAGTCGTCGCGTTCATCAAGCAGCGCGACCACGTCGATGCCGGGACGCTCGACGCCTGGTGCCGCACGTCGGACCTCGTCAACTTCAAGCGGCCGCGTGAATACGTGTTCGTCGACGATATCCCGAAATCACCCGTCGGCAAGATCCTGCGCCGCAAGCTCTTGGCGGGCGAATATCAACTGGACGAGCGCGCGCCCATTGCAAGGCACACCGAAACCACAAAGGAGTAACACAAATGACTGACCTGACCCATCGCGGCCAGACGCTGCTTCAGGACTTCGACGGCTTCTCGATCGAGATCGACGCCGAACGCGAGCGCGCCGACATCATCCTGCATCGTCCGCCGTTCAACGTCATTTCGATGCATGCACGCGATCAGTTGCGCGCCGCATTTGAGGCGCTCGACGAAGACCAACGCGTGCGCGTGATCGTCGTGCGCGCGAAGGGCGAGCACTTCTCGAGCGGCGGGGACATCAAGGGCTTTCTCGAGGCATCGCCTGAACATGTGTCGAAGCTCGCCTGGAACATCGCGGCGCCCGCACGCTGCTCGAAGCCGGTGATCGCGGCCAATCGCGGTTTCTGCTTCGGCGTGGGTTTCGAACTGTCGCTCGCGTGCGATTTCCGCATCGCGACCGATACGACGTTCTACGCGCTGCCCGAACAGAAGCTAGGCCAAATTCCGGGGTCGGGCGGCTCGGCGCGTCTGCAGCAGATGGTCGGCATCGGGCGGACGAAGGACATCGTGATGCGCTCACGCCGCATTCCGGGCCAGCAGGCCTACGAGTGGGGCATTGCGGTCGAGTGCGTCGCCGATGCGCAACTCGAGGCCGCGACGGATGCGCTCGTCGATGAACTGCGCGCCTTCTCGCCGCTCGCGCAACGTACGGCGAAGAAGCTGCTCAACGATACGGAAGACGCGCCGTTGTCGATCGCGATCGAACTCGAAGGGCATTGCTATAGCCGCCTGCGCACGTCCGACGATTTCCGCGAGGGCGTTGAAGCGTTTCATGGTAAGCGCAAGCCGGTGTTTCGCGGGCAATAAACGAGAAAGCCAACAGGAGACGGGCAATGGAACGCTTCGATTACGTGATTGTCGGTGGCGGGTCGGCAGGGTGCGTGCTCGCGCATCGGCTGTCGGCGGTGCCGTCGCTGCGCGTCGCGTTGATCGAGGCGGGCGCGGACACGCCGCCGGGCGCTGTGCCCGCGGACATTCTCGACAGCTATCCGATGCCGGTGTTCTGTGGCGATACCTACATCTGGCCCGAGTTGAAGGCGAAGGCGACGAAAGAGGCGTCGGCGCCGCGCGTCTATGAGCAGGGCCGCGTGATGGGCGGCGGTTCGAGCATCAACGTGCAGTCCGCCAATCGCGGCTTGCCGCGCGACTATGACGAATGGGCCGCGAATGGTGCGACGGGCTGGGCATGGAATGACGTGCTGCCGTATTTCCGCAAGCTCGAACGTGACGTGAATTTCCCCGGCGGCGACTTGCATGGCAACGATGGCCCGGTGCCCATTCGCCGCATCATGCCCGAAGACTGGCCGCCGTTTTGTCACGCTTTCGCGGACGGCCTGCGCGCGAATGGCTTCGCCACGCTGCAGGATCAGAACGCCGAGTTTGGCGATGGCCTGTTCCCCGGCGCGTTCTCGAATATCGACGACAGGCGCGTGTCGACCGCCATTGCGTATCTCGACGAAGCGACGCGCAAGCGGCCCAATTTGAGCGTCCATTCGAACCTGCGTGTCGAGCGCATCGTGATGGAGGGCACCGCTGCTCGAGGCGTGGTCGCCGTGGCGTCCAATGGTGAGCGCGCGCATTTCGACGCCGCTGAAGTCGTCGTATGCGCAGGCGCGCTTCAATCGCCTACGTTGTTGATGCGCGCGGGCATCGGCTCGAAGCGCGAACTTTCCGAGCTCGGCATCGGATGCCGGGTCGATTTGCCCGGCGTCGGACGCAATCTTCAGGATCATCCGTCGCTCACGTTCTGTCATTTTCTCGAGCCGCGCTTTCGTATGCCACTAACGCGGCGCCGCGCGAGCATGGCGGCCGCGCGCTTCACATCGGGTGTCGAGGGTTGCGAGGTATCCGACCTGTACCTGTCGAGCGCGACGCGTGCCGCGTGGCATTCGCTCGGCAACCGGCTCGGACTATTCTTTCTGTGGTGCAACCGGCCGTATTCGCGCGGCAGTGTCCAACTCATCTCGCCCGATGCAGCGGTCGCGCCGCGCGTCGAGCTCAACCTGCTCGACGATGAGCGCGATCTCGAACGACTCGCGGTTGGCGTTCGAATGCTGACGAAGGTGGTCGCGGCGTCGGGACTCGGCGGCGATCAGCGCGACTTCTTCCCTGCAGCGTTCTCGCCGCGCGTGAAGGCGTTGAGCCGTGCAGGATGGGGCAATGCGCTGTTGACATCGATGCTCGGCGTTCTGCTCGATACACCTGCGCCGATCCGCCGCGCGCTGATTGAACGCTTCTTCACGGGCGGTCAGCAGATGTCCGCGCTGCTTGCCGATGAGCGCGCGCTCGCGGAATTCATTCGCGCAAACGTCTTCGGCGTGTGGCATGCGAGCGGCACGTGCCGCATGGGCGACGCGCGCGAGCGCGGCGCCGTCACCGATACCGAAGGCCGTGTGCACGGCACGCAGGGCTTGCGTGTCGTCGATGCATCGCTGATGCCACGGCTGCCTTCGGCGAACACGAATATCCCGACCATCATGATCGCCGAGAAGATCGCCGATGCTATGGTCAAGAAGCCGCGCGCAGGCGGTGCGTCGATTGCGACGCCGCTCGCCGCGGTGCGCTGAATGATTTTTTAACGTCAAGAAGAGCTCGCAAGCGAACGTGCCTTCAACACGGGGTCGATCGACAGACGGCTCGGTGACATTCAAGGAGACGAATGATGTCCGTTGCAGCGCAAAATAGCGCCGTCGTGCCGGCTATCGACCAGCGGCAGGTGATGGGTGCAGTAGCAGCTTCGTGTCTCGGCTGGGCACTCGATTTGTTTGATCTGTTCGTGCTGTTGTACGTTGCGCCGATCGTGGGGCGTCTGTTCTTCCCATCCGAACACGCGATGCTCTCGCTCGCGGCAGTCTATGCGTCGTTCGCCGTAACACTCTTGATGCGCCCCCTCGGTTCGGCGCTGTTCGGTTCTTACGCCGACCGGCACGGACGCAAAGGCGCGATGATCATCGCGGTGATTGGCGTCGGCTTGTCGACGGCGGCGTTCGGCTTGTTGCCGACCGTCGCGCAGGTGGGTGTCATGGCGCCAATCGTCTTCCTGCTGCTGCATCTCGTGCAGGGCGTGTTCGTCGGCGGCGTGGTTGCGTCGACGCACACGATCGGCACGGAATCCGTCGCACCGAAGTATCGCGGCGCGGTGTCCGGGCTGATCGGTGGCGGGGGCGCGGGACTTGGCGCGCTGCTCGCGTCGCTGACGTATCTCGCGATGTCGTCGCTGTTCCCCGGCGATCTTTTCGACGTATGGGGCTGGCGCTGCATGTTCTTCACCGGCATCATCAGTTCGGCGCTCGGTGTCTTCGTGTTCAACAGCCTTGAAGAGTCGCCGTTGTGGAAGAAGCTCGCGGCTGAGAAGGCCGCCAAGGCAGCGCAGAGCAAGAGCGTGCCGTTGGAAGTCGTGCGCTCGCCGTTGAAGACGCTGTTCTCTCGCGACTATCGCTCGATCCTGTTCGTGAACCTGCTGCTCACCATCGGCGGCGGCAGCGGCTACTACCTCACATCGGGTTATCTAC
>CAYPWK010000235.1:0-9096 GCA_964414365.1 uncultured Burkholderia sp.
GCGGCGCTTGCCATGACGATCATGGGCGCAGCACTATTCGTCGCCAGTCAACAGGTGAAGACGGACCTTGCCAACAACGAGACTGCCAGCCGCATTTTGAATGCCGTCAGCTCCCTCCGGTACCTGACGCTCGAGTATGTACGAGGCCACGAAGAGCGCCCACGTGCCCAATGGCAGTTGCGCGATGCATCGCTTGGGAAATTACTCTCCGAGGCGACGGGATTCGCCGGCAAGGAAGAGATGGCTACGCTCGATAACCTTCGCCATCGACGTGAGAACATCGACGCGTTGTTTGCGGAATTGCTCCGCGACCGTAGGGAAGCCGACGGCAGCAACGACGTGGTGATGCAGGCACTCGAGGTCCGACTAACGGGACAGATCCTGAACCGCGCACAGGACATGATTTCGGACGCGCTCAACCTTTCCGACAGCACCCGGCGCGGCGTGCGGAAGGCTCAGCAGCGAATGACCGAAGCAGCTGTGCTATTCGGAGCCGTGGCAGTGATGGCGCTGTTGGCGACATTGATTCTTGTGCTCCGAAGCGTCATCCGGCCGCTCGCCTTGCTGCGTGAGGGCACAGTGATTGTCGGCGCAGGCGACCTCGAGCACCGACTTGCCGTCACGTCGAGCAACGAGATTGGGGAGCTTTCACGGGCGTTCAACGAGATGGTGGAGGCGCTCAGGAAAACTACTGTTTCGCGAAATGAGCTAGAGCGGGCGAATGAAGTGCTTCTGAAGGAGGTGGGCGAGCGCAAGCGGGCTGAAGATCTTTTCCGGGCGACTGTCGAATCCGCACCTACCGCGATAGTAATGGCGGACCATACCGGGCGTATGGCGCTGGTCAATGCGTTGACCGAATCGATTTTCGGATTCGGGCGCGACGAGCTGATCGGCCAGCCTGTCGAAATCCTCTTGCCGCAACGTTATCGCACCGCGCATCCGGCTCTGCGGGAAAGTTTTTTCCGCACTCCAAGCGCGCGCCGGATGGGCGCAGGCCGAGATCTCAACGGCCAGCGCAAAGACGGCTCGGAATTTCCGGTGGAAATTGGACTCAACCCGGTCGAGACGTCCACAGGCTCGTTCGTGCTTGCCGCAATCGCCGACATTACCGAACGCAAAAGAGCCGAGGAAGAGCTGCGCCAACGAACCGAGGAGCTAGCCCGCTCGAACCATGACCTCGAACAGTTCGCCTACGTCGCCTCGCACGACCTTCAGGAGCCGCTGCGGGCCATTGCGGGACCCCTGCAGCTATTGCAACGACGCTATCTTGGACAGCTCGACACACGGGCCGACGAATATATTGGACATGCCGTCGACGGGGCGGGTAGGATGCAGACGCTAATCGACGATCTGCTTGCCTTCTCGCGCGTGGGAAGGTCCGGGGAGCCGTGGCAACCGACAGAATCTGACCAGGCGCTCAAGTATGCACTCCGGAACCTGAGCGCCGCCATCGAGGCGAGCGGCGCCCAGATCATTCATGAGGGACTGCCCGTGGTCCATGCGATTTCCACGCAGCTCTCGTTGCTCTTCCAGAACCTGGTGGGAAATGCGATCAAATTCCGAAGCAAAGACCGCCCATTGCAAATTTGGGTGGGAGCCGACGCTCGCGGCGATGCCTGGGTGTTTCATGTCCGGGATAACGGAATTGGAATCGACCCGCAGTTTTTTGAACGGATTTTCCTCATCTTTCAGCGCTTGCACACGCGTCGCGACTATCCTGGCACGGGCATCGGACTAGCGCTTTGCAAGCGCATCGTCGAACACCACGGCGGCCGCATCTGGGTCGAGTCGCACCCCGGCAACGGCACCACGTTCTTTTTCACACTGCCGCGAGACGGCGGCCACGAATGGAAATAACCGTTCAATCGGATGGAGGTAATCCATGCTTGTCGATTCAAAAGGCAATCTGATCGATATCCTGCTGGTGGAGGATAGTCCGACCGACGTTATGATGACCCGCGAAGCGCTCGAGTACTACAAGGTGCTCAACCCGCTTCGGGTCGTGGACGACGGCGTGGCTGCGATGGAATATCTCAGACGTCAAGGGCCGTATGCGACGGCTCGGCGGCCAGGCATGATCATTCTCGACCTCAATCTGCCCAGAAAAAGCGGCCGGGAGGTGCTCGAGGAATTGAAAGCCGACCCGGAACTTGGCACGATTCCGGTCGTGATCCTGACCACGTCGAAAGCAGAAGAGGACGTGGTGCGCTCCTATGGCCTACATGCGAATTGCTATATCACCAAACCTGTGGACTTCTCGAAGTTTACCGACGTCGTTCGCAGCATCAACGATTTCTGGCTCGGCGTGGTTACCCTGCCCCCGATCAAGCCGTGAGTCGCTCCCTGCAAAGCAGACAGCGTTACTGGGCAACGAGCGCACCATGACTGATGGCGCGGGCGTCGTACTCCGCTATTAGAGAGAATCCCGCCTGCCTTAACCAGCTGCGGTGATCGCTGGCCGGATAGGCCATCCCCTCTCCACTCGCAACCGTAAGGAAGTAGAGCGAAGACTTCACTGCCTGCAGGCCGCCGGACTCGTCCGGATCGCACATCAACGTCCAAATGAAGAGTTGTCCGCGAGTCAGATATGCGCGTGCTTTTCCGTAAAGGAATTGGATCTTTTCCGGCCCGAAGATTTCGACCACGTGTGAAAACATGACGCCATCGCAACCGTGCGGCCAAGCGTCCGAAAACATGTCGGCAGCGATGCAAGTGATGCGCTGCGAGAGGCCACACTCGTCGATGTTTTGGCGTGCTTTCTGAACGACGGACGGAAGGTCGAGAAGAACGACTCTGAGCGAAGGGTATCGTTCGCATAACCGGATCGCGTTCGTGCCATCGCCACCGCCGACGTCCAACAGCGTCGAGACATCCGCCAGTTCCCTCATGTCCATCATGCGCGGCGAGAGCCGCGTGTAAGCTCCCATCCCCTCGTGGAATAGCGCCTCCAATCCCGGATTCTCGGCCATGCGTCCATATAGCGTACGGGCATCGCCTTCGAATTCATTCAATCCGGCATTGTGCCGCTCTCGCAATGCTGTCGTGAAGTGCAGGCAGGCTCTGTGTTGAATCTTGTCGTTCAGATGCACGAACGGCACCATCGAGTGCGACGAGTCCCGCAAAAGGCAGCGCTGCACCAACGGCAGATTGTGAATCACCCCTGAGCCGTCGACACGGACGAGCCCCAAGGTCTTGAGGCCCAACAGGAGGACCCGGCACCCGTATTCGTCTATCCCGAGCATTTCGGGCAACGACGATACAGTCGCCCCCTTCTCGATGACATCGAAGACTTCAAGGTCGCACGCGGTCGACAGGACCTGAGTCTTGATGTAACCGTTCATGATCTCGCATAGCGATTGCCATTCTTCCCATGACAGCTCGTCCGTATCCACCTATAGGTTCCTGTAGTTGGCAAACAATTTCAATAGATCAATCCAAGTCGCCCGAGCACGCCGGAAACGAATCACCCCAAAACGGCTGTGTCAGCAACAACTTTGTCCGAGATCAGCTGCGACTTAAGTTGTTCGATGCGCGCTTCTATGCGCCCGATCTCGCCACCCGGCAACAGCTCGCGCGCCGAGCGCAGGTAGCATTCGAGCTCATGAAGGCGTTGACCAGCAGACCCAGATTCCCGATCGATGAACAGGATGTCATGCACGGCCGTTGAGCGTATGGCAAAGAATGGCACGTCGGCACGCAGCGGAAATATCGAGTTCGAATGCACCCCACGGACGGCGCTTAGCGGATGAAACTCCCCGATCATCAGCCCGGCGTTCATGTACATCGGTTTCA
This sequence comes from uncultured Burkholderia sp., assembly GCA_964414365.1. GTDB lineage: Bacteria > Pseudomonadota > Gammaproteobacteria > Burkholderiales > Burkholderiaceae > Trinickia. The sequence continues at coordinate 3,793 of CAYPWK010000235.1, forward strand.
CTATCGAATGCGCGCAGTCTATGAACTTGTAATACGAAGCAGCAGGCAGCCTTCTCGGAAAAACGCACAGCGACAGCAAATTGGAGCGGCCCGCAAAACCGCCTGAAATTCTGCTGTAGAGCTTCGGAATCCGCAGCATGATTTCGATATACGTCTCGAAGATCATCTCAGCGCAGTCGAACGCACAAAAGTACAGAGCCGGCTCTTCATGAACCGGCCGCGCGAACGGACAGACCGCCCCCTTTCGGCCGAGGCTTGCATGCGGCTGCATGACGAATCGCTGGATCCAATCGAGTCCGGCTCCGAATGTGGCCACCGCCTCGGTATCCAGGCCCGAGTCGATCTGAGTCGACAAGCACAGGGATCGCTCGATCTCGACAAGCGCGGCGTCGACCGCGGATTCGATCGGATCAACATTGATGGCATCGTTTTTCATATCGATCTCGGATCAAGTCATCGCCTTGAAAAGACGTCCCCATTCGTAGTCGTAACGATCGGGAGAAAAGGGAAAGATTCCCCCACCGGGCGTGAAGGTCAACTCGCCAAAGTAAATCTTGTTGTCGAACACATAGAGATCGACGCGCACGTAGCCCAGCCCTTCTGCCAAGCGCATCGCTACTCTGATCGCCTCTTCCCAGTTCGGCGGGGGCGGCGGAGGATTATTGCTGCCGGAAAAATTGCCCAGTTCCAAATCCAGCCGACGCCAATGTGCGTCGTAAAGGTCGATACGCTCGTTCTCGAATCTGTCATGCACCACGCCCGTGTAGATGATGGGGCCGTCAGACGTTTGTCCGAACATGTTCATCTTGAAGTCCGGCGGGATCTTGCCGGAGCTATCGAGAAGCAACGTTTCAAAGAACACACGCGGCTTGATTGCACGATAGTGCCGCTCCCGCCCTTGGCGGTAGTAGTCGGTTCGGAGCCACTTGTCCGCTATTCCGCGCAATTCGTCGAACGATCTTTTCGATCTATCCCGAACAATCTCGACAAATGCAGAGCCATGATTCGCCTTCATGACGAAAGAAGCGGGCAAAGAGCTGAAAACTTCTTGCGTGAATACTTCAGGTGCCGCGATCAGCGGGATCAGATACTTTTCGCCGATCCTGTCCCTGACGTATTTGCGAACAGCCAGCTTGTCGGTCAGCGTGCTCCACCGCGGATTCGGATGAAGACATCGGGCGAGAATCATTTCATTGAACGTCTCGGGATTTCTGAACCTCGGAAATCTTCCGATCTTCCTGCGATGAGAGACAGCCAAGGACACGTGATCGGGCATGAGAAATTTTGCTCTGCGTAACCATCTATCGCTTGCATCGTGCAAGGCTCGCTTCAACAACGCCACTCGCTCTTGTAAGAGCCCGAAACCGACGCTCTCACTTCCGATGTTTTCAATTTGTCTGGACATGGGTCCGCCCGTCTTTGAAGTAGAATGCCGCGCCAAAGCGGCCGTCTTTCGAAGCGCTTCTGTAATCACCCCTCCTGCTCTGCTTTATGCCGTTGACGATCATTCCATTCGCGATGACGCCCGCGAGTCGCAGCCGCTTCATGGCTTCGCGGATTTCAGCCAGCTTGCTCACCCCGTGGCGAGCGATGAGAAACACGCTTCCGGAAAGTGCACCCAACGCCTGGGCGTCTGACGCTGCGAGAATGGGTGGCGCATCGATGAGCACGACGTCGTAGTTTTTTGCAAGCAGCTCTAGCTTGCTTCGCAGCGCCCCCGACGAAATGAGTTCCGACGGGTGGCGTGGCAAGGCGCCTGTCGGGATGAAAGCGAGGCCGCCGCCACTGAGAGGGCGAGTCACGTGCTCGATCGTCTTCGTCCCGGCTATCAGCTCGGCAAGGCCGCTGGCACGCGGCATCTGAAAGTATTCGTTCAAGCGACCGTCGTGGAGATCGCCATCGATCAGCAGCACCTTTCTGCCGCCGGCTGCCAGAACCTCGGCGAAATTCGCGGAAATGAAGGAGCTGCCGACTCCAGCCGTGAGTCCAGCCAACGTTACGATATTGTTTGGCGCGCTCTGCACCGCGTAATGCAACGCACTGCGTAGACCACGCATGCTTTCCATGGCGGGATCGTGAGGTTGCCGATGTGCGAGCAGCGTTGTCGCCGCCCCTTTATGTCGCGCCCCGGACCGAAGGGACGTTTCCGTCTTGCTTTGCGGAACTGTTCCTAACACGTTCAGGCCAGTACGTCGCTCGAGCTCGCGAGAATCAGGCAAGCTGCCAAAGAAAGCCTTGCGCACAGACGCGGCAACGACACCTAATATGACGCCGAGCATCAACGCCAGACCGATGATAAGGAGCCGCTTCGGCTTGACCGGTCGCACCGGCATCGCTGCGTCGTCGACCAGGCGAACCGTGCCGGTCCTGCCGGCTTTGATGACCTTCAGTTGCTGGCCGTTGTTCATCAGGCCCGAATACAGCGCGGTATCGACTTGGACATTGCGCATCAACCCGATTGCCTTGCGCTCGGTCTCCGGCAATCGCGCGATGGCCCGATCCGATTCGTCGACGGCGTGTTCCAACTCGCTGATTCGCCCATCGAGCGCAATAATGCTCGGATGCGTAGGCGAAAAGCGGATCGACAGATCTCCTTTCTGTATCTTCAACTGCAGAAGCTTCTCTTGTAGGCCGGTGGACTGCTGCAGCATTGACTGGCCTTCCGCGCTCAGGTTTATGGTTCCGTTGGCGTCTCTAAAGCGCCTGTATTTCTCCTCCGAATCGTCAAGCTGTTTTCTTAGCGCGGGTAATTGTGCGTCGAGGAACACCAAGGACTGCGCCGCATCGGCGGCTTTTCGCTCGACATTCTGTGCGACGTACTCCGCGCCGATTGCATGCATGATGTCTCGGCACTGCAAGCGGTCCGTGCATTCGAGCGTCACCTCGACCACGCGCGACTCCTTGGTCCTATCGGAGAAATGGAGCCGTTCCTGCAGTTGCGCGATGGTCTGCAGCCTCGAAGCACGCGTCAGCGTAAAGCGGATGCCCGGTCGCGCATTGATCGACGAAACCTCCAATGCGATCGTGCCGTCCGGCATTCGAAATGTCTCGGGCCTACCCACGCCGCCTTCGAACGAACGGCTGCCGTCCGGAGAAGTCAGGCGATAGGTCCCGTGTCCGAGGAACTCGAGATCGAATCGCTCGCCATAGAATTCCTGCGGCACGTCGAACGTCTTGACGTCAATGCGCTCGTTCCCCCATGCAAAGCCGCCACGCCCCCAAAGGCCTGGCTCCGACAATCGCTGGCTCCGAGCAGCGATGAGCGATCCGGCGAGGGGAAAATAACGAGGCTCGGCACTGACATACAGATGAAGCCTATCCACCGCCCCGGACACAACCCGTCTCGATCGCAAAATCTCGATCTCGGTTGGCGTCTCGGTCTTAACGTTGAAAAGGGAAGAGACGTCGCTGAGCAGGCCCTTGGCCGAGTTGGATCGCTCTTCGACCTCAACCAACAGACCAGCTTGATAGACCGGCTTGGAGAAAAATGCATACGCCGCACCAAGGAGAGTGGCGATCGCAACGTAAGCGAGAATCGACCAGCGGGCCTGGAGCAAGAAATCCAGATAGCCGGTAATGGCGATGGCGTCTTGCTCAGGTTGCCAGAGCGTTCTCTTTGGACGATCTTTTCGCCTCACCATAGCCCCCGATTTTCATCATGAATTCCCGCCATCGCGTAGCAGGGATCACCTTTGCAATTGCTCTTCTCCCGCTTGCATACGAGAGCGTTGCTCTACATTTCGCAGAAACCGTGCCAACGATGGTGACGTGTTCACCGGGGAATTCCACCAGGGCAGCCACGGCTTCCTGATTGACGGGGTTGTGCGAAGCGCACAGTGTCCAGCCGCGTATGAGCGTCTCACATGCTCTGCACGTGGCGACTCGTTACGTAACGTCGGCGTAACGCCGAGCCGCCCCACGCGCAAGCTAATAATTTGTGGGCCAATGGCATCGTGAAAAAAACATCGCGGCGTTTTTCGCGCGAGCCATTAAACATAAAGCATTGCGGCGCTCGATAAGAGCTGCCGATGATAAGGGGCGTGCTTTTTGCTCCCTTTTAATTCCTTACCGCTGACGTCAAATGGAAAACCGTGCGTACAAGCTTTGCTTCGGCTCCGATGGTTCCGCCTCGCGCAGCGTTGCGACCGCTTGTCGCCGGCTTATCCGTCATCTTTGGTCTCGGCTTTCCGAGCACCAATGCGCAAATGGCAATGCCCGCCTTCGTCTTTACATCGTCACTATCGCAAGCGACGATGAGCACGCCTCGGCGCGCTGCTCCCGCATCAGCTTCGGATTCCATGCCGAACTCGACGACAGCCGTTGCCTGCACGAACCCCTTAACGGCATACGGGGGCGTCGCCAACGGACCCATCACAGCCGATACCCCAAGCTCAGACGGCACACGCATGTTTGCACAAGGCAGCGCGTTCACCCTATCGTTCGTCACGGCTGCGCCTGCGGCAGACAATGTCATGTGGTCGATCCTGGACCATGTAGGCAATGTCAAGGGCAGCGGCACTTTTCCCGTCGCGGGCGGCACTCGCACGACCACGCTTTCGTGCAAAGCCACGATGAGCGGTTATTTCGCCGTGTCGGCGACGCTTTCCAAGGCAAGGCGAACCCTGCCGCGCGCTGGCACCCGCCCTGCCGGAATGGCAACGTTCGGAATCTTGCCCAATGTCTCCGCATACCTTCCTGCCGTCACTTTCCAGCATCAGGATCAGCATCGTTTCGGCATGCAAGGGTTCAACGGCCACCCGCAAATGCTTGCGGCCCTGGGAATATCACAGACAATCGACGATCGGCAGCTCTCCGTCATGGAGCCGGACCGGCCGGACTCGTGGACGCCATCGATCTCCCACGCGGACGCGTCCTATAAGACGGGCAAAGTGATGAGGCTCGTGCGGCTCGATGGGGTGCCCGCGTGGGCAAGTCCGGCGCGAACACACAAGGATCGCGACCACGCTCCTATCGACTTGAGCTACTACCAACGATATATGGCGCGAGTGGGAACGGACACCGAAGCCATACGCCAAGCGTATTTTCCGAATCAGCGGAACAACTACTACCAGGTGACGTGGGAGCCGAACTGGAAGGACTCGCCTTCCAATTTGGTGGCAATGTATGCGGCGGCCTATAAAGGGCTGCACTCCACCGATCCGCATGCAGTGGTGATGGGGCCGACCAGCCCGGTGCCGGGTACCTACTGCACGGTCTATTGCACGGGCAATTTGTTGAGCACGTACGCGTCGCTTGGATTGGCCAACTACATCGACGGCGTGACCACGCACGGTTATTACGCAT
>CAYPWK010000236.1:0-9085 GCA_964414365.1 uncultured Burkholderia sp.
TAGACCTTGAAGCGTGCATCGACGGGCGCGTAGACGGCCCGCTCGAGCAAGGCAGCCATTTCGTCGACGCCGCGATTGCTCGCGGCGTCCATTTCGACATAATCGACGAACCGGCCTTCGTCGATTTCACGGCATGCGCGGCAAACGCCGCATGGCGTCGCCGTGATACCGCTTTCGCAATTGAGCGCTTTCGCGAAAATGCGCGAAAGCGTGGTCTTGCCGACCCCGCGCGTGCCCGTGAAGAGATAGGCGTGATGCAGGCGTGCGCCGTCAAGCGCGTGCGTGAGCGCACGCACGACGTGTTCTTGTCCGACGAGCGAAGCAAAATCCTTCGGCCGCCATTTGCGTGCGAGAACTTGATAGGTCATCGCGGAATTGTATCAGCAAGAATGCGAGGCCCAAGCATAGGCCTCGGGCAGCAGCGCATCGTAGCGCGCCGCGCCGCCCGTTGCCATGACGCTCTGGTCGGGCGCGAGAAAGGCCGCGCCCGCGAATGAAGCTAACGCCCGATTGCTCACTGCCGAACGGGAAACGAGGGAAAAGAAAAAACGGGGGGATAAAGCGAAGGGTGACGAGCCCGACCCTCGGCACTGGCGGAAAACGGCTGTGGCTGCTTCGTTCCCGACCTGACCAGGTTGACCGTCCCTCCATGCGAGGAGGCCCGTCACATCGCATTCTATCATCGAAGGGCGCGGCGCGCGACTCCTGCATCGTTGGATACGCGAACGCTTTATCTGCGGCTCACCTGCGTTCGAGTGCTTGCAGCGAATCGCGAAACCGAATCGCCAAACCGAGCGAGTGGCGTGAAGGGCTCCGACGACCCCGCGCCGCCGCGTCCCGCTCGGCACCAGCTATCGGCTTCGCGCGGCGAATAGCGATTTGGGCTAATATGGCAACCGAATGACCCGTAATCGGCGAACCGCGGCAACGACGGCTCGCTCCGCTTCCGAAAGCCCCCTGTGCGCAATCCCTGCCCTTCGAGCGTTCGGACGCCTGTCCTGCCCGAACGAGCACGCTCGGAACGTTTTCTCGTTTTGGTGTATCGTGGCGGGCAATTCAGTCTCGGGCCAGGAACCCCGCAGAGGTATTTAAATGAGCGAACAAATCAAGCACATCAGCGACGTATCGTTCGAGCAGGATGTCGTGAAGTCCGACAAGCCTGTCCTGCTCGACTTTTGGGCCGAGTGGTGCGGCCCCTGCAAGATGATCGCCCCGATCCTCGACGAAATCGCCAAGGACTATGCCGATCGTCTGCAAATCGCGAAGATCAACGTTGACGAGCACCAGGCGACACCGGCCAAGTTCGGCGTGCGCGGCATCCCGACGCTGATTCTCTTCAAGAACGGCGCGGTCGCGGCGCAAAAAGTCGGCGCGTTGTCGAAATCACAGTTGACGGCATTCCTCGATAGCCATCTCTGATTCGCAAGCCCGGGCTTGTTGTCGCTGTGCAACAAGCCCGGCATGCTTCCCTTCGGCGCACGCGGCCGTGGCAAGGCGTGTGCTATGCTAGAATCACAAGACTCAAGAAGACGTACAAACCCCTGAGCGGTTCTCGCTCATTCCCCTCCTGATTTCTTTCGTCGCACCTTCTCTCCCCGGCGGGATCCCGTATGCATTTATCCGAGCTCAAGTCTCTGCACGTGTCTCAATTGATCGAGATGGCGAATGGCCTCGAGATCGAAAGCGCGAACCGACTGCGCAAGCAGGAACTGATGTTCGCCATTCTCAAAAAGCGCGCCAAGACCGGCGAGACCATTTTCGGCGACGGCACCCTCGAAGTGCTGCCGGACGGCTTCGGCTTCCTGCGTTCGCCCGAAATGTCGTACCTCGCGAGCACGGACGACATCTATATCAGCCCCTCGCAGATCCGGCGCTTCAACCTACACACGGGCGATACGATCGAAGGCGAAGTGCGCACGCCGAAAGACGGTGAGCGCTACTTCGCCCTGGTCAAGGTCGACAAGGTCAACGGGCAGCCGCCCGAGGCTTCGAAACATAAGATCATGTTCGAAAACCTCACGCCGCTGCACCCGAACAAGCCGCTTTTGCTCGAGCGCGAAATGCGCGGCGAGGAAAACGTCACTGGGCGCATCATCGATATGATTGCGCCGATCGGCAAAGGACAGCGTGGTCTTCTCGTCGCCTCGCCGAAGTCGGGCAAGACGGTCATGCTTCAGCACATCGCGCACGCGATCAAGCAGAACCACCCCGACGTCGTGCTCTTTGTGCTGCTCATCGACGAGCGGCCCGAGGAAGTGACGGAAATGCAGCGATCGGTAGCGGGCGAAGTAATCGCGTCGACTTTCGACGAACCGGCCACGCGTCACGTACAGGTCGCCGAGATGGTGATCGAGAAGGCGAAACGGCTTGTCGAAATGAAGCACGACGTCGTGATTCTCCTGGATTCGATCACACGTCTCGCACGCGCATACAACACCGTGATCCCAGCCTCGGGCAAGGTGCTGACGGGCGGTGTCGATGCCAATGCCCTGCAGCGGCCAAAGCGGTTTTTCGGCGCTGCGCGCAATATCGAGGAAGGCGGCTCCCTGACGATCATCGGCACGGCGCTGATTGAAACCGGCAGCCGGATGGACGACGTGATCTATGAAGAGTTCAAGGGCACCGGCAACATGGAGGTGCACTTGGAGCGCCGCCTGGCGGAAAAGCGCGTCTATCCGTCGATCAACCTCAATAAGTCGGGCACGCGTCGCGAGGAACTTCTGATCAAGCCTGAGATCCTGCAAAAGATCTGGGTGCTGCGCAAGTTCATCCATGACATGGATGAAGTCGAAGCGATGGAATTCCTGCTCGACAAGATCCGGCAGACGAAGGGCAATTCCGAGTTCTTCGAAATGATGCGCCGCGGCGGGTAACGCGTCTCGGAAACGGGTTGCGGCACAGCGCATTGGAACGGCCCCAAGCTCCCTGCGTGGCTGCCCCCGAGGGGGCGCTCAGACGATGTTTTCACGACTGACCAACTGGCTCGAGACACGGCGGCGCGAGCGCGCATTGCGCACTCACGCGATCTCGGATGCGCTGTGGCAGGACACGCTCGATCGTCTGCCGTTTCTCGCGTATCTCGATGCGCCGGATCTCCTGCGGTTGCGCGAGCTGACGAGCTTGTTCATCGCGCAAAAGGAGTTTTCCCCGGCGCACGAACTCGAGCTCACCGATGCGATGACGGTCGCAATCGCCGCTCAGGCATCGCTGCCGGTGCTCAACCTCGATCTCGATCTCTACCGTGGATGGGTGGGCGTGATTGTCTACCCGGGCGAGTTCGTGATCCGCAAGACGGTCGAAGACGAAGCGGGCGTCGTGCATGAAGTCGAGCACGACGCGAGCGGCGAGGCCTGGGAAGGCGGACCGGTCCTTATCTCGTGGGAAGACGCGCAGATGACGGACGGCAAAGAGGCCTACAACGTCGTCATTCACGAGTTCGCGCACAAGATCGATATGCTGACGGGCGAGGCGGACGGCCATCCGCCGCTCTTTCGCCGCTGGCACGCACCGCTCGACTCACAAGCGTGGGCCGACGTGTTCGACAACGCTTATGACCAGTTCTGCGCGAAAGTCGACGCCGTTCCGGAGCGCCGCTGGGCGCGTTTCGAGCGCGAATCGCTGATCGACCCGTATGCAGCCGACCACCCTTCGGAGTTCTTCGCGGTATGCAGCGAAGCGCTCTTCGTCACGCCGCATGCTTTCGAGGCGGAATACCCGGAACTCTACAGGTTACTCGCCCGCTATTACCGACAAGACCCGGCCCGCACCGGCGTGCTTGGTGGCAGCGCCGGCGGCGCTGCCTCGCCAAAACATGCAAATAATTCGTCAACCGTCTGATTCTGTGGCACAATCACCGTTTTTCGACCTTAGGCAAGTGGCTCGCGCCAATGCCGCTCCCGTGCGTGGTGACGTCATGCATCGCGGAGCAGCAGCGCTTCGGCGCGCGGGCTGGCTACCGCCAGACTGAAGGAAAGACCATGAAACAAGGCATTCACCCCGATTACCGCGAAGTCGTTTTCCAAGACATGTCGAACGGCTTCATGTTCGTGACGCGCTCGACGATCCAGACTCGTGAAACCGTCGATTACAACGGCAAGACGTATCCGCTTGCCAAGATCGAAGTGTCGTCCGAATCGCACCCTTTCTACACGGGCCAGCAAAAGATTATGGACACGGCAGGCCGCGTCGAGAAATTCAACAAGAAGTTCGGCGCACGCGCAGGTGCCAAGGCAACGGCGAAGTAACACGACGCCACCCGTCGAGCGGCAAGAAAGGGCCGTGGGGCGAAATAAAAGGCAGCCTCGGCTGCCTTTTTTTATTTGGGTCTGTCGATGCCGCCGCCAATGCGCCTTGACCACTCGTCGGCCACTCCGCCGGGCAATCGATCGCCTGCGGTGACGAGCACCGCAATCGCTGACACCGGGCATTGCCGCCGTCTACAATGCCGCATCCCGAAACGCGCCGAATAAATACAACGACCGCCGCCCATCTGCATGAGAACCGTCGTCCGCCTCACCGCCTCCTCGACTCGCGCGCTGCCACGCTCGTTGCTGCTCGCGATTTCCATCATCTACGCCGCTTTCGGCCTCTTCGGCCGCGACCCGTGGAAAAACGAGGACGCGGCGGGCTTCGGCGTCATGTGGACGATGGCGAACGGCGACCTGCACGACTGGCTGCTGCCGAATCTCGTCGGGAAATTCATTACGGAGAGCGGCCCCGGCGGCTACTGGCTCGGCGCAATGACGATCCGCCTGCTCGCGCCGTGGGTCGACGCGGCCGACGCATCGCGAGTCTCGACCGGCATCCTGTTTTGCCTGACTTGCGCGTTCGTCTGGTATGCAGCCTACCTGCTCGGACGTCGCCCCGAAGTGCAACCGTTCAAGTACGCCTTCGGCGGCGAGCCGGAGCCGCGCGATTACGGCCGTACGCTCGCAGACGGGGCGCTGCTGATCCTGCTCGCTTCATTCGGTCTGGCCGAGCGGGGGCACGAAACGACGCCGCAACTCGCGCAATTCATGAGCATCGCGCTCATCGTGTACGGGCTTATACGCGGCCTCGACAAGCCTTTGCAGGGGGCGCTCTGTTGGGGCCTGGGCCTCGGGCTTGTGGGGCTAACGGGCAATCCGTTGCTCGTCGTCTCACTGCTCATAGGCACGCTTGTCATGACCGCGGTTGTAAAAGAGGCCCGTTCGCCGTGGCTGTTCGCCTTTGGCATTCCGCTCGCGCTCGTCGTGGCGGGCGCCTGGCCCGCCGTCGTCTCCAAGCTTTATCCTGGGGATGCCCGCTGGTTCATCGAGCAATGGTTCAACGGCAGCATCAATCGATTCTCGCCGCCGCCCGGCCACGTCGTGGTCTACGCGTTCAAGAACCTGCCGCTCTTCTCGTGGCCTGCGTGGCCGCTCGCCGCATGGGCGTGGTACAGCTGGGGCGGCCTGCGCACCAAACCGCACATCGCCGTACCCCTCGCGGTGATCGTGCCGGTCCTCATCCTGTCTATTTTGCAGAGCCACCAGACAAACCGCCTTTACATGTTGCTGCTGCCGCCGCTCGCAACGCTGGCCGCGTTCGCGCTGCCGACGTTGAAACGCGGCGCGATCAACGCAATCGACTGGTTCGCCGTGCTCACCTTCACGATACTGAGCACGTTTGTCTGGCTCGTCTGGCTCGCGTCGCAGACCGGGTTCCCGCATCAGCTCGCGCGCAATCTGAGCCGCCTCGTGCCCGGTTTCACGCCGCATTTCGATGTCCTCTCGTTCGTCTGCGCGATTGCCGTGACGGTCTGCTGGTACGCGCTCGTGCGGTGGCGCGTTTCGCGGCATCCAAAGGTGCTATGGCGCAGCGTCGTGCTCTCGAGTGCGGGCACCACGCTGATGTGGGTGCTGCTGATGACGCTGTGGCTGCCGATCGTCAACTACAGTCGAACTTATCGCGACGTTGCCCTTCAAATCGCTCAGCATCTTCCCGACGACTACACTTGCATATCGCCCGTGCGGCTCGGCGACGCTCAGCTCGCCTCCTTCGCCTATTTCGCCGACATGCAGTTCTCGTTCAGTGGCGACTGTGATGTCCTATTGCGTCAGGACACGCAGGATTTCAGCGCGCCAAGCCCAATGCCGAGCTATATCTGGCAGCTAGTCTGGGAAGGCCGGCGCGCCGCCGACCGCGATGAACGCTTCCGGCTCTACGTGCGCGTGGACCGTCCGAAAGAAGCGCCGCCGCCGCGCAGGAAGCCGCTGATCCGGCACCGGTGAGGCGACTCATCGACGCGAAAGCTCGACTTTGATGGCTATCGCAATGTTCACAGACATTCGCAAGATCGCCGGCCTTGCATGGCCGGTGCTGATCGGGCAGTTGGCGATCATCGCTTTCGGCGTCATCGATACGGCGATGGTCGGCCGTTACTCGGCCGTCGACCTGGCCGCGCTCGGTCTTGGAAATTCGATCTATGTATCGGTCTTTCTGGGGTTGACGGGTGTCGTGCTCGCGCTGCAGCCTATCGCGGGGCAGCTTTTCGGTGCGCGGCGGTTGACGGAAATCGGCGAGGAAGCGCGCCAGGCGCTGTGGCTCGCCGTCGCCCTTGCCGTCCTCGGCTTCGTAGTCATGTACTTCCCGGCGCCGCTGCTCGCGATCTCGCACGTGCCGCCCGCCCTCTACGATCGCACCGAGCTCTATCTGCGCATTGCCGCCGCGGGGCTGCCTGCAGCGCTCGCATTCCGTGTCTATTCAGGGCTCGCCAACGGCATCGGCATGCCGCGGCTCGTCATGGTGCTCCAGGTCACGGGTCTGACTGCCAAGATCGCACTCGACTACTGGTTCATCTTCGGCGGTCTCGGTGTGCCGCCGCTTGGTGGCCCCGGCTGCGCGCTCGCAAGCACGGTCGTGAATTTCACGCTCGCGGCCATTGGGCTTGTGTTGCTTGCGCGGCTCGAGGTCTTTGCGCCGTTCGAAATCTTCAGGCACTTTTGCTGGCCCAACTGGCGAAGGCAGGCCGGTCTTTTGAAGCTCGGCCTGCCGATGGGCCTCTCGTTTCTGATCGAGGTCACGTCGTACGCATTCATGGCGCTTTTCATCGCACGCTTCGGAACGACAACGCTCGCGGGCCATCAGATCACCAGCAATTTCGGCGCCGTACTCTACATGACGCCGATGGCGATCGGCGTGGCCACCTCAACGCTCGTCGCGCATGCGATCGGGGCGCATCGTCATGAAGAGGCGCGAACACTCGCGCGACACGGCATTGCGTTGGCGTGCGCGATCGGTTGCTGCTATGCGGCGATCAGCTTCGCGATGCGGCCGTGGATTATTGCAGCGTATACGCCCGACGCGGCTGTCGTTGCCGCCGCGATGCCGCTTATCCCGATCATGCTCGTCTACCATCTCTTCGATACGTTCCAGACGGTCACCTCTTTTGTGCTGCGCGCCTATCGCGTCGCCGTCGTCCCGACGATGATCTATGCGGTCGCGTTGTGGGGCGTCGGGCTGGGCGGCGGCTATCTGCTTGGCTTCAACGTCTTCGGCCACGCGCCGATATGGCTTACCGGCGCGCGCGGGTTCTGGGCAGCAAGCGCCGCGAGCCTCGCGGCCGCCGGTTGTGCACTTTTTCTGCATTTGCGCTCGATCAGCGCGCGGCACGCGCGAGAAGAGTGGGCGGCCGCCGGCGCTCATAGCTTGAGCTCACCGGTCAGCTCGCTCGATCAGGATTCCTGAGCATCGCGGGCCGCAAAAACTTCGCGTGCCGCAAACAGTGCATTCAGCGCCGCGGGAAACCCCGCGTAGACGGCCATCTGAATAAAGACTTCGACGATCTCTTCTCGTGTGCATCCCACGTTGAGCGCGCCTTCGATATGCACCTTGAGCTGCGGCGTGGCATTGCCGAGCGCGGCCAGTGCCGCAATCGTCGCGATTTCCCGCGATTTGAGGTCGAGCGCCGGGCGGCTATAGATATCGCCGAAAGGAAACTCGATCACAAGCCGCGCGAAGTCGGGCGCGATTGGAGTGAGCGCTTCGATGACGCGCTCACCCGCATGACCATCGATCTCCTTCAGCTTGGCCCATCCTCGGGCGTAGCGCTCGTCGTGGGTTCGGTTGTCGGTGTGTGCCATCGTAAGTCCTTGTTGTGAGGTTGAGGCGGATGCCGCCTATCTGGTCATGTCCTCAGCAAGCGTCTCGTAGTGAGCGATCTTCTCGTCGATCGCCGCCAGGTTCGCCTCCAGCTGCCGCAATTGCGCCAGCACCGTCGCGCGATGCTCGGCAAGCAGCACGAGGCGTTCGCCGACCGTTTCGTCACCGCGTGCGCGTAATGCGGCAAATTTCTGCATGCCCGCGATCGGCATACCGGTCGCTTTGAGCCGCATGACGAACCGCAGCCATTCGATATCGCCGCGTGCATAGAGGCGGTGGCCCGCACTCGTGCGAGACACCGGCAACAGCAACCCGGCTTGCTCGTAGTAGCGCAGCGTATGTGTGGATACGCCGAGCGCGGCGGCCATCTGGCCTATCGTGAGTGCTTCCGACATGACACCCCCAACGTTAAGACTTCGAGTGCACACGAAGTCAAGTGCCTTTTTCAACATGATCGTGCAGCCTCAGGCATAAAAAAAGCGGCCGGGCAACGCTCGCCCGGCCGCCGCCAGCCGCAATCTCAATGAACGACTCGCTCGAACGCGAACTTGCCGTCCTCGAACTCGACCGGGATCACATCCTTCGGCCCGAACCGCCCCGACAGAATCAGCTTGGCGACCGGATTTTCGATCTCCTGCTGGATCGCGCGCTTGAGCGGACGTGCGCCGAAGAGCGGGTCATAACCGACCTTCGCGATCTGCTCGAGCGCCTCGTCGGAGATGACGAGCTGCATGTCGAGTTTTGCGAGCCGCTCATGCAGCCGCTGCAGTTGGATCTTCGCTATCGCTTCGATGTTCTCGCGATCGAGCGCATGGAACACGACGACCTCGTCGATCCGGTTCAGGAACTCGGGCCTGAACTGCTGCTTCACCTCGGCCCAGACCGCATCCCTGATTTCCTCCTGCGGCTGCCCCGACATGGCCTGAATCATCTGCGAGCCGAGATTCGACGTCATGACGATGAC
>CAYPWK010000237.1:0-9055 GCA_964414365.1 uncultured Burkholderia sp.
CTGGGGTAATAGCCATTATACGACGCCCGCAGAGCCCACGATTCTACAGGGTTTTGAGTGGTTTGGGGAGTGGGGTGGTTCGCTGGCGTGACACCCGTGCGAACGCCGCCGGTTGCCGGGGGGACAAGTATCGTCCCCGCACGCCGGATCAAGTACATCTTCTCGAGTCCGCTGCGCAGCGGCACGCTCAAGTACCTGTGCCTCAGCCTGCTCGATGCCCGCAACCTCGAAACGGCCTTGCATCGCTTCGGGCAGTTCTTTCACATCGTCGTCGACGATTTCTTCGTCGAATCAAAGCGCGACGGCCTGCTCGGACAGGTCGTGATTCGGCCGAATCCAGCCATCGGCCCGATCGGTTCGCTCGGCCAGGAGCTGATGCTGAAGCTCGTGCACGGCGTGTGTTCCTGGCTGATCGGCCAGAAGATTCCGCTGCTTCAAATCGAATTCGCGTGCCGGCGGCCGCGCCACGCGGTCGATCACCTCTACTTCTTTTCGGGGCGGTGCGGTTCGGATACCGCGCAGGCGGTGCTTGACGAATCGGCCAAATTCTGTGGCGAGGCGCTGGCCCCGCTGAACGTAGAGGGCGACCGCAATCCGAGCAGTTGGAGCGACGGCGCGGTGACCGCGACCCCTGGCTTTAAGGACGCGTTCAAACAGTTTGCAGAGGGCGGCTGGCAGGGCCTGCAGCATCCGGTGGTTATGTTCCAGTACTGCAGGTCGATGCTTTAATTGAGGCGCTATCAGTTGCTGTTGATTTATTACCCGTCGACGGGAGGCGACTGATTGAGTTCTTCACTTTTCGGGGGAAACCCAGAAACGGTTTAAGACGGTCTTCTATTCAAATGTGGAAGAGGCTCAGGCTTGGGCATCTCAGTATTTCGTTTCTCCACCACAATTGCGGCGCTTCCTCCTGCGCGGACGAGTTGTTCCACTTCACTCGATTGACGAGCAAGACTGGGAAGGGCGTATTTTGACGCTTGAGTGCGCGCCCGAAGGTGGTCTCCCGCTAGCACTGCAGCATTCTGAATTTGGCGAGACGGGATGAGCTTAATCTCAACACCATATCGTCAGCTTCGAAGATCCTGTCCGAACGAACGAGGCCACCTCTTTGCCCAATATCCCGTCGATGTAGGACGGAGCACATCCTTTGGCGGCTTGCAGCTCACCCCCAAAAAAAAGCTGCTGACTTTCAAGCGTATTACAACTGTGCTGCATCCAACACAAGGTCCCTACACACTCGAATCAATGCAACAGCGTTAGCTAGAATACGGAACGGCGAATCTGTCTGTTCTCTAATAACGGCGAAACGACGGGGCGCCGATTCCACCTTCGTTGCCGACCCGCGTCGGGCTTCTCTTCTCCATTTGGCCGTAGTACTGGATGTGTTCAGTCGTCGCATCGGCGTCGCTGCGAGTGCATGTTTATTAGGAGTCCTAAGTGAAAGCCTTGATGGTTTTTTGCTTGACTTTTTTGGGTGTGCTTGGGATAGCCCATGCGCAGCAGTCGCCTGTGACGATTAATAGCACTACTTATTCGTGGTGCGCTGACGAGAACGGAATCTGTTCATTCAGTGGTTCAGCGTCGGTGGTATTTGGTGCCTTCCCGCCTGAAACATCCACTGCGATGTATTCCATCACCGGTCCTTGGGTGGGATCAGTCTCTTGCAGCGTTGGAGCAGTAGATAAGAGCGATCCGGCTTTTGGATATCAAAAACATTGTTGGAGTTCAAGCGGAAGCGGCTCATCAAGTGGCGGTACCTCTTCGGGCACTTCCGGAGGAACAACCACGACCGGATCCGGCTCGGGCGCCTGGGTCCAATGCGCGGTGGAAAATGGTTTCTGCTCGTTTACTGGCGCTCAGCAAGTGCTGTACGGTGCCAGCACGACTTCTAACAATGTGACCAAGACGCTTACCAATGGGGCTGCCTGTAATAACGGCACATTCGGTACCGATCCCGCTTTCGGCGTGACCAAAGCTTGCTGGATTCAATCCACTGCAACGAGCGGGAGTTCCGGTTCCGGCGCTTCCTCAGGTGGCACTGGCACGGGCAGTACTGGCTCTGGTGGAACTACTAGTGGATCAGGCAGTACCTCCGGTAGTAGTGGCGGCACCTCTTCTGGATCGACTGGTAGCGCATCGGGCTCTGGTTCGTGGGTTCAATGCGCAGTGGAGAATACCTTTTGCTCATTCACTGGTACTCAGCAAGTGCTGTACGGTGGCAGCACTACTGCGAAGTACGTGATCAAGACGTTTACCAATGGCGTCGGCTGCAATAATGGCGCTTTTGGCACTGATCCTGATTATGGCGTGACAAAGGCATGCTGGACTCAGCCTCAATCCACTGCAAGCAGCGGGAGTTCCGGTTCAGGCTCCACCGGTTCCACAGGTAGTACCGGCTCCGGTGGAACGACTGGATCAGGCAGTACTTCCGGTACCGGCGGCAGTGGTTCGGGGACCAGCGTCGCCTTTGCGACTGACGTGCTCATGCATCACAACGATCTTGCGCGCACCGGCCAGATGCTGGCGGAGACGACGCTGACGCCCGCCAACGTGCAGTCCACCACGTTCGGAAAGGTGGGATTCCTGCCCGCCGACGGCAAGGTGGATGGCCAACCGCTTTTCGTGACGCAGCTCTCGATCGGCGGATCGCTGCACAACGTCGTGTACGTCGTCAGCGAGCACGATAGCGTTTATGCGTACGACGCCGCCACTTTCGCGCTGCTTTGGCAGGATTCGCTCGTCGGCAGCGGCGAGACGCCGGCGACGAACGGTTGCAAGGATTTCGCACCTGAAATCGGCGTTCTGTCGACGCCCGTCATCGACCGCAATCGCGGCCCGAACGGTGTGCTCTATGCAGTCGCCCAGACGATGGACAGCAGCGGCCGCAATCACCATCGCCTGCATGCGCTCGATCTCGCGACCGGCGCCGAGGTGCTGGGCGGGCCGACCGAAATCACGGCGACTGCTCCGGGCAACGGGGCGGCCAGCGCGAACGGCGTGATTACGTTCGATCCTTCGTTGCAGAGCGTGCGCGCGGCGCTCACGCTCGTCGGCGGCAACATCTATATGGGGTGGACGTCGCACTGCGACACCGGCACATATCATGGCTGGATTATGTCGTACAGCGCCGCGACGCTTCAGCAGACGGGCGCATTCCTGATCACGCCCAACGGTAGCGAGGGATCGGTCTGGATGTCCGGTTCCGGCATGGCCTCCGATGGCACGTCGCTTTACCTGATCGACGCTAACGGCACATTCGACACGACATTGAACGCCCAAGGTATGCCGAGCAGCAGTGACTTCGGCAACGCGGTCATGAAGCTGTCGATGGCTCCACTCGGCGTGACGGATTACTTCACGATGACCGACACCGTCGCGGAATCGAATGCCGACAACGACTTCGGTTCGGGCGGCGCGCTATTGCTGCCGGACCAGACTGCGGCGAATGGCGCCGTCAAGCACCTCGTGGTGGCGGCTGGGAAGAACAACAAGATCTATGTCCTCGATCGCGATGCGATGGGAAAGTGGGATCCAAATACCGACCATATCTGGCAAGAGATCGCGGCGGGCACGCTAGGCGGTGGTATCTTCGGCTCGCCGGCCTATTACAACGGCGTGGTCTATTTCGGTGGGCTCAACGACAACCTGAAGGCGTTGCCAGTCACGAGCGCGTTGCTTGCGACGACGGCTTCATCGAAGAGCCCGACGACGTTTCCGTACCCGGGCACGACGCCCGCCGTCTCGGCGAACGGCGCGTCAAACGGCATCGTTTGGGCGGCGGAGAACGGTACGACGGGCGCCTTGCACGCCTATGACGCGACGAACCTGGCGCAAGAGCTCTACAACAGCAACCAGGCCGGCACGCGCGATCAATGGGGCGCCGGCAACAAGTTCATCACACCGATGATCGCGCTGGGGAGGGTTTACGTGGGAACGACTAACGGGGTGGCGGTGTTTGGGTTGTTGCATTAGCCGGGGGTAGCTGTTGACGGGGCCAGTTTTGACCGGCCGTCAACGGATTTCGCTGGACGTCACTGGATCAAGGAGAGGGCAAAAACTCGGCAGCGAGATTGGTAATCGCGATATCGCTGAAGGTCGCCTCGCCTCCGTCGGCAAACACCGAGACGCGATCGTCGGAGCGCGACGGAAAGATCAGATCCGTAATCACGGTGCGGCTGCCTTGATCGCCACCCGCAAACACTTCGACCGAGTTGCGGTCGACGACCACCCGAAGACGCACCATGCCGTTCTCCAGCGGCACGCCGACGATGTGCTGTTTGCTAAATGCGTTCGAGAAGTTGGTTTCGCCGGATTTCGAACGGTCGAGCGTCAACGTCTGGCTGGCGGTGTCGTAGACGATGCGCGTCCCGACGTCTCCGCTCGCCGAGCCGCGGACAATCAGTCCCGCACGACGAGCCGAACCCGGCGTGATGGTCACGTCGATGTTCTGGACCGTGCCGCGCGTGGCGCGCGGGAGTTCCCTGGACTGCGATGCGACGTCGAGCGAGCTCACGCGCGTCGCCAAATGCTCGCGCACGAGAGACGCATATTGCGCCGCCGGCGTGAACGTCAGCCGCGGCGCGCCGCCTACCGTCGTCAGCGTGAGCTCGCGCGGCAACGCCATCGCGCCTTTCCACGGCGTGGTGGGGATGCGGTCCGCGTAGTCCCAATTGCTCATCCACCCGACCGTGACCGTCTTGCCGCCAGGCGCGTTGGCGAACGTTCCGGCCGCGTAGTAGTCGGCGCCGTGGTCCAGCCACTGATAGCGCGCGGGATCCGAGCCCACCGGGGCGACGTTCTCCGCCGTGAACGTCGTACCGTCGAAGCTGCCGACGAAATACATTGCACCGGATCCGCCAGCAATCGACCATGGATTGACGTTGACGATCATCACCCACTTCTGCCTGGCCGGATTCCCGTCGAGCGGCAGCGCAAACAGATCGGGCATCTCCCACAGCGCACCGCGATGCGGAATGTCGGGCAGGCTGAAGTCGCTGAGGAAGTTCCAGTCGATCAGGTTGTTCGAACGATAGATCTTAACGACGTGCGCATCGGCGACGACGGTTGTCATCAGCCAATAGCCGCCTGGTGCGTACCAGGACACCTTCGGGTCGCGAAAGTGCTGCGATTCGGGGTTAAGCGTCAGCACTGGATTGCGCGCGTATTGACGCCACGTCTGCCCGTCGTCGGTGCTGTAGGCGAGCGACTGCGCCTGTGTGCCCGCTGGATGTCCGGAGCCGGCTTTGTAGACGCTCGTGTAAAGCGCGATCAGCGGCGGCGTACCTGGCGCGCCCAGCCCGGACGTGTTGTGCGTGTCCACCACGATCGAACCCGAGAAGATTTCCTCGGTATCGTTTGCCTGCATCGCGACCCGCTGCTCGTTCCAATGAATGAGATCCCGGCTCGACGCATGTCCCCACGACATATCGCCCCAGAAATTGCCGTGTGGATTGTATTGATAAAACAGGTGATAGAGGCCCTTGTAGTACACCAGTCCGTTGGGATCGTTCATCCAGTTGCGCTGCGGCGTGTAGTGAACGGCGGGGCGCCACTGCGGGGTGCCCGCGTCATCCGCGTTCAGCACTGCGGAGGGCGCGGCGCACGCGGTGATCGAAACGGCCAGCGCCGTGAAGAGCCAGGCCGACAGCGCGCGCGGCGTGGCGATGAAGGGGCGATGCGGGTCAACCATGGAGGGTCTGTTTCTCACGATCAACGAGATGAGGCGCCTCTCGCGCAGCGTCGCATCACGAGAAGCAGGGCCTCGCGGGGCGGGCGGCAGACGTCGCTGCCCACCCCGCGGGTGTCCAAGCGATTACTGCCCTTGCTACTGGTTGCCCTGACCGGGTGCCGACTGGTTGGCCGGAATGTCGCCATAGCCGCCCAATCCGCCGGCGCCGTACGATCTGTCGACTGAAGTCGACGCGCCGTTAATCAAGATCTTCGCGGTCGGCGCCAGCGTGCCGCCGCGTCGTGGGCCGATTGCGTCGATGAACGATTCGACCAGGCCGCCAGGCATCACGTAGTGCGAGTACGACTGGAACGCGCGCGGGTTCTGGTTCGGATCCTGCGCGTAAGGCGCGCCGACCGGCGCATCGAAATCGGTCGGATTGCCGAGGACGAGGCCGCTGCCGCCGTTCAGCGGCAGGAAGTCGCTGCGAATGCCGTTGCCGACAAAGCCATAGACGCCGTCCGGTCCGTCCACGCCGGCAGCCATCGTCCCCCGGTGACTGATCGTGAACAGATAGTATTTGCCGTCCTTCATGTAGATCTGCGGCCGCTCCGTCTGGTCGTCGACGCAGTTCGCCGACAGAATAGGCGGCAGGAACTTCCACTGCGTGAGCTGATTGTCCGTCGCGACGGCAAGGCCCACGTTGGCCTTCTGGTACACCGCGCCCTGGTTCATGACGGTGGTGAGGTCTTCACGGTACGGATCGTTCGGCGCGTAGCCCAGATCCGCCTCGGTACAGGTGCGCGCGCCGCGCGGGCCGCCTGTGTTGCCTTCGAACACCATGTAGGTCTTGCCCGGATGCGCCGGATCGGTGAAGACGAACGGATCGCGGAAGGAGTAGTAGTCGTTCTGCTGGCCGGTCTGATACATCTGCCCGTCCGGCTGCAGCAGCGCTTTATGGTCATCGAAACCGGTGAACCAGACATGCGTGTCATCGGCGTGGATGTTTCCGTCCGCGCGCGTGATGATCGCGATCGGCGGAGTGATGTCCTGCCCGCCCGAGCCGGTGCGGTTGAACGACAGAGCGGTGTAGTAGAGACTCACGTTGCTGCCGTTCATGATTCGGGCGGAACCGGACCATTCCGCGTTGTTCGTCATCGGCGTCGTGCCAAACACCTTGACGCTCGCCCCATCCGGGAAAAGGTGACCGCCCCAGGTCCAGCCGCCGTTAGCCGGCCGCTGCGACGCCGGAATGCCCGCGCGGCGATAGAAGAAGCCGATTCGCGCGTGCACGTGACGGTCGTCGAATGTGTAGCCCGCCTGCGGGTCCGCGGTCAGCGAGAAGATCACTTCCCAGCCTTTGTAGCTCACCTGGTTCGCGCGCAGGTCGGCGAGCGGCCACGTGTCCCATACCCACACGTTCGAGTTGACGAGCGGGAAGTTCTGCGGAATGTCCGGCATGGTTAGCGACAGCGGCAGCGAATTTTTGTCTACGGCCGTCGCGGTGTGGGACTGTGCCTTGATCTGACGGATGTCGGCGCGAGTCCAGCGCATCGTGAAGTTGCCCTCCGGGTCATACGCCTGCTGCGTATGCGGAGTGGGGGCAGGGAAGCCGGGAACAGCGGACTGAGCCAGCGCAGGCACCGCCGCGGCAAGGAGCAGCGAGCCGGAAACAAGCTGCGCATGCAGATGAGCACGGGCTGATGCTTTCTGGGGGAGTCTGAGGAAATTCATTGAGTTCGCATTCCTGGAAAGTTGGAGAGATACATCTAATAGTGCCGCTTCCAAACCGGTTTGGATACTAATCAAAACCGGTTTGGGCGTCAAATACTTGCGTGGAAGCGGTATTATTTGCGTGATTTGATGCGGCACCCGGTACGACTGACACGTCGGCGTACCGGAAAACGAGGAGGAATTCAGGCGATGGGTACTGAAAAAGTGAATCTGAAAACGCTGTCCAGCTCGCTCGGCCTTTCGCGCACCACGGTCAGCCGTGCATTGAATGGTTATGACGATGTCAGCGAGGCGACGCGAGAGCGGGTGAGGCAAGCCGCCGAAGCGCTCGGCTATCAGGCTGACCCGACGGCGCGCCGGCTCGCGACCGGGCGCGCGGAGGCGGTCGGCATCGTTTATCCGTTCGGCGCCGACGATCTTGGCGATCCGCGATTTGGTGAAGTTATCGCTGGCATGACGGAAAGCCTCGCGGCGCATGACCTCGATGTGATCATCGTGTCCGCACGGCCGAATGCGGAGCTCGACACGTATCGGCGCCTCGTCGACGGCAAGCGGGTGGACGGTCTGGTCGTCGCGCGTACGCGGGTGGACGATCCGCGCATCCGGTTTCTGCAGGAACGCGGCTTTCCGTTCGTCGCATACGGCCGTACGAACAGCACGCAGCCGTACCGATGGTTCGATTTCGACAACGAAGCGGGCGCGTATGCGGCAGTTCAGCGTCTTATCGGCTTCGGACATAGGCGCATCGCGATGCTGAGCGCGCCACTTACGATGAACTTCGCTGCGCAGCGTCGCGCTGGTTTCCTGCGCGCATTGCACGAGTCGAGCATTCAGCCGGAGCCGTCACTCATGATCGAGTGCCCGTTCGACAGGGAGGGAGGCTATCAAGCGATGCGTGCGCTGCTCGATCTTGCCGATCCGCCATCGGCAGTGCTGGTGGACAACAATATTGCCGGGACAGGCGCATTTCGCGCCTCTGTCGACAGCGGCAGAAAACTCGGCGCTGACCTCTCGTTGATCGTCTATGACGGCGTCGCGCCAGACGTTGCACTTCCGCACACGGTGACCGCCGTCGTGCAGCCTACCGGGCAGGCATCGGGCAAAGCCATCGCGGGGCTGATCCTGGGTGCGATATCCGGCAGCGCGCCCGATGCTCATCAATTGGCGCTGCCACGTATCGAACCGGGCGATACGGACGGGCCACTTCGCTGACGTTCGACAGCTATCGGATTTACAAGCGCTGCTCTATGTCATTGAAAGTAAACGAGCTTTCTCGCTGCCGCGGATGACAGCAACGTTGTGTAACGACCTGGCTACGTAGCGGGCGCTGGCCGCAGTCCAGGTCGAGATGAAAATCAAACGCGCTGCACGTACGGACTCAGAGGATGGCTCACCCGCGTATAAGCCGGCGCGCGCGTCCCGTTCATCAAGCGTCTATCTTGAGGCCTTCGGCCTTCATCGCTTCGCGCACGGCAGGGCGTCCGCCCACGCGTTCAAGGTAGCCGCGCAGAGTCGAGAAGTCCGAGAGGTCCACACCGACCAATTTGGACCAGCTCACGACGGTAAACAGATAGGCGTCGGCCACCGTAAACGACTCACCCATCAGAAACGGGCCCCCGGCCGCCAAATGCCGGTCGACGAAGCCAAGCCGCT
>CAYPWK010000238.1:0-9022 GCA_964414365.1 uncultured Burkholderia sp.
CGCCGCCGTCCTGGCGGAAGTACTTCTTCGATAGTGTTCACGTACCCACCTATTCATCGTTAAGTGGACACGATACTCCCAAGCCTTTTGCCGCGACTCAAGATGGGTTGCCCGGGCCCTTACGCCCGACGAAACGGAGCGGCCGGTGATCGCGCTCCGCCAGGTCGGCGTCATCGATGGGCCGACACTGGTGACACTGCTGGGCGGGCATTTCGACGAAATGGGCGCGCCGGGCTGCATGACGCACATGGTCTATGTCAGCGCGCCCGTGATCTGCTAATCGGTGTAAATCAGCGCCTCAATCGCATCGGGCGAGGCCTTGGACAATGCGCTACGCTGACGAAGCCCTTATGTCGGTTCGGGGAAATTTCCCGGTTCAGCTAGTGCGGTTGCCAAGGAAGATCGGCGACGAATGTACATCATTGTCTATGTTTGCCTCTTGAAGTGGTTTTCACTGCCTCGCGTCTCGAAACGAGGCGCTTTCTCGTTTGCGCCGGTATCATAGACATCACGGCCTTGACGATTCCCGTGGCGTCCCACGCCGCAGCCCGAGTTCGATGGCTTGCGACGCATTGACGCACGCGCTCCAAATGCAAATTGACACCGTCCTGTCGCAAGTGCATGCGCGGTGAAGACACAGCGGGCACAAATCGCTCGGACCGCCCCTGTGCAGGTCGATGACCTCGGTATTGCCGTTCGCCCGCAAAGCTAGTCCGTCTCGGTGAAGTCGAAAGACTGTTCGACTACGACGTCGTCGTCGCCATCGACCTTGCATTGATACAACGCCATTGCGCGCCTAACCGACGCATCAAAAACCCCTGGAGGCGTCGCCTTGACTATGTCCACATGAACGACCTTGCCGCCTTTGATCGTGGCACGTGCCGTGACTGCGCCGGAAATTCCGTCGGCGAGCGCACGGGCGGGCATTTCGGGCTTGGCCTGCACAGGGCACACGATTGTGATATCGGCCTGCTCTGCAGGGCCAGCGGTGTTCGTCGGGCCAGGCGCCGCAGCTGCTGCCGGCGCGGGCGCGCTCGGAAGTGCCTGCGCATTTGAAGGCGCGTCCTGTGCCGCGATCGGGACAGGCGCCACCTTCGGCGCAGGAGCGCGCCGTTCCACCGGCGGGGCCGGTTGAACAACGGGCTTGGGCATCGGCCTATCCGATTGCCGCTTCACGATTTTCTTGATTACCCGCGGCGGCGGAGGGGGCGGCAGCGGTTTAACGGTGTCCACGAACTGCACGTGCATGACGGGCGGTACATGTGGTGGGACCGTCGGAGCATGCGTCGACATCACGGCCGCAACCAGGGCAGCTTCGATTACAAGCGCGGCGACAATCGCAATGCTCATTGCGTCCGAATCGCCGGGGTGCGACCTTTCGGCCGGCCCCATCGCGCCACGGGATTTACTGCTCAAACTCATATTCATTCGGCCTGACTCCAGGGATTAGCTTGCATCGGTAGCGAGCGCGACCGAACTGATTCCCGCAGAGCGCACCAAGTCCATGGTCTTGACGATCCGTTCGTAATCGACACCCTTGTCGCCGGCGATCGTGACATTGACCTGCTTCGTTGCTTCCATTTCCTTCAGCCGTGCTACCAGCTGCAGTTCGGAAATGTCGTTTCGGTCGAGGTGCAGTTCGCCGTCCTTCTCCACGGCTACCGTCACGGTGACGGAGTCAAGCCGCCCCGCCGTCGATGATGGCGGCAATTCCAGCTTCAGGCCTGTGCCTTGGATCATGCGCAGCATGACCAGCATGAAAAAGACCAGCAAAAACATCATGATGTCGATCATCGGAATGATCTCGATCCGCGGTTTCTCGTTATGGCCAAAATAGTGATCGCGATGGTTTCGCACGGTGTCCTCCGTTATGTGAGGTTCGCTTCGATCACGCGGCGAGGCGCGAAACCAGCAGGGACTTGATCAGATCCAACTGCAGCAGTACTACTCGCACTCGTCGGTTCAGGTAGTTCACTGCAACGACACCCACGAGGGCAATCGTCAGGCCGCACGCGGTGGCGATCAACGCGTGGGCAATACCGCCGGAAACCGCCATCGGATCGCTGGTTCCCGCCGAACCCAAAATGTTGAATGAGCCGATCATGCCGATAATGGTGCCCAAGAGACCCAGTAACGGCCCGAGCGTCACGGCCGTATCCAGTACCCAGAGATTGCGGTCGAGCTTTTTCATCTGGAACATGATGCTTTCTTCGACTTCGCGCTCGAAGTCTTCGGCTGGCCGGCCCTGCAATTCGACCGCTGCCCTGAGCACTTCGCTTTGAACCGAACCCTGGTATTGGTGAACCAGTTGCTCGACTTCGTCGACGCGGGCTCGCCCGACCTGCTGGAGATCATGTTCGAGGCTGCTGCCGCGCGGTACCGAGGTGCGGGTCGTGAAGAAAATCACACGTTCGATGGTGATGGCGAGCGCTGCGAGAAAGATGAGCGCCATCAAGGGCAGAAGACCAAACGACTGAACCGATGAATCAATGATGCTGTGAAGCATGGTGTTACCCTTTTTGCGTTGAGTCCTGAGTCCGCCACCGTGCATACGGCAGGGGCACGGTGGCGCGGTTGAAGCTGCGTCGCTACGTCAGTTGCTTGCGCTGTGCGCCTTGTGGTGCTGCACGACCAGCACGTTGAACGTATCGGACGCGACGCCCGGACGCGGATGCGGATTCTCAGCTGTTGCGGCCGGGGCCGGCGTGAATTGCGAAGACACCAGGTACACGCGATGATGGTCAGCATCGAGAGCCATCGACTTCGCGCCTTGCTGCGTCGGCACGTTCTCCAGCACAGAGAAGTGGTCCGCGTCGTCTTCGTGCACCACCGTCAGCGTTCCATCCCCGCCGTTCGAGCTGAATGCGGTCTTGAGGACTGGGTCGAACCCGGCGGCGTCCGGATGCGCGCCGATGGGCAGTTGGGCAACCTGGCGGCCGGAGTTGGCATCGATCACCATCATGTGCTTGTTGGAGCAGACGGTGAAAAGCCGCTCAGTTCTCGTGTCGATGGCGAGGCCCGACGGCTCTTCGCAATTCGCAAGAGGCCAGTGGGCGAGCACCTGGTTCGTCTTGCCGTCCAACTCGACCATCTCCCCCTTGTCTTCCACATTGACGAATAGATGACCCTGGTTATCGGCCGCCATCGTTTCGGGCTTGCCACCCACGGGCATCGTCGCGACGATCTTCCGCGTGACGGGATCGATCGCGCTCACGCTCTTGTCGTGGCCGTTGCTGGTATAGAGGCGGTCGAGACCCGGCACGTACAGGATGCCGTCCGGATCTGGGCCCCCCGCTTTGATGGTGTCGACCGTCTTCAGCGTGTCGAGATCAACCACCGTGATCGTGTCGGCGCGGCCGTTAGTGATGAAGCCGAGTTTGAGCTTTTGCACGAATGCAAAACCGTGCACACCGTCGGTCTTCTTGATCTCGCCGACCTGCTTGCCCGTCACCGTATCCATAACCTGAACGTGGCTGTCGCGGCTGATGAAGAGGTGATGGCGCACAGCGTCGAGCGCGATGTAGTCCCAGCGTTCATTGCCGCTCAGCGCATAGCGCTTCGTGAGCTCGAACTGTGCGTGGTCCGCGACCGGCGCTGCGTGCGGTGCGCCGCAAAACAGCGTCGATGAAAGGCCCACTGCCATTGCAGCTCGAACAATCGATTTAAGTTTCATCTTTGGAACCGTTTTAAAGAGGTTATTCGTTGATCGTCAGACCGACCATCACGGTCGGGCCGTAGAACTCACGCTGGATCGGACGATCCGGCGAGCCCTCATAGAACTTCAGCGGCGTGTTGAGGATGTTGCGCACGTCGAGATAGACGCTGACGTCTTTGCGCACCTGATAGCTGCCGCCGAAATCAAGCGAGAACCTCGAGGCGGTGTAGACATCGGTCGCAGCCGAAGCACCGACCGCCCAGAGGCTGGCGCCGACATAGGAGGCCGATAGGCGCATGTTCAGGGGGCCTCGCTCGTAGAACACGCTGGCGTTATACGAGTTGCGCGGCGCAGAGGGCAGCGTGTGATCTTCGCCGGGGCGAATTTCCAGGTGCGAATTGGTCCAGGTCCAGTTCGCGCTCGCGCCCAGGCCGCTCAGGAACCCCGGCAACTGCGTAAAGTGCTGCTCGTAGTTGGCGGTGACACCGCGCACACGTGCCGACGCGACATTGGCAAAACTGATCAGCCTGATGGGACCCGAAAACCCCGGGAGATACGGCGAGCTGAAGACGGTCGATGACTGGCCCACGACGTAGTCGCTTATCGACTTGTCGAATGCGCCGAGGGAAACGATCCCGCCGTGCGGCAGATACTTCTCGATCTGAAGATCGAAGTTCTGCGAAGTGGTCGGCTTCAGGTTCGGGTTTCCGGTGGTCACCGTTCCCGTTCCCGGATCGGCCAGGACCGACGCGCTGCTCTGGGCAAAGCCCGGACGCGCGATCGTGCTCGAGTAGATCGCGCGACCCACCAGTGTCGGCGTGAAGTCGTAGCGCAGCTGCAGGGACGGAAACAGGTTGAAGTAGTTGTTCGCCGTCTGGTTTGGCGTGACGGTGCTACCGTTGATCAGATTGCCGCTGAACGTATCCCGCGTCCATTCACCGCGCAGACCCGCCAGTACGCCCAGGCGACCCCAACCGAACTGGTACTGCCCATACGCGCTATAGATATTCTCGTTGATAGCCGAGAACGCGGCAGCGTTCTTCAACGGGTTAGCCGTGACGTTGCCCGCGGCTGCAGCGGCGCCATAGAGGCTGCTCATCACGCCATCGCTGATGGACGGACCGACGTTGTACATGCCGTTGTAGAAAATGTTCGGAGCGCCGAACACCGCCTGCGACAACGGGATTCCCGCAGCCGGCGAGAACGAGAAGTTGCTTTGCGCGTTGGCGAAGGTCATTCGGCGCAGGCCCGCACCGAACTTGAACTGTTCGTCTTCGGCACTCGTGAAGTGAGTCGGCAACGTGTAGTTGACGTTGCTCGACCACTCATTGGTCTTGACGTACTGCGTCGAGTTGACGATTTGGCTCAGCGCGTAGCCGGCGGGATCCGCCGGGTTCGGTCCGGACAGGATCGTTTGGGTCGGGAAGTCAGCGCCGGGGAAATAGTTCACCGTGGCCGGGGCGCCGTTCGCGAATGTCGAATTCAGGTCGTACGGTTTGTCGTAGGTGCCACTGGTGAAGCCGGCTCGATAATCGAGCTTGCCGGGGCCGAATTTGTTTTCCCCGCCGAGCGCAAAGAGTTGCGTTCGCAGCGTCTCCTTCTCGTCGCGCAGTCCCTTCGTATAGGTCGCCGTGTCCGTGATCGTGCCGTCCGGATTCTGGACCGGATTCCCCGCAAAGTTGGTCGCGACGTCCTGCCGGTTCACGTTCTCCGTATAGCCGAAGTTGTAGTAGCGGAAGTACCACTTGTTGTCGGCGTTGGGCTGAAAGTCCAGTTCGCCGCCGTAGCCAAGGCGCTTGCGATGATAGTTGTAGAAACGCTCGTCGATTTGCCCGTATGCCTTGTTCGGTAGGCCGGCCTGATCGAGATAGGCCGGTTCGACGTCGTCGATGCCACGGTGGTCCTGGTCGTACGCGAAGGTACCAATGATGGTGAACGGCGCGTCGGAATACGACGTGATGCCCGAACCGTGGCCAGCAATGCCATGCGCGCCAAAGCGCGCACCCGCTGTCATCTCGTAGTTCTGAATCGTGGTGCCGCGCAGCGTCTCGACACCTGAACCGAGCTTGGCGTCAAAGAACGGCTTGCCAGAAGGGGGCAACGTGCGAGGCATGATGTCGATCGTGCCGCCGAGCGCATCCGCATCCTGTTCGGGCTTGTTGGTGTCGGTTACGACGATCTGCCCGATCATGCCGGCCGGAATCGTATCGAGCGCGACCGCGCGCCCCCCGTTCTGCGCCGAAGCCGGGTTGGTGGGCGGCAGGTGGATGCCGTCGAACGTGGTGCTGTTCAGATTGGTATCGAGGCCGCGAATATTGACATAGCGGCCTTCGCCGGAGTCCGTCTCGAGCGACACGCCCGGCGCACGCGCAGCGGCTTCGGCGGCGCTCACGTCGGGCATCTTGCGGATGTCCTCGGCGGTCAGAACGTTCACCATGTTTGCTGCGTTCTGCTGGACCGCGCGCGCGACGACGTCGGCGGTGCGCTGCGAGGTGACCGCCACACGGTCGAGCGACGTGACCGCCGTATCCACGGTAACGTCGTCGTTGGTGGTGTCGTTCGCGCGCACCGCCACCGTCTTCTCCACCGCAGGCGAGTGCCCGGCCGTGATGACCAGCGTGTATTGGCCCGCAGGCAGCTTCGGAAAATGAAACCCGCCATCGGATAACGTGATGGTGCTCGCCCCCGTCTCCCGAATTTGAATTCGGGCGCCCGCTATCGGGCGCTTGTTCACGCCCGACAACACGTGGCCCTGCAAAGCGCCTAAATCGGCCGCCTGCGCAACTGTGATCATCGCGGTACTTGCTAACACCATCAGCAACCCCGCCATGTGCCTACGCGGCATATTCATTCCCCGTCAATTATTGCAAATATCCCGACTGACCACGCGTGTTCGTAGCATCAGGTCCGTGAAAACTTCCATACCCATCAAAACTCTGGACTTAAGCTACATGATCAGTAGTCCTAAGTTTTTTCTTTTGCTCCGCAGCCTGCCGACTCGAACGGACGTCGAAGTTGCTCGCGGCAAACTCACGTACTGCGCATTCGATATGGTTGCCGTCGGCGCGGAAGACGTTTTACGGACCAACCGTGACACTCCCGTGTCATTCGAAGATTTGTCGTCAAATGACGACATTTCGATCGCTTCTTGCCGCGTGTAGTCTTGGCTCTTTTCGTCGCTCGCCGCCCATACGGCCGCTTCCTTAGGCTCATGATCCCGTTCGATAACACGAACACTAAGTCGTCAAGTGACGATAATATTGCTTCAAAAGGTGTGTCGAAACGTCAGCTACGTCGTCTCTCAAAGCCTAAGGACAGGAGGGGAGGGCGCGCCCGCGGCGTCTTTGGTTCAGATGGCGTTTATGATCCGCCGCTTCGGAAGGCGGTGCCCTGTGCCGGACGCTACCGGCTCAGGGCTGCATCGCGCTCATGCGTCACGCCGACTGACCGGTGGGAGTAGTACCGGAACACTTTTGAGGAACGCGCGAACGGTCATTGCGATAACTTCTTCCACCGGCGTCGAGTTATCGCTCGCATAGAGGTGCCGGCGGATCGCGAGGTGCGATACCGCGCCATGCAGAATCCAGCCGACCTCCTTGAGCTCGTCCATAGTCGGCGGCACAGCCCGTGCGGCGTCGTGCGCAGCCTCTGTCACGACAATCTCGAGAGCGTGCGTCACTATTGCGTCCGTGTAGGTCTGCGCCATGCTCAGGCCAGCCAGCGACGAATAGAGAAACAATTTCAACCAGCGACGCGTGAGTAAGGTTTCGTAATAATCGCAGTAGAAGGCGACGAGACGCGCCTCTAGCGGTACGCTTCGATCCTTGAGATTGGCGAACCATATCGCCTTGAATATGCCAGCGATTTCACGGTTATAGACCTCTTCGATCAGCGCTGCCTTGTTCGGAAACAAGCTATAGAGCAGTCGCTGCGAGACACCGCATGCGTCTGCAATCGCTCGTGTGTCGGCGTCCAAGCCGTGCTCGGCGAAGTACTCGGCGGCCTTCGCAAGTACAAGCGCTTGGCGCTCTGCGCGGGGCAAGCGTTGCGGAACCTTGACCGTAGACCGCTTGCTCTGAGCTGAGGTGTCTTCCGCGCCCCGAGTTGCTTGACCCGAATCAACTTCGACTCGCGTGGTCCGACGTCGCGGCGTCCGACCGGCCTCCGCTGTCAGCCCCGCTTTTGCCGCGCCTTTAGTACTGCCCTTCATGGCTCTCCTGCTTTTTCGTGTGCTGTATTTGTTGGAAACGTCGTCATATGGCGACTATATATGCGAGAAGTTGACTCAGAACTTCCATGGCTCGACTCGCTGCCCGAACAACCCCATACCTACATCGCCGCCATTATCATAGTCGCAGCAGAGCAGGCCTGTCGCGGTTGCAATACCATCATTACTGAATGGGTACCTACTGTTCGTCTGCAACGACTTCCAATTGGGCAGATCCATCGAAGCCGGATTCGACCTAGTTGCTTCATCGCGCACGCCATGTTCATCAACGCAAGCCGGCCGGTCCCTAGCCCCATCCAGCTCCCGGCCAAAATGCGTGAACGTCGCGCGGACGTGCTGCTGACCGAGCACGCGTTCGATCGCTCGCTCGCGCGAGCGCGCATCCTGCCAAGCCGCGTGCGTGAGATGATTGCCGCGCACCGCGCGGTCGTTCTGCCGTGGCAGGCTCGGGAGTGCGACGCGGATCGCACCTATCACCTACTGTACGATAAGACCGGCGGCGAGTTCGTCATTGCCGTGCTCGCCAGCAACGCTTCCGGCGATCCGTGCGCCCATGTGGTGACGGTGCTAACGCGCGTCCAGTTCGAAAACGACGCAGGCCCGCTCTCGAAGCGTGCGCGGCCTATGGCGGCGAGCCTCGTGCTCGACCCGGTGGCGTTTCGCAGTTGGGAGCTTGAGGAGTTCGGCGGGCGCGCGCCGCAGCGCCGCTTTCCCGTCATCTTATATTTCTCGAGGGACGATCAGCCTGCCGGCGCGCCAATGGCCCATATGGTCTTTCAGAACGCGCCGGTATGCGGCGATTTCGCCGACGAACACTCGCTGTCCAACGCCGCCGCTCACCCGGGTTTCTGGGAGTGGTACCGCGCGCAGGCTGCGCGTGCCGGCCTGCCGGTCGAGCGGGTGGTGGCGATTCGCATCGCGGATACGTTTCAGGTCAAGCTCGACGTCTCGGCGACGCCGCACGAGTGCCCTTGCCGTGCGCGCCATAGCGCCCAATCGTCGCACTGATCGCCGACGTTCAGCTCGATCGCTCGGCGTGGGCGCCATGTCATAATTAACTATAATCCCCTATAATTCACAATAATCGAGCGGCGCTCTGACGCGGAGGCTTCTATGGTGGCGACGTTACCTGGTTTTGA
>CAYPWK010000239.1:0-8995 GCA_964414365.1 uncultured Burkholderia sp.
TTTGCTGCGCCGTACTGGCCGCTGCGTTCGGCACGCAGGCTCGTGCCGCCGACGACGATACGGTCAAAGTTCTCTACGCAGGTTCGCTCGTCAATTTGATGGAGCGGAGCATCGGCCCGGCTTTCCAAAGGCAAACCGGCGTGCGCTTTCAGGGCTACGCGGCCGGGTCGAACAAGATCGCGAACGAAATCAAAGGCAAGCTGCGGCGCGGCGACGTGTTTATCAGCGCAAGTCCGAACATCAATAAGAACCTGATGGGTACGGCGAACGGGAATCACGTGACGTGGTACGTCAATTTCGCGGCATCGCCCCTGATGATCGGCTACAACCCGCAGAGCCGCTTTGCCAATGATTTCAAAACGAAGCGCTGGGACGAAGTCCTGCAAGAGCCCGGCATTCGAATAGGGCGCACGGATCCGGCGCTCGATCCGAAGGGTGCATTTACGGTCGAAATGATGAACAAGGCCGCGGAGCTCTATCACAAGCCCGATCTCGTGCAAAAGACGCTGGGCGCACCGGAGAATCCGGAGCAGGTGCTGCCCGAGGAAACGCTCGTCGGCCGCCTTCAGTCGGGCCAGCTCGATGCGGGCTTCTTTTATTCAACGGAGACGTCTGACCTTAACATCCCTGCGGTCAGCCCGGCGCCCGAGCTCGGAATCAAGGCCAGTTATACGCTGACGATCCTCGTCGATGCCGCCAATCCAAGCGGCGCCGCCCGATTCGTCGATTTTCTGTTGAGCCAGGACGGCCGCAAGCTGCTGCGCGAGCACGGCGTCGACGTCGTCAAGCCAGCCGTGACCGGCGATGCTCAGGCAATACCGGCTTCACTCCAAACGCTTATCGAAGCAGGCCCGTGAATTCATGAAGCGAACCGTAGCGCGGCCGCTCGTCGCGCTCGCCATCCTGCTAGCTGTCTACCTCTGCGCGCCGTTTATCGCGAGCCTGCCGCAGATCGGCCACGCGGATTGGGCAAATGTGGACTGGCGGACGACATGGTCCGCGGTCGGCACGTCGGTAGCTAGCGCGAGCGTTGCCGCGCTGATCATCCTGATCGGCGGCGTCCCGCTCGGCTATTGGCTTGCGCGTTCGTCGTCGCGAGCGATGGCGCTGCTGGGTTTTATCGTGCAGTTGCCGCTTGCGCTTCCGCCGCTCACGAGCGGCGTGCTGCTTCTTTTTCTCGTCGGCCCCTATAGCTGGATCGGCCGCGCGGCAAGCGGTCTCCTGACGGACTCGTTCGCCGGCATCGTGCTCGCAGAAACCTTCGTCGCGGCGCCTTTTCTGATTGTGGCGGCACGCTCGGCGTTCGCGTCGGCCGACCCTGTACTCGAAGACGTCGCCGCAACGCTCGGCCATCATGCTGCAAGCCGTTTCTTTCGCGTGGCGCTGCCGGCTGCGTGGCCCGCGATTCGCGCGGGGCTCGCGCTTGCTTGGCTGCGCGCCTTCGGCGA
The DNA here is from genome assembly GCA_964414365.1 of uncultured Burkholderia sp. Taxonomy (GTDB): domain Bacteria; phylum Pseudomonadota; class Gammaproteobacteria; order Burkholderiales; family Burkholderiaceae; genus Trinickia. The sequence goes on from CAYPWK010000239.1 coordinate 1,449, forward strand.
GTTCGGCGCAACGGTAATGGTCGCGTACCATCCTTACTCGCTGCCCGTTTATACCTATGTCGTCTTCGGCGGGCAGGGCTTGCCGGCGATGATTCCGTTGTTGCTTCCGACGCTCGCGATAGCCGTCGTTTGTGCCGCATTGTCGGTCTATAGCCGCGGCGGTCGATATGAAGAGGCCACATCGCGCGTCGACAGCGGCGACGAACCGCTTGTCGCTGTGCCGACCTCAACCGCCGCGGACGCTAACCGGGATCAGCGGCTTGCGATCCACGTCTGCCGCCGTCTCGGTCCGTTCGATCTCGACATCGCCTGGACGCCCTCGACACGGCGGCTTGCCATCATCGGCCCTTCCGGTTCGGGAAAATCGCTGACCTTGCGTCTCATCGCAGGACTTGAGCGCAACGAAGGGGGCACCGTCATGCTCGGCGCCTCGGATCTGGACAAGCTGCCGCCGGAGCGTCGGCAGATGGGGTACATGCCGCAGGATTATGGGCTTTTTCCGCACATGACCGTCGGCGCGCAATTGGCGTTTCCTGTCGACGGCGATCCGGTAGCCGCGCATTACTGGACCGACCATCTCGGATTGTCGGGATTGCTCGGCCGCTTGCCGCACGAGCTATCACTCGGGCAGCGCCAGCGCGTAGCGCTTGCGCGCGCGCTCACGCGTCACAGTCACCTCTTGTTGTTCGACGAGCCGTTCTCCGCACTCGACACGCCGCGTCGCCGCCGTTTGCAGCGGTCGCTTCGCAGTCTGCAGCGCGAAATCTCCGCAGTGACGATCATCGTGACTCACGATCCGGACGAGGCAGCGCTGCTTGCCGACGAGATCCTGGTTATCGATCACGGCCGCGCGCTGCAGTCAGGACCGATCGAAGGCGTATTCGAGCGACCGGCGAACATGCGGGTGGCGGAACTGCTCGGCTTGCGCAATGTCGGCACCGGCATCGTAAGCGCGCCGGGATCGCTTCGGATCAACGACCGATTTGCGGTAGAGACGGCCGATCGCTTGATCGATGTCGGTCAACGCGTCATGTGGCGCATTGCATCGCGGGCGATTCGACTATCGCCGCGGGGGCCGCTCGAGGCCGTTGTCGATTCGATTGAACTACGCGATGGCGAACGTTTCGCACACCTAAGTATCGGCGGCGTTCAACTGGATGTCGCAATCGAGGACATGTCGCTTGGCGAGCGGGAAATCTGTCGATTGTTCATCGATCCGGCCGGCGTATCGGCGTGGACGATCGCCGCAGGGCCACGCCATGAAGCGATACGCAACACGACTCCGCATCCGTCCGGGCCTTCCGAAGTCACGCTTTGACCGTTTCGATTTCGGTGTTTCGAATCGGCTCGGCAAAACGCCGCGTACTACTTGTCATTTGATGCGTTCGGCAGGCGGAAAAGACAACGCCCTCAGCACGTTACCTTTCTAAAGGCTTTCATCTTCCGTCACGAAAGTCCCTTGTCCGAAGCACTTTTGCGATTGGCGTTAGACTTATCGCTATGGAAGAGTGTCGCTACTGCGGAAGAATTCGTGACGAATGGGACTGTCACGGGGACCAGTGTCGCAACGCGATAGCCCGAGCTTTGCGGCGGCAGCGTTCGGGCTTGCCGATGATTCCGAATGTGATTCGGAACGAGATTCCACCAAGCGCAACGACGGAGCAGGTCATCAAAGTGCTCTCGCGCCAGCGCTTGCGCGCGCGCCGCGGCAACGAAGAGCGGCGCGAACGCAAGGCGGTGGAAGACGGCGAGGAAGGTTGACGGCGCGCTCGTACAGCATCGATCGACTTCGAAATCAGCGCTCGGTCGCCGGATCGTAAGGCATGACCCGGTCGTTCTCCTCGGCCATGTTGCGTGCGACGATTGCCCGCGCAGGCGCTGTATCACTGAGGTTGAACGGCTGATGCGGCACGCCGGGTGGCACGAACAGAAAGTCGCCGGCTTCCGTCACGACTGATTCGCGCAATCCCGGGCCGTAACGCGTCTCGACGCGCCCCTCGAGCACATAGATCCCGGTTTCATACCCGACATGCACGTGAGGCTCGGCGTGCCCGCCGGGAGGCACCACGATGACGTGCATCGACAAGCCCTTCGATCCCACGGTGTTTGCCGAAATGCCCACGAAATAAGGCAAGCGTTGCGTCGTCGCGATTTCGCGGTCGGGATGCACCACGACCAGCGACGATTGCGCTTCATACGAACCGTTTTCCATGGCGCACCTCCGCAAAAGGCTATTGGGCAGGCTCGGGGTGGCGCTTGCGGCGCCACTCCGCGATTTGCCAGGCCACGAGTCCCGGCAGAAAGATCACCAGATCGCGGATGCGCCGCGCGCCCGCCAATGCGAGGCTCGTCTGCGCATCGAGGCCTAGCGCGCCGCCGATCAGCAGGAATCCGCCCTCTTGGACGCCGAGCGCGCCCGGAACGAAAAACGCGGCACTGCTCAACGCCTGAACGAGCGACTCGAGCGCGACCGCCTTCATGAAACTGACTTTCGCGCCAAGAAAATAGAGCGCGAGCCAGATCTCGAGCGCTGTGGCGAGCCACTGCAGCGATTGCCAGACGAACAGGTACCGCGTCACGATGCCGGGCTGGCGCCAGATCTTTTTGATCGACTGATCGATGCGCGCCGACTCGCCGACGAGCGTCGCCAACTTGCCGCTCGTGACGCGATTTAAAACGTGCGTGAGCCGCGCGAACGGACTCGCGTGCTGCATGACCGAAAACAACACGAGTACGGGCGTCAGCAACGCGACGCCCCATGCGAAGTTCGCCGCGAGCTCGAGCGAGCCTGACGCGGCGCGTCCAACTAGGTAACCGATGCCGGCGATTGCGAAGATCACCTGGCTGATGAGCGTGAGCTGGATATCGACGACAAGGCTCGCCATCGCCGCGGCCGGACGCATGCCCCAGCTCCGCATCATGCGGAACGTCACGATTTCGCCGCCGATTCGCGCGACGGGCAGCATGCCGTTCACGGACTCGCGAATCCAGACGAGGCCCAATACCGCCGCAAGCTTGGGCTTGATCGCGCCGCGCATCAGCAGTTGCCAATCCTTCGCGTTGGCAAGCATCGGCAACACGTGGGCCACGCCGGCCAGCAGCAGACCCGCGCCCGCGGCGCGCATCAAGGCCAGAACAGCCGGGGCGTTCTCGTGCCAGAAGAGCCAAACCGCGATAGCCAAGCCAACGACTGCGGCAAGCGGACCAAGATGTTTCATCACACTGTAACGTTCAAAGAGGGGTTATACAGCACTTGGCCCTGCCAGTGCCCGCGCGGCGCTCTTGCGCACAGCCTCATGCGCCCGACCGGCGCGGGCGTCAAAACTTGGTCGACACATACTATTTGTCCTGGATGGGGCGCAGCAGGCCGTTGCGATCCACTTCGAAGCTGGCGCCTCGCCAGATCACACGCGTCGAGAAGAAACTGACGATGAGGACTACGAACGATGCGATATCCCTGAACGGCAAAAGCAATAAATCGCGACCGGGCTCACGCACGGCCGCATCCGACAGACATTTCAGCGTGACGCGTGCAAAGAGAGCGGCGACCACTAGTAACCACGCCCAGGCGGCGCTTTCGGAAAGCGCGACCGTAAGCAGGGCGAGAGGGAGAGGGTGAGTCAGCACAGAGCCCAGATGCCCAAGCGGATCGACCGCGCGGATGGTTCGGCTCCAGCGCAGCTCATGTGCGGCGAGCGCACGCGCACTCGGCTCTTCGCAGGCGTGCGACACCACTAGCGGCGGTATCGCAACTTTTTGGCCCGTCTTGCGAACTGCCTCTCCAATCGCATTGTCTTCGGCCAGCAGGTGCGCGAACTGTCCGAATCCTCCGATCTTTTCGAGCGTCGCGCGCTGCGTGGCGATCGTCTGACCGAAGCAGGGGCGTGCGAGACCCAGCGCCAACCCTGTCATGACGCTAGGTATGAAATGGTAATTGATCCATTGCGCCGACAGTCGCGGCCACAATCCTGGGCCGGGTCTGCCGCGATACACGCAGGTGACGAGGCCAACGTCGGGCTTTTGCAGCTCCCCAACGACATGGCGAAGGTAGTCGCGTGGCGCGCTCACATCGCTGTCGGCAAATACCAGTAGGTCGTGCAATGCGTGCGGCATCATGTTGAGGATATTGCTGATCTTACGATTCGGCCCGTGCATGCGCGTATCGGTCACCACGGTGATGTGCGCGTCCGGATAGAGATGCCGAAGGGTTTCGACTGCTTTCAGGGCCGGATCCGCTTTATCCTGTACGCCGAATAGGAACTGTATCGGCCCCGGATAGTCCTGCTCGCAAAAGCTCCTCAGGTTGCCTAGCAGCTCCCATTCATCGCCGTGGAGCGGCTTAACGATCGTGACAGGCGGAAAGCTCGAGGGTTCCGAAGTGGGCTTTGCGAAGAATCGGCAAACGAGCACCGTGGCCAGCAACGTATAGAGGATCCCGAACAGCGCGGCGATGGCGAAGATGCCGGCCGGCAGCAATAACACAATACGGGTTGCATCGGGAGTGCCCGCTCGAACAAGCAGTTCGAGCGCCGCAACTACGCCGAGCAAGCAGGCAAGCCACGTCAAGTGCCTCATATTCCGGAGCTCAAGAGAGGATTGGAGTAGACGAGGCGACTACGCCTCGTTCTGAGGTGGGACTTCGCAGCCAAGGCTTCGCGTATCCTACAACAGTCCTCATGTCATTGGCGTAATCGGGGCACAGTGAAAGCAGGGCGAAAGCTGTAGCACCAATGGTGCTCTTGTGAAGTCCGATTGAAGACGCACTAAGTTTTAGCGCCCCGGCCTATTGTCTTAGTGCCGGTGGTTCAGTTGTCATCCCTTCGCGAGTCGAGGGGTTAACTCGCGTCAGCGAACGGTGGGGCCGCATATGGCCCTGACGCCCCGATTCCACGTTCGCGGCGATTCGGTTCTATCCGCCCGAACTCAGACTTGTTTTACTTGCGCATGTCCGCGTGTGCGTCGCCCCTCGGTGCAGCGCACGCGCGTTAACAATCGACAATTCGGATGTGCGCATGTCTACGCCAGAAAATACTCACCGATTTGTGCTGACGCTCGCGTGCCCGAGCGCCGCGGGCCAGGTTGCTGCCGTCGTCGGCCTGCTTGATCGCCATCACGGTTATATCGACGAGCTGACCGTGTTCGACGACGACAGCAGCGCGCGCTTTTTTATGCGTTGCGTTTTTCACGGGGCCCGCGAAAGCGCACCGCTCAATATCCATGCGCTGAGGGCAGAGTTCGCGCCGATCGCGGCCGACTTCAAAATGGAGTGGTCGATTCACGACGCAGGCCTTCGGCCGAAGGTCCTCATCCTGGTCTCCAAGCTCGAGCACTGCTTGGCCGATCTGCTGTTTCGCTGGCGTATGGGCGAGCTCGAGATGGACATCGTCGGCATCGCTTCGAACCATGCAACGCTGGAGCCGCTTGCGACGCAGCACGGGCTGCCGTTCCACTACCTGCCCATCACGCCGGATACGAAGGATCGGCAAGAACGACAAGTGCTGGAGCTGGTTGAATCGACGCGCGCCGAACTTGTCGTGCTTGCACGCTACATGCAGATCCTATCCGAAGAAACGAGCCGAAAGCTCGCCGGGCGCGCCATCAACATTCATCACTCGTTTCTGCCCGGCTTCAAGGGTGCCAAGCCCTATCATCAGGCGCACGCGCGCGGTGTGAAGCTGATCGGCGCTACGGCCCACTTCGTCACCGACGATCTTGACGAAGGCCCCATCATCGAACAGGCTGTCGAGCGTGTCGACCACTCGTACAGCGCCGATCGTCTGCTCGCCGTGGGGCGCGACGTCGAGTGCATCACGCTTGCTCGTGCCGTCAAAGCATTCATCGAGCGACGTGTGTTTATCAACGGCGATCGGACTGTCGTGCTTCAATGACCTGAATGGAAGCAAGATAGTCGAAGCGAGGCCGAGCCCTTTACTGCGCGTTTGTGAGTGACGGGTCGATATACGAGCCCACGTCTTGCGACTGCTTGTAGACGCTGTTACGGACGTTGAACTTGTCGGCGTTGGCGCTCGATCCGTAGAGCGAATCGAGGCCGTCACCCTTCGCGTAGACCTTTTTCGCCGACGCCAGGTCGAGCAGATGCGTGCCCTTCAGGAGCGGAAGGTATTGCTGCGGCGTCAAGCCGACACGGGCGGCCATGATCTTCACCGCGTCGGGCTGTGTTTTGGGATCATTGATATAGGCGACGCAGCGGTACCAGACCTTTATTACCTTGTCCCAGTCAGCTTTGCGCGTGGCAAGGCTTGTGGGGTTGACCGCCAAGACGTCGTAGATGAGGCCGGGCGCATCGGCCGATGTAAAGATAGGCCGCGAGCCCGGAACACGCTTCAACGCCTCTCCGGCGTTCGGCTGCCAAGCGGCAACAGCGGCGATATCACTGGACGACGCCAGTACCTGCGGCAATTCGTTGGTTTTCGCATTGACGAGCGTGACTTCGGATTCTTTGAGGCCGTGCTTTTCGAGCGCGGTGTCGAGTAGCAGATGGTCGACAAGACCCACCTCGACGCTGATCTTCTTGCCTTTCAGGCCGTCGACTGACTTGATGCCCGGCTTCGCGATGACCATGTCATTGCCGCTCGAGTAGTCCGTGACGAGCGCCATGATGTTCTTTGCGCCGCTTGCGCCCGTCACGAGCGCATCGCCATTGGTCGTGCCGACGGCGTCCAGCTTGCCCGCCGAAAAAGCGTCGAGCGAAGCCGAATAATCGAACCATTCGAAGTCGACGGGCACACCCGCTTGCTTGAACCACCCTTTGTCGATGGCAATTTGAAAGGCGACATAGCCGGGCCAGTCGCTATAGCCGATTCGCAGCGGTGTTTCGGCATGTGCGGGCGAATTCAGCATGCCTAGCGCGAGAGTGGCGGCTGCGCTGGTGAGCGCGCGGCTTAGAGAAGGGGTGAGGCGAAGGCTTGGCGTGAGGCGGGAAAGGGCGCTTTTGATTCGTGTCATCGTGGGCTCCAGGAGACCGGTGAAGTTGATGATTGATGCGGCCTAAAGCCGCGCATGACCGGTTCGGAGCGGATTCGAAGTCTGACGCCGGCCAGGGAGAGGCACGATAGCTGTCGCTATCGCCAATCTCCCGGGCTTTTTTCCCGCCGTGTAGCGTGTTGTCGCAATCGGCTCACACTGAATGCGTCGACACACCGGGCTGCTCTCGGACCAGACGTTCTCGCGAACCGGAACCCTAGCACCCCTAAAGATGCAACACTTCCGCACCTCTCGCGGCGGCGAGACGCGAGAAGCGTGCCAGGCCCAACCATGGGTGACGCTAGAGATCGTGCGTGCGTTGCCGGGCCGCGCCGTGCCCATAAGCAGAGCCGTGAGCGTATTGGTGGTGCATGAGATGCTGCGTTCTTGTGCGCGCGTCGTTCCAGGGTTCAGTCAGGCTTCGCCACATTAAGCGGTAATCCGGTTGCCGCTCTTCCGCCACACAAGGGTCATCGGTGCATCCGCTTCGTCGCTCATCTGCTTTGGCACGCTCCTCGCTATACTAGTCGCCGAGAGGTGCGAAGCGATTTGCATCATCTTCA
>CAYPWK010000240.1:0-8985 GCA_964414365.1 uncultured Burkholderia sp.
CGCGCCGATATTCGCTTCGTATTTTGCGGGGAAGGGGCGACGAAGGCGGAGCTCATGAGGCGATGCGCAAGATTGCCCAACTGTCGGGTCATCGGACTGCAGCCGGCCAACCGCTTGAACGAGCTTCTCAATCTGGCCGACATTCACGTGCTGCCGCAGCGCGCGGACGCAGCGGATCTCGTGATGCCATCGAAGCTGACCGGCATGATGGCGAGCGGACGTGCCATCGTTGCGATGGCGCAGCCGGGCACCGAGCTCTATGAAGTCGTTCGCGACCGCGGCATGGTGGTTGCGCCAGACGACGCCCCGGCGTTCGCGTCCGCCATCGTGCATCTGGCCGACAATGCGCCGCTTCGCGCCGAGCTCGGCGCCGCGGCGCGGCGGTACGCGCGCGAGGCGCTTTCGCCGGAGTCGGTCTTCGGCAAGATCGAGGCGCGGCTTATCGAATGTACGCGGCCGCGCACGACTCCAGTCACACCGCAGGAAGACTTGGCGCTTCGGCGTGCCTGGCGTTCACGGACGGGGCGTGACGAGTAACGGCGAACGGTGCGGCGGGCGAATGGTGCGGCGGGCGGCTAACTATAGAACGCCGCCTGGGCTCGAAACATACGCGCGTATTTGCCGTTCTTTCGCATCAGCGTATCGTGCGAGCCGTCCTCGACGATACGGCCGCAATCGAGCACGATGATGCGATCGACGAAGCGCGTAAGCGCGAGCCGATGGCTGACGATGAAGGCCGTTTTGCCTTTGGCCGTCTCGAGAAGCAACGACATCATCCGCGCCTCCGATTCGGGATCGAGCGCAGAGGTCGGCTCGTCGAAGACGAGCAGGTCGGCGTCGCCCGCGTGCGCGACGGCGCGCGCGACCGCGAGGCGCTGCCATTGTCCCCCCGACAGGTCGGAGCCGTTTTCCATTTCAGTCGTGAGCGGCATATCGAGCCTGTCTCGCAGCGACTCGAGCCCCACTGCGCCGAGCGACTCGGCGGCGCGCGCGTCGTCGTGGTTCGACAGGACAAGGTTGTCGCGTGCGGTCAACGGAAAACGCGCGAAATCTTGAAAGACGGCGACGATGCGAGGGTTCGCATCTCTCGTGTGATGCCACCTCAGCGCGCCTGACGAAGGCTCGTAGAGCCCGCAGAGCAGTTTCATCAAGCTCGATTTTCCCGCGCCATTGTCACCGACCACGGCAATCGTTTCGCCGGCTCTTACCGTTAGATCGACCCCCGCAAGCGCAATCGTAGGCGAGCAGCGGTACCGCAGCGTGACGGCGCAAAGCGTCAACAGCGTTGCGGGCACCGAGGCGGTGCTCGGCTGCCGCGGCGGCGCCAGACCGCTTGGCTCTGCCCTCCGGTGCGCAGCCTGCTCGCGCCGGTGAGCCTCGTGAGCCTCGAGAAGCCTTCGGTACGGCCGCACCATGTAGGAGACGCCGAGCAGATCGCCGAAGTTGTAGACAATCGCTCTGAGACCGTCCCGCAATTGCACGAGCGCACCGAGAAAGATCGCGAGGTCGCCGACGTCGAACCGGCTGGCGGAGAAGCCATCGGCGATCACCGCGAGCGGCACGCCGAGACAGGCACTCGCGAAGAGCGACGCTCCCGATAGTTTTGCCGCATTTCGCAGGCGAACGCCTGTTGCCGCCGAAAGGTACTCGTAATAGCGTCGATGCCAGCGATGAAGCAGCCGGTCCTGCATCGCATAGGTGCGTAGGTCCTTCGCATACTCCGGTTGGGTAAGGATGCGTTCGAGAATGCGCAGTTCGTTGAACGCGGGCGCATGGTGTTCGCAAACGTCCCAGCTTGCCCGTTCCGCCTTCGCGCGCAGTAGCGTTGCGGGGCCGATCGCAAACATCATGAGAACTGGAACCCACCACGTGATCCTTGCTGTGAGGAGCGTCACTGGAATAACGATGATGATGCCGGCGCTGACCGCATAGAGATGCATCACGAGCTCGGCAACCCGTTCTCCAGCGCTCGCGCTCAGCACGGCGGTTTCGCGAAGATCGGTTTCCTCATGAACGCTGAGGTCGGGGAACGTCGCTACCAGTCGGTTCACTTCCCCCTTCACCGCTATGCGGACAGCGTCACTTAGCGTATCCAGAACGAAGCTGGAAATGGCGTCGAGACTGTCCTGGAAGCTGCAGAGAACAACGTAACCGGCGATTAGCGCGGCCAGTGCCACTAGTGTGTGACCATTGGCGAGTCGCTCGATCAATTGCGCGCCGAGATAGACGATTGCCGCAGGGATCAATCCCGTCACGAGGTTGGCGCCTATCGCCAAAAAGAAGGCGCGCGGCGACGACCTTCTCAACAGCGAGATCGCGAAGGCCAGGTTGCCTAGGAAAGAGGCTGTTTGCATCGGAAGGCAATGGAGTGCGAAGAGAGACCGGAATGGCGCGGCCAGGTATTGTTCGAGCTGAAGTCGTTGCAGTCGCGTTACAGCAACCGGCGAAGGGGGCGCAACTTCAGATTTGCTGCTATCTCCGCCCGGGGGCCGGAGAAGCGCCGCAGCCACGTTTCGAGATCACACACGCCGCGCATGTAGTGGTAGCGAATGCCAGGATTTCCGTTAGGGTCTTCCATTGCGACGATGTACGCCATCAGTTGGCGACGAAACGTGACCTGATCCACGAGTCCCCATTCGTCCAGCAGCATCGGGCGCGAGGCAAGAGAATAAAGCTCGCTGGCACTGTTGTGAAACATGCGACGGGCCATCAGTGCATAGCTGGTTTTATGAGTTTTTTCGAGAACAGCGGCAGGCAGAACATGACGATACGCAATGCGGGCGAGCATTTTGGCACTCGCGTACGGGTTGCGCCGGTCGAGGTTGAAATAGTCGTGATGTAGCTGTGGTGGACACGTTAGCGCGAAGGCAATCATCCTCGGGTCTAGGAAAGGATGAGAGTTGACGCAGCGTACGTTTATCGTGTCAAAGTACGATGCACGAGGAAACAACATGCCGTGCATATAGTGGTGAGCGGCGTACGCGAAGCGTGTGCGTTTTTGAGGATCAGGCGCTATGGCGTCGGCGTTTGCTCGGGTGACAGGGCGCCTGAGATAGGCAGGCAATGGTGCCAAACGTTGTCGTCTCGCGGCGCGAAGCAAGCTGAACCGGCCAAGTGACGGTAGGAAGGACGCGAGCAGGCCGCGGAAGTAAGCAGCCGATCCGCAGCGCATGCAGAGTTGGCGGGTTAAGTAGCGATGAAGACCTGCGATTCCTTCGCTTTCTCGAACGCCGTCAAAAATCCATTCGTGCATTCCTTCGCCGAGCACCACGTCCCCGCCTTCTCCCGTCATTGCGAGGCCAACACTGCGCTGCTGCAACGTTGCGGCTATGGCTTCCGCGATGAGCGGGTTTGCTGATGAATCGGGACCATCTACGAATGGAGACGGGTCGTCAAGTCTCGGAAAGCGTAAAGCTTCATCGGCGTAGATTATCTTGTGCGGAAGGCTGTGACTGCCGAATAGAACAGCAAGCAGTTTCTCGTCATGACTCATGACGAGGTCAGGGTCTCTGAACGCCATGCTGACATTAAACGGTACGCCGAGGCCCGATGACAGACACGCCCCAAGTACGGCGCTCGAGTCGATACCGCCGCTCAGCAAAAGGCCGCTCGCCCCTGCTGCTACGCGATCGCGCACCGACTGGCCGAATACTTCCTTGAATGCTTCGACGTATTCGCCACGGTTTGCGGTGACGGTCGCTTGTCGTGGCCAAAGAGAGCGCTCGCGGCGAACGATCTTGTGCGTCAGCCCATCAAGTCCGATCGTGAGTATGCTGTCCGGCTCAAGTTTCCGGATATTCGAGAAGAATGTTGCTCCATGGGACGGTTCGTTCTCGTCCACCATGAGCGCGGACGTCAGAAAGTAACTGCATGCCGTGCGGTCTATCTGCAAGGGCAGGTCGGGCGCGAGAAGCACCAGTCGAAGGTCGTTGCTGACAATCCATTGCCCACGCGACGCGCTAAGGTAGTAAATCGGATGGGTTGCGTAATGATCGGAGGCAATGGTGACGCCCGTTGCGCTGACAGCGGCGTAGCTGAATTCTCCGACGACCGATGCTGCCAACGGGTCAATGGTTAGGACATGGTCATGCAGCCAGGAGAAAAGGTCGCGGGAACGAGTGTCGTGCAACCAGCCGCTGTATACGGCATTGCCCGCAAGTGCCTCGGGGCGCAGCTCTTCCGTGCCGCGGCGGGGCACGAGCCTTACGTCGAGTTGCAGGAGCCGCGCGTGAGGGAGGTCCTTGCGACGGAATCTGACGACATCGATGTCCTGCAAAGCAGCGCAAAGCCGTTCCACGTAAAGAGTTGCCTCATCCGGCTCATGATTTAGCAGTAGCGTCCAGAGTCGCACGTTTTTCCATCCATGACTGAATTGCGTGTTCGGGGTGAAGGCGTTTGATAATTTTGAAGTTTTCAATGGCGATTCGACCTGGCGTAACTATCTTTTTACGATTAGATTCGTTCAGCTCCACCCAGGCATGCCCCACCATCTTTGCATCTTGCTTTTTCACGCCGATGACGATTTCGGAGTCGATGCCGGAAACGAAAGACATAAGGTGAATAACAATGCTCGCGGAGTAGCATGATGCGTAGCTCCATTCCTTATGGTCGAGTTCGTAGATGAAATCACAAGCGCTTACCAGGTAACTGTGGTTGACCCCTTTCGCCGAATTGGCGAAGCTTCCGAAAACGGTCCCTGGGAAGACGTTCTTGCAGATAGCGAGATAGGCATCATCGATCGGTCGATCTAGTATCAGTGCGCTAACAAATTCGTGTAATAAAAGAATATGCTGATGTTAATTGTTCACTCACAACCCCAAGTTCGAGTAGTGAGGCGATCGCTTCGCGAATCAACGTTATTTCGTCAAGTGTTAGTTCACCAGAGTTGGCAACGAGTCGTTCAATTTTGTTTGCTGGTGCGCTGCCGTTAGCGTTGATGAGCGCGTCGAAGACGAGTCGCGCTGCTCCGCTGACGCCGAAATATTGGCTCTCGGAGTTGCTGAAAACAATGAGTTCCTCGTCGAGGATGAAATGGTTGGTCGTGTTAATTGACAATATCGTGTTCTCGACTTCCATCTTTTATCTCGTTTTCGTTGCAGTCTTTCTTGATATTGCGGGGAAGCGGGTCGCTTACCCCGCGAGGTCGCTTACATGCCCTTTACACCGCGACCGAGCCAGCCGTCACCGGGTACGGATTTTTTTGAAAGAATGACGGAAATAAATGTACCGTATGCGACAATCCTGGTCGGTTGAATGAGTCCTTTTGCCATTTTTGCTCCTTAAGGGTTATCGATGTTCGCCGCGTTCTTCGACTCCAGTTGCGAATCCGGAGTGACGAGGCGAACGCAGTATGCTTATCGTAAAAATGAAAGGGAACGCATCGCGATAGAGTGACAGCACTACAGAAACTTGGAACCGCTGAAAGCGCGCCGATGAGCAAGCAGGACAAAGCTGCGGGTTGACGTGCGATCAAAGGCAAATGGCTCGACCAAGTGTGCCGTCGGAGCCAAGAAGCGTCTTCCGAGGCGTAGCACGGCGAATAGGCCGCCGAACATGCGTTCTTAGCCGGCCCAGATGCATCCTGACGGTGCGCGCCTTCGATGTCCGCCCTTTTTTGGGGCGAACATGTTGCGCCAACTTTGCGATAAGCCGCAGCGGCAGCTGCGCCGTGACACGGATTGGCGTTAGGCACGGAGCTTGCGTGTGGCGCCCAGCCGCTGCTCTAGGGTGGCGATAGGCTCGAACGAGGGCCGCGGCGGGGCCTCTCAGCCCCTGCCCGGTCCCAATAAACGATGGGATAGCGGCCATGACGCAAGCCTTCTTCAGCGAGATGTTCGAACGCAGCGCCGCCGGCGCCGCGGGCATTTCCGCGGCGGCCTTTCTGTCGGACGGCGACCCGCGCGTGCATTACCGCGAGTTCATCGCCTGGATGCGAGCTCAAAGCGAGCAGCAGATTAGTAACAAGCGCGCGGAGGCGGACCTCAACTTCCGCCGCGTCGGCATTACATTCGCCGTCTACGGCGCCAAGGACGAAACCGGCGTCGGCACCGAGCGCACGATTCCGTTCGACGTTATCCCGCGCATCTTTCCCGCGCAAGAATGGGCCGCGCTCGAGCGCGGCCTGCGTCAGCGAGTGAATGCGCTCAACCGCTTCATCCATGACATCTACCACGATAAGACGATCGTGCGCGCCGGCATTATCCCGGCCGAGCAGATCTTCGGCAACGGGCAGTATCGGCCGCAGATGGAAGGCGTCAAGGTGACGCGCGACGTCTACGCGCATGTCGCCGGCATCGACATCGTGCGTGCGGGCGTCGGCGAGTTCTACGTATTGGAGGACAACCTGCGCGTGCCGTCAGGCGTCTCCTACATGCTCGAGAACCGCAAGATGATGATGCGGCTATTCCCCGATCTCTTCGCGCGCAATCGCGTCGCGCCCGTCGCGCACTATCCCGACCTGCTGCTCGATACGCTGCGCGCCGCGGCGCCCGAGGGCGTCGACGATCCGACGATCGTCGTGCTGACGCCCGGCATGTACAACTCGGCCTATTTCGAACACGCCTTCCTTGCGCAACAGATGGGCGTCGAGCTCGTCGAGGGCAAGGATCTCTTCGTCGAGGACGGCTACGTCCATATGCGCACGACGCAGGGCCCGCAGCGCATCGATGTGATCTATCGGCGCGTAGACGACGATTTTCTCGACCCCGAAGTATTCCGGGCCGATTCGGTTCTCGGCGCGGCAGGACTTCTCACCGCCTATCGCGCCGGCAACGTGACGCTCGCGAATGCGGTCGGCACCGGAGTCGCCGACGACAAGTCGATCTACCCGTACGTTCCCGACATGGTCCGTTTCTATCTCGGCGAGGAGCCGATCCTCAACAACGTGCCGACCTGGACGTGCCGCAAACCGCAGGATCTGAGCTACGTGCTCGATCATCTGCCCGAACTCGTGGTGAAGGAAACGCACGGCGCGGGCGGCTACGGGATGCTGATAGGGCCGGCCTCGACAAAGGCCGAGATCGAGACTTTTCGCGCGGTGCTCATCGCGCACCCCGACAAGTACATCGCGCAGCCGACACTCGCTCTTTCGACGTGCCCGACCTACGTCGATGCCGGCATCGCGCCGCGCCATATCGATCTGCGCCCGTTCGTGCTGTCGGGCAGCGAGGTGCGAATGGTCCCCGGCGGATTGACACGCGTCGCGCTGCGCGAGGGCTCGCTCGTCGTCAATTCGTCGCAAGGAGGCGGTACAAAGGATACCTGGGTGCTCGAGCAATAACTTCGGGAGTCAACATGCTAAGCCGAACCGCCGACCATCTATTCTGGATGGCCCGCTACACCGAGCGCGCCGAGAACACGGCGCGCATGCTCGACGCCAACTATCAAATGTCGCTGCTGCCGCAATCGGACGAGTATGCGGCGCTTAGCTGGCGCGCGATGCTTTCGATCTCGGAGCTGGCCGGCATCTACTGCGCCGCGCATCCGACGCTCGCGAGCCGCGAAGTCATCGCTTTCATGACAAGCGACCGCGACAACCTCTCGTCGATCATCAACTGCCTGCGCGCGGCCCGCGAAAATGCGCGCGCCGTGCGAGGCTCGATCACGACGGAGCTCTGGGAGACGCTCAATACCACCTGGCTCGATGCGCAGCGAATGCTTGCCGAGGGCGTGCTCGCGCGCGATCCGTGCGAGTTCCTCGAATGGGTCAAGTTCCGCTCGCATCTGTCGCGCGGCGTGCAGCTCGGCACGATGGTGAAAGACGAGGCCTTTTACTTCATGCGTCTCGGCACGTTTCTCGAGCGTGCCGACAACACGGCACGCATTCTCGACGTCAAATTCGAAATGGTCGAGCAGCGCGGCGGCAGGCAGACTCAGCCGGCCGCGCAATCGCTCGACTATTACCACTGGGCGGCCTTGCTGCGCTCGGTCTCGGGCTTCGAGGTGTACCGGAAAGTCTATCGCGACGTCATTACGCCCGAGCGCGTCGCCGATCTCCTCATTCTCTTCGCCGACTGGCCGCGCTCGCTTGCCGCGAGCCTCGAGGAAGTGCGCCAGATCCTCGCGCGTGTGCGCAACGCGCGCAGCGCACAGGTGGAAGCGATGGCCGTCAAGCTGCACGAGCACGTTTGCGCGTCACTGATAGGCGACATCCTGGGCGGCGGCCTCCATGCATGGCTGACGGATTTTCTTGCGCGAGTCAACGAGCTCGCGAGCGCCGTGAGCCGCGACCTGCTCGTGCCACTGGCGCCCGATCCCGAGGCCGATCCCATTCCTGTGCAGACGTCCACGCAAGAGGCGTGACGGCGTCAAGCTCGCGCACATCCCTTTCCTCACCGTCCCGAGGTCCCTCTGTGTCGATCCGCGTCGCGCTAAACCATGTCACGCACTACCGCTATGACCGGCTTGTGACCCTCGGGCCGCAAATCGTCCGCCTGCGTCCGGCGCCCCACTGCCGTACGCCGATCCTCTCGTACTCAATGCGGGTAGAGCCGGTCAATCATTTCGTCAACTGGCAGCAGGACGCGTTCGCGAACTATCAGGCACGGCTCGTCTTTGCGGAGCCGACGCGCGAGTTCAGCGTGAGCGTCGACCTCATCGCTGAGCTGTCGGTCTACAACCCGTTCGACTTCTTTCTAGAGCCGTACGCCGAGCAATTCCCGTTTGCTTATCCGCCGGAGCTGGCGGGCGAGCTCGCGCCGTATCTCGCGCGCATGGCGGAGCCGACGCCGCGCTTCGCCGCGTTTATCGAGAGCATCGAGCGCACGCCGCGCAAGACCGTCGATTTTCTCGTCGAGCTCAATCAACGCCTCGCGCGCGAAATCGGTTATCTGATCCGCATGGAGCCCGGCGTGCAAACGCCCGAGGAAACGCTCGAGAAGGAATCGGGCTCTTGCCGCGACACGGGATGGCTCCTCGTGGAGACGCTACGCCAACTGGGATTTGCCGCGCGCTTCGTCTCCGGCTATCTGCTGCAACTCGCGCCCG
>CAYPWK010000241.1:0-8960 GCA_964414365.1 uncultured Burkholderia sp.
TGAATTGAGCTTCGACAGAGCGGCGTACCCAAGCCCCAGCTTGTCCATCGTTCCGCTCTTGAAGTTCTCGCTGAAGACATCCGCGCTACCTAGCAGCTTGTGCACGATCTCGAGCCCGCGAGGATCTTTAACGTCGACGGCGATGCTTTTCTTGTTGCGGTTAAAGGTGCTGAAAAAACCCGCTCCCGAACCTCGAAGGGCGCGAGTGCTGTCGCCGGCGATCGGCTCGACCTTGATGACCTCTGCCCCGAGGTCTGCGAGCACCATGCCGCACGTGGGGCCCATTACCATGTGAGTCATCTCGACCACGCGCACGCCGCTATAGGGCAGCGATTGATCGTTCTGGACGTGACTCATTGTGCGACTCCCTTCAGGCAACCTTCGGGCTGGACGGCGCTGGGACTGCGACCATCCGCATAGGTGAATCCTTTGGGCAGGCCGGCATCCTGTACGTGGCCGTACAAGGCTTCGTGAGGCAGGGTCTCGGACAGGATCGAGCGCGCTGCCACAAGGGCATCGATGTCGATGCCGGTGTTATGCCCCATTGCTTCGAGCAGGAACGCGAGGTCTTCGGTGACGATGTTGCCTGTCGCACCCGGAGCGTATGGACACCCGCCAAGACCTGCCTGACTCGAGTCGATAGTGCTGACGCCGACTTCGAGTGCCGCCACCACATTGGCAAGACCCTGGCCGCGCGTGTTGTGAAAATGGGCACCCCCCGCCTTGCTACCAAACTCGGTTTGCAGGCGGCGGAACAGGCGACGGACCTGCGCCGGATTCGCGTAGCCGCTGGTATCGGACAGACCGATTTCGTCGACTCCGCACTCTGCCATCGCGGCACACATTCGAATCGTCTGGTCATCGCTGACTGCGCCGGCAAGCGTGCAGCCGAAGGCCACTGAAATCCCCGCTTCGATGGCGATGCCAGGAAACTCAGCGTCTCGCAATGCGACGATCTGCCGGACTTCTTCAATCATCTGGTTGGTCGTTTTGCGGATGTTGGCCAACGAATGCTCGTTAGTCACCGACACCGGTAACGTCACCTTGTGGACACCCGATTCGAATGCAGCCCGACACCCGCGAAGGTTGGGTGCGAGGACGGCAACGTGCAGTCCGGGAATCGTCAATGCGTGCGCCACGACCTCCCGGATATCGGCCATCTGCGGCAACAACTTCGCGGGCACAAACGAGCCGACTTCAATTTCTTTAAGTCCGGCCGCAGCGAGCGCGGAGATCCACCGCAATTTCGCGTCCGTTGGCATGACGCTACTGATGCTCTGAAGACCATCGCGCGGACCGACTTCGCTGATCGTCACAGGAAAAGGGATGGAGGTACTCAAGATTGTCCTCGGTGTTCTGTATGGGAGAACGTTATTCTGGCCGTCGAAACTATAAAGGCGAGCAGCGCGGCTACCAAGCGGGTAAACCCGTGAACGCGATCTTCCATGAAGAATATCGTTCTACGCTGAAGAACGATGCGGGGCGTGTTTACCCTGGTTAGGGAATCCACGGCGTGAGGTTGCGGGAGGTTTTGCGGTTCCGGGGTCGCTGGTCAAGGGAAGTTGACTCGTACGGGGTGAACCTCTAGGATGGTCTGCCTGACAGAACGGTATTCGAGATGCAAGCGGACGATGTAGAAAAAGGCGGGGTAGCGGCCTTGGACCGGGCATTCGCCATTCTTGGCGTTTTCCAGCCTGGCGAACGTGCACTCTCGCTTGCCGAAATCGCGCGGCGAACAGGCTTTTACAAGAGCACGATCCTCCGATTGCTGAATTCGCTGGAACGGGGCGGTTTCATCCGCAGACTCGAAGACGGCACCTATTCGATTGGTCCTGAACCGCTCCGGCTCGCACAGATCTTCCAGGAGTCGTTCCACATCCGCGAGGTGATTGAGCCAATACTGCGGCAGCTATCAGCGGATTCCGGTGAAACATCATCGTTCTACGTCAGGCAAGGCGAGTACCGCGTCGTCTTGCATCGCGTCGAGCCGCCGCGATCGGTGCGAGTGTCGATTCGCGAGGGCGAACGCTTTCCGATTGATCGCGGTGCGTCCGGAAAGATACTCATCGCCTTTTCAAAGCCGTCCCGGGCAACTCACGATGCGGTGCGCGAGAGATTGTGGGCTTTGTCCTACGGGGAGCGTGACCCCGACACGGCAGCAGTTTCGGTTCCCGTTTTCGGCCCGAATAGCGAACTCGCGGGCGCCTTGACATTGTCCGGCCCGAAAGACCGGCTCGGCGCCAGCGACAAGATGCGAGCCGCGTGCAATCTATTGCTGACCGCTGCAACACGGGCGACTGCTGCGCTGGGAGGTGATCACCGCATCTTCGCCTATGGAATGGCGCTCGCCGCGCAGTTCGACTTCACTCCGCTCGCCGAAACTCAAAAGACGTGACTCTCCAGTGACTGTTTCCAGCGCGAGAACAGACGGCCGAATGAGAGCTATCGCACGATGACGGAACTCGTGCGCGAGGCGGCTGAGCCGACACTGCTCTGGGCGCCTCGTAATCGTGCACGAGGGCGGCTATACGGAAGCGTATGTGCCTTCTTGCGGTCACGCCATCGTCGAAACGCTCGCTGGCGTGCGCACGGCCGTCGAAGATCCGATGCTTGACCTGGCGATCGCAGAGCAGCCCGGGGCGCGCTTCGCTGGGTTCCAACGTCAGCTAATCGACGAGATGGCGGAGGTGTTCGGCTATTAGCCCGACGGTGTGGCTAGCCCTTCGTTTCGGCCTTGACTCCGATCATCAACGCCAGCCCGCTCAACACGAGCAAGCCCGCAAGAAGGTAAACCGCGATATCCATGCTGCCCGTGCTCGTGCGAATCTGGCCGATGACCCACGGGCTGACGATACCGCTCGTGATTCCGATGCTGCTGATAAAGGCAATGCCGGACGCGGCAGCCTTGCCCGAAAGATAGCTCGTCGGTACGGCCCAGAAGATCGGCAGCGCGGCAAAAATCAGCACGGCGGCGAGCGATAGAATCGCCAGCATCGCGGGAAAGCTGCTCAGATGCAGTGTCAGCGTCGCGAGCGCGAGCCCGCCGCCGATCGTGCAAAAAGCAAAGTGCTTGCGCCGCTCGCCCTTGCGGTCGGAACGACGCGCAATCAGCATCAGGCCAATTGCGCCGATCGCATTGGGCACGACGGTATAAAGACTGACCGATAAGACATCGTGGATGCCGAAATCGCGGATCATGAGCGGCATCCAGAAGTTCAGCGTCAGCGATGCGCAGGTCAGCGAGAAGTAGATGAACGCGAACAGATAAACACGCGGATTAAGAAGCGCTGCCGCGAAGCTGCGGCCGTCGTGCTTGTTGTCCGTCGTCTGCCCTTGCTTGCACAGGGAGGAGAGCCGGTCTTTTTCTTCTGGCGTAAGCCAGCTCGCGCTATTCGGTTGATCGACCAAGTAGCGCAAGTTAAAAAATGCGAGAATCACCGCGGGTGCGCCTTCGATTGCAAACATCCATTGCCATCCGAATAGCCCCATCACGCCGCTCATATCGCGCATGATCCAGCCGGAAAAGAGTCCGCCAAGGACGCCCGCCACCGCGACACCCGCGAAGAACACAGAGATCACCGCGGCGCGGCGATTCGCCGGAAACCAGTAGGTCAAATACAACACGATGCCGGGGAAAAAGCCCGCTTCGAACACGCCGAGCATGAATCGCAAGATGTAGAAGTGCACGGGCTTTGATACGAACATCATGCACATCGACGCGATGCCCCACAGCAGCATGATCCGCGTGAAGGTCTTACGCGCGCCATATCGGGCGAGCAGCATATTGCTCGGTACTTCGCACAGCACATAGCCGACATAGAACACGGCAGCGCCGAGGCCATACATGGCATCGCTGAAGCCGAGATCGTGCTTCATCTGCAATTGCGCAAAACCGATATTGATTCGGTCCAGAAAGGACACGACATAGCAGAGAAACAGAAACGGAATAATGCGCCACGCGACCTTCTGGAACATCAGGTCATCGGTGATGGCAGGCGCGACTTGACGAATGGCGTCGCCATTGAGGGAATCTTGCATGTCTCGCTCCATAGCGTTGCGCGCCTGACTGGAGACGAGCAAGCCCGAGGCGCCTATGCGCCTTCATGTTTCGAACGGTGGAAAGGCCGACGGCCTTTCCGGAGTGTGCTTCGTGCGGTGAGTTGACAGTCGGTGCCGAGTTGAGATCGGCTTCGCCTTCAGTCCTGCAAGGCGGCCCACATTTCCTTGTCGCGCTGGGTCGTCCAAATGCGCGGATGCGTAATGCCGCTCGCTTCGTCGTAAGCGCGCGAAACGTCGAACGGCAGGCAATGTTCGTAAATGAACACCTGGCCGAACTTCGGATCCATCGCTTTTCGCGTCAGCGCCATTGCGCCCTTCAGATCGAGATTGTCCTTGTACGCGTCGCGACCTGCCTGCAACAGCGTCGTCACGAAGTCCTTCGTGTAGTCGAGGCCCTTGTTGACGTCGGCCGGATTCAGCAGCGCGGGGCCGCGTCCCGGAACGAGTTTTTCCGCACCCAGCGCGCGCAATGCCTCGAGCGTCGCGGGCCATTGTTCAAGTTGAGCGTCGCCGCAATAGCAGGCCGCGTCGTATTCGACCAGGTCACCGGAGAACAGCACTTTCTGCGACGGCAGCCAGACGACCGTGTCGCCTTTGGTGTGGCCCGAGCCCAGATGGGCGATGCGCACTTCGAGCTTGCCCAGAAAAAGCGTGATTTCCTTTTCAAAGACCAGCGTCGGCCAGGTCAGACCGGGCACCGTTTCAACGCCTGCAAAGAGGCGCGGGAAGCGTTCGATTTCCGATTTCATGTCGGCTTCGCCGCGCTCGACGATCATTTCATAGGTGCCGCGGCTCGCGATGACCTCTTGTGCGCCTTCGTTGAAATACGCCGACGCGCCCAGCACGCGCACCGCGTGATAGTGCGACAGGACGACGTATTTGATGGGCTTGTCGGTGACGCTGCGGATTTTAGCGATGAGATCTTGCGCCATGGCGGGCGTGGCGGTCGTGTCGACGATCAGCACACCGTCGTCGCCGATGATGACGCCTGAATTCGGATCGCCCTCCGCCGTGTACGCATAGGCGTTGTCGGACAGTTGGGTCCATGTGATTTTCTTTTCTTCCAGGTCGGCCTGGGATGCAAAAGCCTTTGCCATGTCTGCTCCGTTGTACGACGCGTTGGGATGAGTCATGGTCGTCGTCATGCCAAAGTTTGTCAATAGCAAAACGACTTGCTCTGGACTAAGCTAGGGTAAACTCCGTCGGTGGAGAGAGGGGGCTCGATCGGATACCATCTATCCCTTCGATTGCGAGGCACTGAATTGGTTAAGTCCGCTACGGGCGAAGGTCCGGGTCATACGACGGCTGACGCGTCGGTCGAGAAGAAGCAACGGGGCATTCAAAGTGTCGAGGTCGCCGCACGCTTGCTTGAAGCGCTGGCGCGGCAACGCGTGCCGCTTGGCCTGACCGAACTGGCGGGCGAAGCGCAATTGTCGTCCGCGCAAGCCCACACATATCTCGTGAGCCTGACGCGTCTTGGTCTCGTCAAGCGCGATGTGCTGACGGGCAATTACGAGCCAGGGCCGCTGTCGTTGCGCCTCGGGCTCATGCATATCGAGCAACAGCCGGTGTACCGCATCGCCGCGCCGTTCGCGGCTGCGCTCGCCGAGCGGATCGGCTTTAGCGTGGCCGTCTGCGTGGCGGGCGCGCAAGGGCCGACCATCGTGCGCTATGAGCGAGGTGGTTTTCCGCTGCATGTGAATCTGCATATCGGGACGGTGATGTCGCTCGAAACAACGTCCACGGGCCGCATCTTCTGTGCGTTTTACGAGCAAGAGCAGGTCGGTCAGATGGCGCGAAGCCAGGCGCTCGCGTCCGGCGCTGGCAAAGCGCCGGTGCTAAATGCGCAATGGTTCAAGCGCTTCGACTCCATCCGCGCACGCGGAATCGAGCGCGGCATCGACGCGCCGAGTCCCGGCATCAGTAGCCTCAGTGTGCCGGTGTTCGACGCGCAGCAGCGGATGCAGCTTGCATTGACGGCAATCGGTTCTTCGGGATCGATCGACGTCGACTGGGACGGCGAAGTCGCCCGCTCGTTGCTCGAAACCGCCCGGAAGGTCACCGAAACGCTTGTCACCGCGAATTAAAACAATGCAAACCGACACTCCGGGCACGTCCGATTTCACCGTGACGCCAACGAGCGATCCGAAAGCCCAGCGCGGCATCAGCGCGCTCGATAGCACCGGCGAATTGTTGCTCGCGCTGGTTTCCGCAGGGCGAGCGCTGTCGCTGCGCGATTTGGCCGCCGCCGCCGACATGCCCGCCGCGAAGGCGTTTCCCCACCTCGTGAGCTTGCTCAAGGTGGGGCTGCTTAGTCGCGACGATGCGGGGCTTTTCAATGCCGGACCGCTCAGCATGGCGCTCGGCTTGATCGCATTGCAGCGGATCTCGCCGATCCGCGACGCGGAACCCGAGATCGTGACGTTGGCCTCTGATTCGGGCATGAGCGTCGCCGTCGCGATTCTCGGGCCGCTCGGGCCTACCGTGGTCCGCTTCGAAGAATCCGCGCGGCCGCAGCACGTCAGCTTGCGCGTGGGGACGGTGTTGTCGCTGGTCAATACGGCGATAGGACGCGTGTTTGCGGCTTACCTTTCCGATGACGTGCTGATCGGCCTGCTGGCGCAGGAATCGATCCGCCTGGCGGGCGCGAATACGGCCGACGTGATCGTGTCCGCGAAAAAAGGCGCTCCGTCGTTGGCTAGAACTTATCAGACGCGGCGCGAGAAGATCGCGCAAGAAGGCATCGACGATGCGCTCGATGCCCCGGTGCCGGGGATCGGCACGCTGGCTGCGCCTGTGTTCGACCATACGGGCAGCATCAGCTTGGTCGTGGCATTGATCGGGCCGTCGGGCAGCTTCGATCACAGTCTCGCCGGCGCGACCGCGCAAAGGCTCCTCGCGGCGACGCGCCGGCTGTCGTGGCGCTTTGGGTGGATCGGCGGCTAAAAGGGGCGTTCGAAGCGATGGGTTCAGCGCGACTGCGGTCCTGCCTCGTTATCGGGGGCGACGCCTGCACGCGCGATCGCGAGTGCTTCGGCCAACACGTCGGCGTCGCCGATATGATTGGCGAGCAGCAGCACGAGCTTCGCATTCATGAAATGACTTTGCTCGTCGGTCAGACCCGCGTGCGCGTCGATCAGCTTTTCGTAGAACGCGTCGGGGTCTAGCATGTTCGATTCGATGTTCAGCTTCTTCATGATGATCATCATCCGTTGCAAGTTGCGCGATCCACGGCCTTAGCGACCGACGCGGTGTCGAAGGTGCGCCAACGTGCGCAAACGTGCTGGTCCGGACGCAGCAGATAGAAGGTGCCCGGCCGGGCATCGAAGCGATGCGTGACGATGCCTTCCACGTCTTCGACGACTGTGACGTGCGGCATGTCGGGTAAATCGGTCACTGCCGCGCCGCGCGGTACGACGATCAACGAGCGGACTGGAACGGGCAGGCGTGCGAGCGCGCTAAGCTGCTCGGCGCATGTCGTCAGGTCGTCGCCCTGGCCGCAGAAATGCACGCCGGTGAAGCCTCCGTGGCCTGTTTGACACAAGAACCATGCGTCGTCGCCAGCCAGCTTGATGGGCGCATCTGTGCATGGCGCGCCCGGCACGATCGTGCTGGCGAACGCGTCGGCGTCGGGCGTGTTTAGCGGTGAATCGTGCAGAATCGCCGGCACCGACAGACGGCCGCTGTTGACCATCCGCCGCGCGAACGGACACTCTTTTGCCAGCTTTAACGTGGCATCGCGGAACATCCGCGATACCGCGCTTTTGGGCGTGATGAAGTCGGTGGAGCGCGATGAGTTCAGGATGTTCTCGTCGGCCGCGTATTCGCGCTCGTTTGCGTAGGTATCGAGCAGGGAAGGCGGTGCATCGCCATTCACGACCAGCCGCAGTTTCCACGCGAGGTTATCGGCGTCTTGCACGCCGCTATTTGCGCCGCGTGCGCCGAAGGGCGACACGCCATGCGCGCAGTCGCCCGCGAAAAGCACGCGGCCATGCCGAAAACTGTCCATGCGCAAACAAGAAAACGTATAGACGCTAACCCATTCGAGTTCGAACTCGACATCGTCGCCAAGCAATGCCTTCACGCGCGGAATCACGTTCTCGGGCTGCTTTTCCGCAACCGGCTCGGCGTCCCAGCCGAGTTGGAAATCGATGCGCCATACGTCGTCGGGCTGGCGGTGCAGCAACACTGACTGATTGCGATGAAACGGCGGATCGAACCAGAACCAGCGCTCGGCCGGAAACGGCGCTTTCATCTTCACGTCGGCGATCAGGAAGCGGTCTTTGAACGTACGCCCCCTGCTATCGAGACCGAGCGCCTTGCGCACCGCGCTGCGCGCGCCATCGGCAGCGATCACGTATTGTGCGCGCATCGCATAGACGCCGTCCGGCGTTTCGACCTGCAATTCGACATAACCGTCGTGCTGCGTCAAACCGGTCACTTTGGTTTTCCAGCGCATCTGCAGATTGGCCGTTTGCCGCGCGCGGTCGGCAAGAATGCCTTCGACGTAGTACTGCTGCAAGTTGATAAACGCGGGGCGGGCGTGGCCCGTTTCGGGCAGCAGGCTGAACGTGTAGATCAGTTCGTCCTGCAGGAACACCTTGCCGACGTTCCAGCTGACGCCTTTGTCCACCATCTGCGCGCCGCAGCCAAGGCGGTCGAAAATTTCCAGCGTCCGCTTGGCGAAACAGATCGCGCGCGAGCCGCTCGAGAGCGCGTCGTCGTCATCGACGAGCACAGTCTGCACGCCTTGCTGGGCCAGATCGATCGCAGCGGTCAGACCGACGGGGCCCGCTCCGATGACGACCACTGGATGCACGGCAGGCGTCGCGGCATCGAGGTCGGCGGCTCGCTCGTAGTCGAACCGCATCGTTTGATAGTCGATTGGCATCGGGGCTCCG
>CAYPWK010000242.1:0-5913 GCA_964414365.1 uncultured Burkholderia sp.
CCGAATACGAGTTCAGCATCGAGACGACGACGGGCATGTCCGCGCCGCCGATCGGAATGATGATCAGCACGCCCAGCGCGAACGCGATCAGCGTCATGATGATGAACGGCAGCCATGACTGCGTGAGGAAGAAGATGACGCCGAAGCCGAGCATGGCGAGCGCGAGCATCAGGTTCAGCAGATGCTGCCCCGGGTAGACGACGGGCGCGCCTTGAAAAAGGCGAAACTTGTACTTGCCCGAGAGCTTACCGAACGCGATCACCGAGCCGGAGAACGTGATGGCACCGACGAACGTCCCGATGAAAAGCTCGATCCGGTTGCCATAAGGCAAAAAGCCCGCATACGGCGCATCGGGCGGCACGAGCCCGAAAGCGGCCGGCTCGTACACCACCGCGTAGGCAATCGCGACAGCCGCGAGGCCGATCAGCGAGTGCATCGCCGCGACGAGCTCGGGCATCTTCGTCATCTCGACACGCGCGGCCACGAAGGCACCGATCGCCCCGCCGACGACGAGCGCGGCGAAGAGCAACCCGAGCCCGAGGCCGAGGTTCGAGCCGAACAGCGCCGCCTGCTTGAAGATGAGCGCAATCGTGGTCAGGATCGCAATCGCCATCCCGACCATGCCGAAGACATTGCCCGCGCGCGCGCTCTTCGGATTCGAGAGCCCCTTCAACGCCTGAATGAAGCAGACCGACGCGAGGAGGTAGAGCAGCGTAACGACGTTCATGCTCATTTATGCACCCTCCTTCGCAATCTTCTTCGGCTCTTTCTTTTTGAACATTTCCAGCATGCGTCGCGTCACGAGGAACCCGCCGAACACATTGACGGCGGCGAGCAGCACCGCGAGCGTCCCGAAAAACTTGCCCGGGCCGCCCACCGTCAAGCCCGTGGCGAGCATCGCGCCGACGATGACGATCGCGGAGATCGCGTTCGTCACCGCCATGAGCGGCGTATGCAGTGCCGGTGTGACGTTCCAGACCACGTGGTAGCCGACATAGACGGCCAGCACGAAGATGATCAGGTTAATGACCGTATGATTGATCACTTCCATCGTCGCTTCTCCTTTGCCTTGTTCTCGCCGTCCGTCATGCGGTGGGCGCGAGTGCACCGTCGCGTGTCAAAAGCGTCGCCGCGACGATGTCGTCCGCCATGTCGATATTGAGCGCCCCATCTTTCGTCAGGATGAGCTTGAGGAAGTCGAGCACGTTGCGCGCATAGAGCGACGAAGCGTCGGCCGCCACCATCGCGGGCAGATTCGTATGCCCGACAATCGTCACACCGTGTTTCGTCACGACCCTGTCCGGCTCGGTCAGCGGGCAGTTGCCGCCGCGCACGCCGGGCTCGCCCGGCAACTCAGGCCCGCGGCCCGCGGCGAGATCCACGATCACCGAGCCCGGACGCATCGCCTGGACCGTCTCGGCCGAGATCAGCGTGGGCGCGTCGCGCCCCGGAATCAGCGCCGTCGTGATCACGATATCCGATATCTTCGCGCGCTCGTGCACCGCCTCGGCCTGACGCGCGAGCCATGAAGGCGGCATCGGGCGCGCATAGCCTCCCACGCCCTCGGCCGCTTCGCGCTCCTCC
Source organism: uncultured Burkholderia sp. (assembly GCA_964414365.1). Lineage (GTDB taxonomy): Bacteria > Pseudomonadota > Gammaproteobacteria > Burkholderiales > Burkholderiaceae > Trinickia. Next base: position 1,585 of record CAYPWK010000242.1, read on the forward strand.
TGCGTCTCGTACGGCACGTCGAGGAATTTGGCTCCAAGCGATTCGATTTGCTCTTTCACGGCAGGCCGAACGTCCGACGCTTCAATGACGGCGCCGAGGCGCCGCGCGGTCGCGATGGCTTGCAATCCCGCCACGCCGGCGCCGAGGACGAGCAGGCGCGCCGCCTTCACTGTGCCGGCGGCCGTCATCAGCATCGGCAAAAAGCGCGGATAGAGGTCGGCGGCGATCAACACCGCCTTGTACCCGGCGATATTCGCCTGTGAGGAGAGAACATCGAGGCTTTGCGCGCGCGTCGTGCGCGGCGCCGCTTCCAGCGCGAACGCAGTGACACCGGCGGCCGCGAGTCGAGCAGTGTTCTCTTTGTTGAACGGCTCCAGCATGCCGACGAGCACGGCGCCGCGCTTCATCGACGCGAGCTCGCTTTCGACAGGCGATTGGACCTTTAGGACGAGGTCGGCGCCGAATGCCGTCGCGGCATCGACGAGCTCCGCACCCGCGGCGGCGAACGCCTCGTCGGTGAAGCTCGCGGCGCTGCCCGCCCCTCGCTCGACCGTGACGCGATGCCCCGCGGCGACGTATTTCTTGATCGTCTCGGGCGTCGCGGCCACGCGCGCTTCGTGCGCGCGCGTCTCGGCTGGCACTCCGATATGCATCGTGGAATCCTCCTCACCTTCTCGTTGTTCAAATGCTGCGAAGACTGGAGACAGGCCGACGATGCTGCGCCGGCTCATCTCGATACACGGCTTGCATGACTTATTCGTTACGAGCGCGCTCGAATCGCAGGCGGCGCCCTTTCCGGGGGCTGCCGGCCTGCGCGCGGAATGCGCCGAAGCGTCACTTTAACCGAAGTTGTGCGCCGCGATGAAATCGGAATGGATCGCGGCTCAAAACAGAGCGGCGAAAGACACGCCGGCACCGGTGGAACGCCATTCCCGCCGGCTCGCGCATCAGGCAGTGTTTTCTCGCAGACGGTAAAATACGCCCCCATGAAACCGGACCGCTGGACCCCTCATGTGACTGTAGCGGCCGTCGTGGAGCGCGATGGCCGATTTCTCGTCGTCGAGGAGCAAACGGCCGACGGGTTACGCATCAACCAGCCTGCAGGACACCTGGAGGCCGGCGAAACGCTAGTCCAGGCGGTCATGCGCGAGACGCTGGAGGAAACGGCGCACGTCTTCGCGCCGGAGGCCCTCGTCGGCGCATACCTGACCTATATCGAGAAACCCGAGGGCGGCACGACCTACCTGCGTTTCACGTTTTGCGGGACCAGCGGCGCGCAACGGCAAGCGCGTGAACTCGACGAGGGCATCGTCCGCGCCCTCTGGCTCACCGCCGACGAGCTGCGCGCGTGTCGCGCGAGCCATCGCACGCCGCTCGTGCTGCGCTCGCTCGAGGATTACCTCGGGGGCCGGCGTTTTCCGCTCGACTTCGTGCACACGCATTCGGTCGGGCCAGCGACCACACAATGACGCCGGTCGGTGCCGATCGACCGACCGATCGGTCGAAGAGCCATTGGCACGGCCGATAGCAAGGCCATTAGCGAAGCCGTCAGGCAGTGAATCAATGAGCAAGCAACGAGTCGTGGTGGGAATGTCGGGCGGCGTCGATTCGTCGGTGACCGCCTGGCTTCTCAAAGAAGCAGGTTATGAAGTCGTCGGCCTCTTCATGAAGAACTGGGAAGACGACGACGACAGCGAGTACTGCTCGACGCGGCAGGACTGGATCGATGTCGTCTCCGTGGCGGACCTGATCGGCATCGACGTCGAGGCCGTCAACTTCGCCGCCGAGTACAAAGACCGCGTTTTCGCCGAATTTCTGCGCGAGTACTCGGCTGGCCGCACGCCGAATCCGGACGTGCTCTGCAACGCCGAGATCAAGTTCAAGGCGTTCCTCGATCACGCAATGTCGCTCGGCGCGGAAACGATCGCGACGGGCCACTATGCACGTGTGCGCGAGGTCGACGGTCGCTTCGAGCTGCTAAAGGCCAACGATCAGACCAAAGATCAGTCTTACTTCCTGCACCGGCTCAACCAGGCGCAGCTTTCAAAGACGCTGTTCCCGCTCGGCGAAATTCCGAAGACGCAAGTGCGCGCCATCGCCGAGCGAATCGGCCTGCCCAACGCGAAGAAAAAGGACTCCACGGGAATCTGCTTCATCGGCGAGAGGCCTTTCCGCGATTTCCTCAACCGCTATTTGCCGACGCGCCCGGGGCTGATGAAGACGCCCGACGGATCGGTTGTCGGCGAGCACATCGGGCTCGCGTTCTACACGTTCGGACAGCGCAAGGGCATCGGGCTCGGCGGCAGCAAGACCGGCAGCGGCGAGCCCTGGTTCGTCGCCGGCAAGGACATGGCGACGAACACGCTCTATGTCGTGCAGGGCCACGACCATCCCTGGCTGCTCTCCCAAACGCTCGTTGCCGGCAACGTGACCTGGGTATCGGGCGACGCGCCCGATAACGGTGCGCGGCTCGCCTCGAAGACGCGCTATCGGCAGGCCGATGCGGCCTGCACGATCGACGCCCAGGCGCCGGGGACAAACAAAGGCGCCGAGTTCACGCTCGCGTTCGATGCCCCGCAATGGGCCGTCACGCCCGGTCAGTCGGCCGTCCTCTACGACGGCGATGTGTGCCTCGGGGGCGGCATCATCGAGCAAGCCTGCGCAGGCGCGCAGACGCCGGAAAACGCATCCGCCCGTCAATTGCAGGCAATCTGACAACGCTTTTTAGCCGCCGCTTGCGGCGGACCGGTTAGACGTCCCCTATCACTTTCCGGGCCGGCCGTCCGCAATACGAGCGCGAAGCTGCCATGCGCGCTCCATCGCGCCAGCGAGCAAGTCGACCAAGAGGCCAATGGCAACGAGGAGGACCAGCGCCGCATAAACCCCACCGGCATTGAACTGCCGGACCGCACGCGCGATAAGGAAACCGACGCCCGACTGCGCGACGAAGCATTCGCCGAGCACCGCGCCCGCTAGCGCCAGCCCGCACCGACAGCGCAGCGTCTCGAACGCGGAACGGTGGGCGCGTGCGTCGGCGAAAGCAACGAGAAACACGAGCGCCGCCGTGAACGCCGCCCGAGCCGCGATTCCGATGCCAAACCCGAGCGCGAGGGCCGCAGCCAGCCCGACGAGGGGTGCCGGGCGCAAAAACCATACGAAAAGCGAGAAGACGTCGCCGAGCAGCGTCCCGGGGCGAAACAAGGCGGCGCACGCAAATCCGAGTATCGATCCACCAACGAGCCCGAGCGCCGCTTCAGCGAGCGTCACGCCAACATGAGCGGCAAGCGGCCCATTCGACGTTCCGCCGTGCCACCAGTCGAAAAGCTGATAAGCAACCGTCGATGGGCGCGAGACGAAGAACGGATCGATCCACCCGCGCCGCGATGCAAGCTCCCAGCCGATTGCGACGAGTGTGATCAATGCAACCGCGATGGCCCAGGTAAGCAGACGCTTCCGACGTGCGAAGAACGAACGCCGCCGTCCGGCTCGGGCGATGCCGGCTTGACCCGAGGCGCTCGGGCCTGGCGACGACCCGTCGGTCCGTTCGGGCATGCGTCCTCCTTGCGATACGGCATCGGCCCGGCGCACCATCGAGCGCGCCGGCGCAGGCTCAGGCAAAGCTCACGCAGGAATCGTATCGATGAAAGACTGGCGCTGCGAGAGCTTGGCGAAGTGCTTTTCGAGGTTCGGGTGCTTCTCGCGCCAGTCGAGCTCCGGCATGCGGAAGTCGAGGTAACCCAGCGCGCAGCCGACCGCCACGTCGGCCAGCGAATAGTGGTTGTTCGCGCACCACGGCTTGCCGGCGAGCCCTTGCGAAATGGCATGGAGCCCCTCGTCGACCTTGCGCCGCTGCCGGGCAACCCAGCTCTCGCTGCGCTCGCCCTCATTGCGCAGCGTCGCTTCCAGGCGTATCAGGACAGCAGCTTCGAGCACGCCGTCCGCGAGCGCTTCCCAGCAGCGCACCTCGACGCGCTCGCGGCCCGATTGCGGGATCAGCCTGCCCACGGGCGAAAGCGTATCGACATACTCGCAGATGACGCGCGAATCGAAGACGGCTTCACCATCCTCCATTACGAGGCATGGCACTTTGCCGATCGGATTGAACGTATGAATGGTCGTATCCGGCGCCCAGACGTTCTCGAGCACCAGCTGGTAGTCGATCTTCTTTTCTGCGAGCACGATGCGCGCCTTACGCACGAAGGGACTCGCGAGCGAACCGATTAGTTTGATCATCTGCTTTCTCTGGAGTGCGACCGAGAGTATACCGTTGCCCCCGATCATAACGGCGGTCATGCCCGCCATAATATCGGCCCGCCGCGCAGATGAGCG
>CAYPWK010000242.1:6013-8948 GCA_964414365.1 uncultured Burkholderia sp.
ACGGCGCCCGAAGTCCCGCGCAACCGCGACACCGACTACCCGTACCGCCACGACAGCTATTTCTACTACCTGACGGGCTTTTCCGAACCGCAGGCGCTCCTCGTGCTCGATGCGGATGCGCAGGAGGGCGAGCCCGCGTCGATCCTATTTTGCCGGCCAAAGAACGCCGACCGCGAAACCTGGGAAGGCTTCCACTACGGCCCCGAGGCGGCCCGGGATGCCTTCGGCTTCGACGCGGCCTTTCCGATCGAGGCGGTCGATGCCGAGCTGCCGCGCCTCGTCGCCGATATGCCCGCGTTGCACTACCCATTCGGCCGCTCGCCTGAGCTCGACTCGCAGGTGCGACGCTGGCTCGACGCCGTGCGCGCGCAAAGCCGAAGCGGCGTAGCCGCGCCCGCGTCACTCGTCGACGTTACGCCACTTCTCGACGACATGCGGCTCGTCAAAGACGAGCACGAGCTCGCGGTGATGCGACGCGCCGCCAGTATTTCGGCCGAAGCGCACCGCCGCGCGATGGCCGCCTGCCGCCCCGGCATGCATGAGTACGAACTCGAAGCCGAGTTGCTTTACACATTCCGGCGCCGCGGTGCCCAATCGCCGGCGTACGGCTCGATTGTCGCGGCGGGCGCCAACGCCTGCGTCCTCCACTATCCCGCCGGCAACGCGATCCTGCGCGACGGCGATCTGGTGCTCATCGACGCCGCCTGTGAACTCGACGGCTACGCGTCGGACATCACGCGTACGTTCCCGGTGAACGGCCGGTTCTCACAGGCGCAGCGCGAACTCTACGAAATCGTGCTTGCCGCGCAGCAGGCCGCCGTCGATGCGACGCGCGCAGGCGTGAACTTCGAAGCTCCGCATGAGGCCGCCGTCCGTGTGCTCGCGCAAGGGCTGCTCGATACGGGCATCATCGCGCGCGGCAAATTCTCGTCGGTCGAGGACGTGATTGCCGAGCGCGCCTATGCACGCTTTTTCATGCACCGGACGGGGCACTGGATCGGCATGGACGTGCATGACTGCGGCGACTATCGTGAACGCGACGCGGCGCGCGATGAGCAAGGCGCGCTGCCTTGGCGAACGCTGCGCGCTTCGATGGCGCTCACGATCGAGCCGGGACTTTACGTGCGCGCCGCGGATGACGTCCCCGAGCGTTATTGGAACATCGGCATCCGGATCGAGGACGACGCGATCGTGACGGAAAACGGCTGCGAGCTGATCACGCGCGACGTGCCGGTTCACGCCGAGGATATCGAGGCGCTGATGCGCGAGGCTTGTACCGGCTCGCGATAGATAGACGTACGACCGACTTGAGCCGATAGCGAATTCTCTTCGATTGACCGGACTGAAGACCGAGCGATGAGCGAAAATGCGCCCCTCTCTTCCTCGATGGCCGCGGACGATTTCGACGTGACGATCGTCGGCGCGGGCCCGGTCGGCCTCGCGCTCGCGGCATGGCTCGCCCGGCGCAGCGCGAGCACCGGGCTTACCGTCGCGCTCGTCGATGCACGAGACGCTGCCGATGCTGCCGCCGATCCCCGTGCGATCGCCGTTTCGGAAGGCAGCCGTATGCTGCTCGAACCCCTCTCGGCGTGGCCCGCCAGCGCGCACGCGATCGAGCGCATCCACGTTTCCGAGCGCGGCCGCTTCGGCCGTACGCTGATCGAGCGCGACGAGCACGGACTGCCGGCGCTAGGCTATGTGGCGCGCTATGGCGCGATCGTCGATGCGCTCGGTAAGGCCGTGCAGCGCACGCACACGCGCTGGTTCACTTCCGCGAGCGCCTTGACGCCGCACGCCGAGCCCGGCGACGACTGGATCACGCTGCCGATCGAAAGCGGCCGGCCAAACGCCGCTTTGCATAAGCTGCGCACGCGCGTGCTCGTCAACGCGGAAGGCGGGCTTTACGGCGACGCGCGCGCAATCGGGGGCGCGAGCGCATCGCGCAGCCCGGCGACGCGCGACGGCCGGGAACGACGCGATTACGGGCAAACGGCTCTTGTCGGAACGGTGACCGTGTCGGCGCCGCAACCGCATACGGCCTGGGAGCGCTTCACGCCTCAGGGGCCGATCGCGCTCTTGCCGCTGGGCGGCATGCGTCAGGCCGACTACGCGCTCGTCTGGTGCATGGCGCCCGAGCAGGCAGAGCGCCGGCTGCTGCTATCCGACGACGCGCTGCTTGCCGAGCTAGGCGTCGCGTTCGGCGAGCGTATGGGACGCTTCGAGGCGATCATCGGACGCGCTGCCTTCCCGCTCGGACTCGCCGCGGCGAAGGCGCTCGCCCATGGCCGCATCGCCGCAATCGGCAACGCCGCGCAGACGCTGCATCCCGTCGCGGGGCAAGGCCTCAATCTCGGCCTGCGCGACGCGCATGCACTCGCCGACGCCCTCGCGCGACGCGGCCCGACGCCTCGAGCACTCGCCGAGTTCGCTCGGTCGCGCTCGCTCGATCGGCGGATCACGATCGGCGCAACTGATACGCTCGCGCGCCTCTTTACGGTCGATATAGGACCGCTCTCGGCCTTTCGCGGGCTCGCGCTCGCGGCGCTCGAGCTCATGCCGCCGGCCAAGACGGCGCTCGCGCGGCAAATGATGTTTGGCCAGCGGCGATAGCACCCGGCCCCCGACTCGCGTTCCCCGCTCTTCCGGGATTCCTCCCGCGCTGCAACTTGGCCGCGCTCCCGTTAACGGTAAAATGGTCGTTTCCCTCATCGTCCGCCGCGCTCGTGTGCGTCCCGAGCGCGAACGGCCATTTCGTCATGCCAACGCTTGGGTCCCACGTCCTGCGCAACAATCTGTTCGTCGCCCCGATGGCGGGCGTCACGGATCGGCCGTTTCGTCAACTTTGCAAACGCCTCGGGGCCGGCTATGCCGTCTCCGAGATGGTTGCCTCGAACGCGCAGTTGTGGAAAAGCGAAAAGACGATGCGGCGAGCCAA
>CAYPWK010000243.1:0-8937 GCA_964414365.1 uncultured Burkholderia sp.
GGACCATTTTTTGTTGTCATCAATTGCGTCTAGAGACTAACAATCTCACGCAGTGAAAGATACCTTGGCGCGAATATCGCAATCGCGGTAACGCAACCACAGGTAAGGTCTCGCCGTCGTCGCCGCTTCGTGCGCGGTACGCGCCGCCGCCGCAAGCGCGATGACCATTAAGTTATCCCCAGATTGTGTTGGCAAGGCTGTGAATAACTCGCGCATAGTTGGTGCAAGTGTCTGATGGAAAACGCGCGGCCTTTCATAAGGTGTCGCTGGAGCAACAGCGGGAAGGCGGCGGGATCGCCGTTGCGACGCGGACTGGTGTACTGTGCTGCATGCACCCAGGGAAGGTCCGCATATCGATTTCAGAACACCGCGGCGCAGGCGATGGCATGATATGCGCCTTGACAATCCCGGCTTTTTCACCCCCGCCCTGTCCCCCAATATGTCCGACCTCATCGTTCACGGCGGCCTGCCGCTTCGCGGCGAGATCACGCCGTCCGCCAACAAAAATGCCGTTCTTCCGATTCTGTGTGCCACGCTCCTGACCGATGCGCCGTTGCGCCTCGTCGGCGTGCCTGACATCACCGACGTCAAGAAAATCCTCGATATCTTTCGTACGCTCGGCAGCGAGGTATCGATGGATTTTGCCAACGGCGTGCTCGAGCTTCACCATCACGCGACGTCATTCGATCCGTCGATTCATCGTCTGCCCGAAGAGATGCGCTCGTCCATCATGCTCGTCCCCCCGCTGCTCGCGCGCTTCGGCGTGGCGCGGCTGGAGAACGACGTGAAGGGATGCACGCTCGGCGTGCGCGAGATCGATCCGCACGTCGAAGTGTTCGAGCGGTTCGGCGCGCGCATCGAGCGCACGGCCGATTCGTTGATCGTGCGCAGCCCACAGCGCTTGAACGCCAACGATCACTGGCTCGATTACGCATCCGTTACGACGACTGAAAACTTCGTTTTGTGCGCGGCCTCCGCATCGGGCGTATCGACGCTCGTGAACGCTGCTTCGGAGCCGCACGTGCAGGAGTTTTGCCGCTTCATCGCGATGCTCGGCGTACCCATCGATGGAATCGGCACGTCGCGACTCAGGATCGAAGGCGGCCACAAGCTGGGCGAGCTAGGCGGCGGCGAATTCCGCTTCAGCGAGGATTTTCACGAGATCGCGACCTTCCTAGCCTTGGGTGCGATCACGGGCGGCGACATCGCGGTCAAAAACGGTGCCCCCGAGCAGTTCCCGCTCATCGATCGGACGTTCGCGAAGTTCGGTATCGACGTCGTTCATCAGGACGGATGGTCGCGAACGGTGCGAGAAGGCCCGCTGCGCGTACGCCAGCCGTTTACGCCGAACATACTGACGAAGGTGGAGGCCGCGCCGTGGCCCTATTTGCCCGTCGATCTGCTGCCGATCTTCATTGCGCTCGGCGTACGGGCGGAAGGTAGCGCCATGTTCTGGAATAAGGTGTATGACGGCGCAATGGGCTGGTCCGTCGAGCTCTCGAAGTTCGGCGCGCACGTGTTCCTGTCGGACCCTCATCGCCTGATCACATTCGGCGGCGTTCGGCTGAGCCCCGCCAAAGTCGAGAGCCCCTATATCATTCGCGTCGCCATTGCGCTCTTCATGGTGGCGGCGAGTATCGAAGGCCAATCGGTCATCAAGAATGCGCTGCCTATTCGCCGCGCTCACCCTCGGTTCGTCGAGAACTTGCGGTCCGTGGGCGCGAACGTCGAGTGGACAAGCACCGACTAAAGGCCATGCCGCCGCTCTGAGCGCTTCGAGGCCCGCGGCGGCAACTTCGCGCATTTGACTGCTCCGGCAGGAGCGAATGCAATCGGCCCGCGTTTTATCGTTTCGACCCCTGAGCGGGCGTGCCGTTTGCTCGAGTGTCATCGAGTCTTCCGACGAGGAGGCTTTCGACTCGATGGATACAATGCCGATTTCGCTGGACTGGCCGGCTACGGTGACGCGACTCTTGGTGGCCGTCGTCGTGGGTACCGTCTTCGGCCTAAACCGCAGCGAATGGGGCAAGGCCGCGGGCTTGCGTACAACGTTGCTCGTCTGCCTCGCGGCTTGCATTTCGATGCTGGCGGTCAATGCGCTGCTCGAGCTATCCGGCAAGCAGCACGACTCGTTCGTGCAGCTCGACCTCATGCGCTTACCGCTCGGTGTTCTGACCGGGATGGGCTTCATCGGCGGAGGCGCCGTGCTACGCAGAGACGGGCTCGTGACGGGGGTCACCACGGCGGCGACGTTATGGTTCGTGACTGTCGTAGGCCTATGCGTCGGAGCCGGTCTATATCGGATTGCCGCTTCCGGTACGGTGCTCGGGGTGGCGGTGCTATGGGGCTTGCGGTTCGTCGAAGACAGACTCGAGAGGCGCAAGACTGCGTGGCTGACGGTCGAATACACGGCGGACAGCAATTGTCCGCGGCGTCTTGCCGAGGAGTTCGCCCGCCTCGGCTGCCGGATTCTTCCTCGCAACGAGGAATGGAAGCGCGGCGACGCAGTGTACGAGGCGCGTTTCCAGGTGAAATGGCGCGAGCAAACAGGTGCCGACGCAATGGCGCACAAGTTTACCGACGCGGCTAAGCGCGGCGGTGCGCAGGCCGTTCGGTGGGAGGTCGAAGAATAGAGCGGCGATTTTCCTGCGGTGCAGCCCATGGAGATGCCGGCGCGTCTCTTACACGCAGCGCTGCAACGAATTGGATACTCGACGCTTACCGCCCCCGTAGCGGGGGCAGCGAAGGGTTTTCCGGCTGCGTATAGCGGCGCTCGATCGCAGCCCGCATGCGCCCACGTGTTTCGTCGACCGAAAGACCGCGAGCAGTTTCGATAGCTTCCGCTTCGCGTGCGAGCTCTTCGTCGCCGATGACTTCCCCGAACCACCGCGAATAATCGCCGCGTTGCAGGTGGTAGCGCCACGTATCCGAATCGACACCGTCGGCGATCTCGAGAAATAGCACGAGATTGTGCGCACGTAGGTTGAGCCTGCCCTCTGGCCCGCGGAAATAGAAGCTGCGTTCGGGTATCAACAATCCCTCGGCGTACTTGCGATGATGGCGTCGGCGTTGCGTCGTTCCCGGTTCGACGTTGACCGAATACAGTTCACTATTCTCTGCTTGCGTCTCCCAGACCAGCAGTTGCCCGCGTTCCAGCGAATCGGACTCGAGCGGAAGCCGAGGCGAGGGCTTGTCAAGCGTGCTTGCAAATGCGGCCACGGTGGCGCTCGGCTTGTTGCCGGTGACGAGCGCCAGGTTGACTTGACGCAGGAACGGTTCGGCGAGCTGATCCGGGTGCACGGTGACCGCGAGCGCCGTCTCGAGCACCACGGGCAGCGACTGTCCCGCCATGCCCCAGTCAGCTGGAAAGAGCTGGTGAGCTTCTTCGAAGATGAGCCAATGGGGCCGCGCCGTTCGCACCCTGAGTTCTTGCAGATGCAAGAGCAGCGACGCACAGTAGCGCGGGCGCTCGGTGAGCGGCACACGCAGCAGGTTGACGGCGACATGCTGATCGGGGCGAGTCAGCAAGTGCAGCGCGCTATCCATCGGCGGCGGAGTATGCGCGTCGCCGAGCGAGACGAGGCTGCCCTCGCTGTCATAGTCGCCTTCGGGATCGAAGATACAGGCTTGATAGCCGGCATCGGTCAGGCGTTCCAGCAGCGCGGCGGTGACCGTCGATTTGCCGCCGCCCGACGGCCCTGCCAATAGCGCAATCGTGCCGTAGGCATCGACGGTCACGGGTGTCGGCTCGCGGCCGTCGGTCCGATAACCGAGCAGCACGCGCGAGCGATCGGTGCGCGACGCGCGCGACGCGAGATCGTCTTCGACGAGCGCCGCAGCGAGCTCTTCCACGCCTTGACCGGCCTCGCCGGTCGTGACCATATCGGCATGCGCTTTCAGCATAGGTAGCGCATTGGCAACGGCGGCGGAAAACCCGCAGGCATCGAGCAGCGGGTGGTCGTTCTCGGCGTCTCCGACGCCGACCACGTTCAGCGGCGAGAGGCCGAGTTCATCGAGCGCGACTGCAAGACCGCTCGCTTTCGTGACGCCCGGCGCGAGAATCATGACGGCGTCGCCGTTGAAGACGACATGAAGGTCGAGGCCGAGATCGCGGATCGCGTCCAACGCGATGCGATCGTTCGGTTTCATCGTCGCAACGAGCGTTTCACTGACGCTGAAATCGTGCAGGCCGTGTTCATGCAGCGCGCGGACGAACGGATCGGGCGGCGGCGGGGCGAGCAGGCGTTTTTCGCCACTGTCGGGCCGATAGAGCACGCCGCCATTTTCGGCTACGACGCGTGAAAAAAGATCGAGACGCGGGCAGATCGCGCGCAAATCGCCGAGCTCGCGGCCACTCACGAGAATGAGCTGACGGCCCGATTGACGAAGCCGTTCGAGCACCGGCCATGTCGATTCGGCCACACGACCGTTCGATGCCAGCGTGTTGTCGTAATCGGTTGCAAGCGCAACGAAGCGCATTTCGGACTCCTTATCGATCGTCGGCGGCCACGCCCCGTTCAATCGGCGACGGCGTCGCGGTATCGCCCAATTCATGCAAAAGGGAGGCGTAGAGCGCCAAATAATCGTCGGTCATTCGCGAAACGGTGAAACGCCGCTCGAATGCGGCGCGGCAGTCGGCGCGGCTCAGGTCGTCGACCCTGCCGATTGCGCGCACCGCGCTTTGCGCATCGTCGACGATGAATCCCGTCGCACCATCCTCGATGATTTCCGGCACTGAGCCGCGGCGAAACGCGATCACGGGCGTACCGCAAGCAAGTGCCTCGATGAGCACGAGCCCGAACGGTTCGGGCCAATCGACGGGAAAGAGAAGGGCGCGCGCATGCCGAAGCAATTCACCCTTCTCGTGGTCGCCGAGCTCTCCGAGATACTCGACGAGCGGATCATGAAAGAGCGGCTCGATGCTGCTGTCGTAATACCAGCGGTCACCATGGTCGATCTTGGCCGCAATCTTGATCGGTATGCCAGCTCGCTCGGCGATCTCGATCGCGAGGTCGGGACGCTTGGTGGGCGCGATCCTGCCGAGAAACGCGAGGTAGTCGCCGCCTTCGTCGGAAAACTGCATGTGACTTTCCGGCAGACCGTGATAGACCGTGCCGATCCAGTTGGCCCACGGGAGCGGGGCGCGCTGGGCATTCGAGATCGAGACGAGCGGAAGATCGGCGAACTCGCGGTAAAGCGGCGCGAGGCCCGGTATGTCGAGGCGCCAGTGAAGCGTCGTAATGTGCGAGCACGCCAATCGGCGCGCGAACGGAAACCCTTGGTAGTCCGTATGGAAGTGAACAACGTCGAACTCGTTCGACATTCGCACCACGCGTTCCAGCATCGCGAAGTGGAATGCTTGGGGATCCGCCGTGTCTTCGATGAGACGAAGCGCGGTCGGGCAGGCTTCGATGAGACGCGCCCGCGTTTTCGAATCGCCGCTTGCGAAGAGCGTGACATCGTGGCCGCGTTCGACAAGGGCCTCCGTTAGCCATGAGACGACTCGCTCGGTTCCGCCATAAGCGCACGGAGGGACGCTTTCATAGAGCGTTGCGACTTGCGCGATTCGCATGTGGCATTCCGTGTGGGTCCGGGCGGCGCCTTGCCAGGTCGGCCAGGGCTCAGGCGAAATGTATGCAACGTCCGTGCCGCGACGCGAACCCATCTGGGAGCGTCTTTGGGCGGCACGGACGATGGCGACGACTTCTTGCTAGATTCGCCCTAAAAGGACGAGCACGATGACAATGATGACGATGATGCCCAGGGTGCCGGTCGGCGCATAGCCCCAACCGCGGCTATAAGGCCATGCCGGAAAGGCGCCGATCAGAAGGAGGATCAGCACGATGATCAGAATGGTTCCTAACATAGGGCCCTCGCACGAATGAGGAAAATGGGACGCGGTCAGACCGCGGCGTACCCCGTCGTTCGCAATTCGCGTGCCCCGTCGCGATTTGCCTCTATTTTGTGCGTCGCGTCGTCTATGTTTACAGCGCTTGCTGCAAATCGCCGATGACGGCCGCCAAGAAACGCGCGGCCTCGCCGCCCGTCACGACGCGGTGGTCGAACGTCAGGCTGAGCGGCAGCACGCGATGCACGGCGGCCTCGCCTTCGCGAGCCACCACCTCGTCGTGCATGCGTCCCGCGCCGAGGATGGCAACCGTCGGCGGTACGACAATGGGCGCCGCATACTTTCCGGCGATCATGCCGAAGTTCGACAAGGTGATCGTTGCACCCCGCAACTCCTCGGGGGGAATCTTGCGCGCCTTCACGTCGGCACGCATTCGGTCCAGCCCCGCGCGCAAATCTGCCGGGTCGCGATGCGCGACGTCGCGCAGCACAGGCACAAAGAGCCCGTCGGGCAAATCCACGGCAATGCCGACGTCGATCTTCGAAAGCAGGTGACGCCGTGCCGCTCGCCCGTCGAACCATGCATTCAACCCGGGCTCCGCCCGGCAGCCCGCGACGAGCGCGCGAATCAATCGGATCGTGACGTCGGTATTGGGTTTCCAGGCGTGAATGTCGGCATCGTCGATGACCGTCGCGGCGGCCACTTCGCTCTGCGCGCGCGCCATGTTTTGCGCCATCGCACGCCGCACGCCGCGCAGTTCTTCCGGCGGCCCGAGCTCGGCGAGGAGCCTCGCCGTGCGCTGGACGTCGGCTGAGGTCACCAGCCCGTCCGGGCCGGACGGCGTCACCATGGCCAGATCGATGTCGAGTTTGCGGGCTAATGCGCGGACAGCCGGCGTCGCTTTTATCGACGTGGCTCCGGCGCCCGTGATTCCGCCATAGGCGCCAAGCGAGGGCACTGGTTTTTCGCGCGCTGCGGGTGCCGCTGACGGCATCTCGGGCATCTTTCCGACGACGGTGCCCGCGTCCTCGCTATCGGCCCCTTCGAAACCGACTAGTGCTGCGCCGAGATGCACGATGTCGCCTTTCTTGCCGAAGCGCTTCGCGATGCGTCCCGCTTGCGGCGACGGTATATCGACGATGGCCTTCGCCGTTTCCACCGATAGCAAAGGCTGATCGGCTTTGACTTCGTCACCTTCATTGACGTGCCATTCGATGATCTCGGCTTCCTGCAGGCCTTCGCCGAGATCGGGCAGCTTGAACATCTTCATGACGATGCCTCGAGCGTTTTTTTGACCGCGCTCACGATGCGCTCGACGCTGGGCATGTATTGCCGTTCCAGTCTGGGAAGCGGCACCACCACGTCGTAGCCGGTGACGCGTTCGATGGGTGCGAGCAGCGAATAGAGACCTCGTTCCGCGAGCGTTGCGGCAATTTCCGCGCCGACGCCACAGGTGCGCGGCGCTTCGTGAACGATGACGCAGCGCCCCGTTTTCGTGACCGAGGCGACGATCGTGTCCATGTCGAGCGGCTTTAATGTGGCCGCATCGACGATCTCGGCCGAGATGCCCTGAGCGGCCAACTCGTCGGCGGCCGCTTGTACCTCTTGAAGCATGGCGCCCCAGCTCACGAGCGTTACGTCGTCTCCCTCCCGTACGACAAAGCAGGTATCGAGCGGCAAGGCGATGCCGTTATCTTCAATCGGCTGCTTGAAAAGCCGATAGAGCCGCGTCGGCTCGAGGAAGATGACAGGATCGGGATCGCGTATCGCCGCGAGCAGCAAGCCATAGGCACGCTCGGGCGACGATGGGACAACCACTCGCAAGCCCGGGATATGCGCGAACAAAGCTTCGGGGCTTTCCGAGTGGTGCTCCGGCGCGTGGATTCCCGCGCCGCAGGGCGAGCGGATGACGAGCGGGCAGGTGAGCCGCCCGCGCGTGCGGTGACGCAGGCGAGAGGCGTGATTGAGCACATGGTCGATCGTCGGATAGATGAAGCCGGCGAATTGAATTTCGACGACCGGGCGCAGGCCCATTGCCGCCATGCCGACGGCGGTTCCCGCGATCGCCGTTTCGGCGAGCGGCGTATCGATCACGCGCGCCTCGCCGAATCGCGCCTGCAGGCCGATCGTCGCGCGGAACACGCCGCCGTTCGTGCCGATATCCTCTCCCAGCAGGACGACCGAATCATCGTGCTCGAGCTCGTAACCCAGTGCCGCGTTGACGGCTTCCACGAGGTTCAAGTCACCCATGTCGAGACTCCCCGTTCTTGGGCGCAAAGTGTTGGGCCGTTGCCAGTTGCTGCTCGAGCGCATGCGGCAACGCCGCATAAAGATGCGTGAACATCGCGAACGCATCGGGCGCCCCGATCGATAAGTACGCCTCAACGGCGGCTTCGACTTGCTCGCGCGCGACCTTGCTCAGCGCTTCTTCGCGCGTCTTGTCCCATGCTCCGATCTTCAGCAGATACTTGCGCAAGCGCGCAATGGGCTCGCTTTCCCATTGATGCGCGACCGTCTCGGGATCACGATAGCGCGCTGCGTCGTCGGCAGTCGTATGATCGCCGAGTCTGTAGCTGAGCGCTTCGACGAGCGTCGGACCGTCACCGCGCCGTGCCTTGTCGAGCGCGCGAAGGAGAGCATCGTGCACCGCAATGACGTCGTTGCCGTCCACCTGCCGTCCTTCGATGCCCGCCGCGATCGCCTTTTGCGCGAGTGTTGCCGCAGCCGTTTGCTTGGCGCGCGGCATCGAAATGGCCCACTGATTGTTGTTGACGACGAGGACGAGCGGTGCTCGCCATACGCCGGCCATGTTCATCGCTTCGTGGAAATCGCCTTTCGACGTGCCGCCGTCGCCGACGATCGCCACCGCGGCACGGGGCTCCCCGCGCAACTGGAAGGCGTAAGCGGCGCCGGCGGCATGGCAGACCTGGGTGCCGATCGGCACGCAGTTGGGGAAGTCGCCGCGGGCGATGCTGAAATCGCTGCCGCGCTCGTCACCGCCCCAATAGAGCAGACTTTCGGCCATCGTGACGCCCCGCAGCAATTGCGCTGCGTGGTCGCGATAGGACGGGAACAGCACGTCGTCACGC
>CAYPWK010000244.1:0-4798 GCA_964414365.1 uncultured Burkholderia sp.
GAATAAAAAATAATTCCTTTACACTTTAATCGCTTGGCCGTCGCCATTCTTATGCATGCCTTTTATCCGGGCCCGGACGGGCGCACTGCCAGTGTCCCTGCTGCAAGGGGCGTGCCGCGATTTGCACGTCGACAGTCATGCCGTCGAGAAGCCGCCGGGCACATTTGTTGCGCTGCGCCGACGATGAAACCGATTTTCAAGATCTCAGTGGTGCTGCTGGTCGCGATTCTTGCGGGAAACCGCATCGCCGACTTCCTTACCACGCGCCCTCGGCGTCAGCCTCTTTGACGCGAAAACCCGCGTCAATATCGCCATCGCCCGGTACCGACGCCGGCGAGGGATGCACCCGCAGCTCGGCCCATGAGCGGCGGTCGACGTAATGCTCGCGTGTTACATTCAGCGATTAGATCCGGCTCCTGCGGCTGATAGCGGCTCAACCTACGCGCTCGCGTCATGCCGCACGCGAGCAACACGTTTCCAATCGGAAGGCAATGAGCATGCTGATCAATTGCGTAGCCTATCAGGACGGCCAGAGACTCGGCGCAATCAAGATCGATGAAGTCAGTCAATACGTTCAAAGGCCCGAGTGCTTCGTCTGGGTTGCGCTGAAAGATCCTGAGCCGAGCGAACTCGACGCAATGAAGCAACAGTTCGGCTTACACGAACTTGCCGTTGAAGACGTTCGAGTGCAACACCAGTCGCCGAAAATCGAAGAGTATGGGCAGTCGCTCTTCGCCGTGCTGCACACGATTGAGAAAAACGAGGAGAACGAGTTAGTACTGGGAGAGGTCGACGTATTCGTCGGGCTGAACTATGTGCTCTCGGTGCGCAACCGTACGCGCCACGGCTTCCAGGAAGTTCGCGCACGCTGCGAGAGGGAGCCGGCGCTGCTGAAGCACGGCTCCGGCTTTGTGCTGTACGCATTGATCGACCACATCGTCGACGGTTATTTTCCGATTCTTGCGGCGCTTGGCGATGAACTCGAAGAGACCGAGGACCGTATCTTCGAGAAGCATGGTCTCGCGGCATCGCGCACGATCATCGAGGACCTCTACTCGTTGAAGCGGCGTCTCGTCATGCTCCATCATCACATCGCGCCGCTGCTCGAAGCCGTTGCCAAACTGACGGGCGGCCGCATTCCGCACGTCTGCCAGGGGATGCAGGCGTACTTTCGCGACGTCTATGACCATCTGGACCGCATCGTGCGGACGATCGAAGCACGCCGCGAAATGGTCGTCACGGCGATCCAGGTCAATCTCGGGATGATCTCGCTGGCCGAAAATGAGGTGACGAAGCGCTTGGGTTCGTTCGCCGCGCTTTTCGCGGTACCGACGATGATTGCCGGCATCTACGGAATGAATTTCCAGGAAATTCCCGAACTCCACTTCAAGTACGGCTATCCGATCTGCATTGCGGTGATGGTCCTGATCGACGTGCTTCTGTGGTCGCGCTTTCGCAAGGCAGGGTGGCTCTAGCGCTTGCAGGGCGAAGCAAAGACGCCTTCGCCCTTTTCCGTCGCTTCGGATGTTCGTCAGGCGGCCTTGAGCAAGCCGTGCGGGTCGATGACGAACTTGCGCGGCGCGCCGCCGTCGAACTGCTTGTAGCCTTCCGGCGCATCCTCGAGCGAAATCACCGAGACGTTGACGATGTCGGCGATCGGCAGCCGATCGAACAGAATGGCCTGCATGAGGTTGCGGTTGTACTTCAGGACGGGCGTCTGGCCGGTATGGAACGAGTGCGACTTCGCCCAGCCGAGGCCGAAGCGGATACTGAGGCTTCCGTGCTGCGCGGCGGCGTCCTTTGCACCCGGATCGTCGGTCACGTAGAGCCCCGGAATGCCGATGGCGCCGGCCGGCCGCGTGATTTCCATCAGCGAGTTCAGCACCGTCGCGGGCGCCTCCGTGGAGTGACCCGAAACGCCGTGCCCATGCGCCTCGAAGCCGACGCAGTCGACCGCGCAGTCGATTTCCGGCTTGCCGAGGATCTGCGCGATCTGCTCGCCGAGTGTCGCATCCTTCGAGAGGTCCACGACTTCAAAGCCCATGGCTTTCGCGTGGGCAAGACGCGCCGCGTTCATGTCGCCGACGATCGTGCATGCCGCGCCAAGCAGCCTTGCCGATGCAGCGGCCGCCATGCCGACCGGCCCCGCCCCCGCAATGTAGACCGTCGAGCCGGGCTTCACGCCCGCCGTGACGGCGCCGTGATAGCCGGTGGGCAAGATGTCCGACAAGCAGGTGAGATCGCGGATCTTCGCCATCGCCTGATCGCGGTCGGGGAATTTCAGCAGATTGAAGTCGGCATACGGCACGAGGACGTACTCGGCCTGTCCTCCGATCCAGCCGCCCATGTCGACATAGCCATATGCACCGCCCGCGCGCGACGGGTTCACGTTCAAGCACACGCCCGTGTGCTGCTCCTTGCACATCGCGCAGCGTCCGCACGCGACGTTGAACGGGACGGATACCAGATCGCCGATTTTCAACGTCTCGACGTCACCGCCGACTTCGATGACCTCACCCGTGATCTCATGCCCGAGCACTAGGCCGACGGGCGCGGTTGTGCGGCCGCGCACCATGTGCTGGTCCGAGCCGCAGATGTTCGTGCTGACCACTTTGAGAATGACACCGTGGCCGATCGACCGCCCGCTCGGGTCGACCATCTTCGGATAATCGATCTTCTGGACCTCGACCTTGCCCGGCCCGAGATACACGACACCTCGATTGCTACTCATCGCACTGTCTCCTTTCCGTTCTATGGTGCTGCCGCACGCCCGCTTCCAGGCGGGATTCGTCGAGAGTAGTCCCGAAGGGATAGCAAAGGAGAGGCAAAACGCGACAGGCGTTTGCACAGTGCCGACATGGCGGCCCCGCTCACGCGTTCGCGCGTCAGTGGAGGACGGTCTCGGCGATTCCGGCCAGCGCGCAGACTGCGACGACGGCAAGCGGCGGGACCTTCCAGCGCGTCAGCAGAAAAAATCCGATGGCAGCGATGGCGAAGTCGATCTTCGTGACGATTGCGCTGGTCCAGACTGGCGAGTACAGCGCGGTCGCGAGCAATCCCACCACGGCTGCGTTCACGCCTGCGAGCACTGCGGCCATCGAGCGGCGAGAACGGAGCGCTTGCCAGTACGGTAGCGCGGCAATAACGAGCAGCAGGCCGGGCAAGAAGATGCCGACCGTGGCGATCACCGCGCCAGTCAAATGGTTGGGGGTGCCCGCCAGCATCCAGCCGAGAAAAGCGGCGAACGTGAAGAGCGGTCCAGGGACCGCCTGGGCGGCCCCGTAGCCCGCGAGAAAGACATTCGGCGTCACCCAGCCCGTCGCGACGGTTTGTTGTTGCAACAGCGGAAGCACTACATGACCCCCGCCGAAAACCAAGGCGCCGGCGCGGTAGAAAGCGTCGAAGACGCTGACCGCATGGCTGGCGTCCAGAGTTGCCAGCGCCGGCAGTCCAAAAAGAAGAATGCAGAACAGCGTCAACGCCAATGCGCCGACCGCGCGAGAGAAGCGAAATTCGTCAGTGTTTTCCGGGACGGTGACAGCGTTTGCGGGCGAGGTGGTCTTGCAGAACGCGAGCCCGAGCAGCGCACCCAAGGCAATGACGATGAGTTGCGAGTAAGCCGTTGTCAGCATGCTGAGGACCGCCATGGCAACGAGGGCGATGGCTGCGCGGCGGTGGTCCGGACACAGGCGCCGGGCCATGTCCCACACCGCTTGCGCGACGACCGCGACCGCCACGAGTTTCAGACCGTGAATCAAGCCCGTGCCGACCGGGCCTGCGAGGCTCGGGGCAATGATCGCGAAGGCAAGCAGCAAGGCCACGGAGGGCAACGTGAACCCGCACCATGCGGCAAATCCTCCGAGCCACCCGGCTCTTAGCAGTCCGATCGAGAATCCAACCTGACTGCTGGCAGGACCCGGCAGGAATTGGCAGAGGCCGACGAGATCTGTAAACGATTCGTCATCGAGCCAGCGACGCCGCTCGACGAACTCGCGGCGGAAATAGCCGATATGGGCGATCGGGCCGCCGAAACACGTCAGCCCCAGCTTGAGAAACACCGCCAGGACTTCGGGCGCGGCGGCGATGTGACCTGGTTGCCGTGGGCTTGGGCGCGGGGACGTCGCACTGGTATTCATATGCCTTTTGTATCCGATGAAGGAGACGCGGACCAAGCGAGCATTACCAGGCAAGTCGTGTTCAGCCGGCTCGAGATGTAACCTTGGATCGCAACGACGGACTATATTCGATCACCGTCGTCCGGGTTCCGCAGTTGCACGACATCGTCGGCCGTTGCGATGAAGTCGGAAGACATTTGAAAGATCTTTAACCATGCGAAGGCGACGCAGTGCATGCCTCCAACGCCGCTATGGCCTTTCTTGCGGCCGCCAGGGTTTCTTCGCAAGCCGCATGATCGTTGATCCGACGGCATCCCCCCGCTGCGTTCGTTTGAGAGAGTGCCCCGCGCAACTTTCGGAGTGCGGCTTCCGGAGAACCGGTGTCCAAGATGACGGCTGCGACGCTGAACGTCGTGCCCGAGTTCAGCTCGACGTAATTCGGACAGGCCGCCTCAGCGTAGGTACCGGCGAAAAAAAGAGTGCTAACTGCACCGCTAATGCACCAGCGAGACCGATATGGCCTGCGGAAGAGGGTTCTCATGTCAGCTACCTGATAGTCCACTGTCGCCGCCCCGAACGACGACGGTTGCATTTGGATGAGGCCGCCATGGCGTTCGAATGAACGGCGATGGATCGGAACTCCGGCTGCAAACTCAAGGAGCGCAGCAGATCGCCGCTTCGTT
>CAYPWK010000244.1:4898-8911 GCA_964414365.1 uncultured Burkholderia sp.
GCCGCCGAGTCGTAGGAGGACCCTCAAATGAACGGCGTCCTCAATTTTCGACCAGAAAAGCGAGCTCGACGCCCAGTATGGATCGAGTCAAGGAATGAGTACGCCCCTTCCGCCTGTGTCCCGGGGCCGCCCGAACTCGACGTAGCGCACGTCTTGCCGACAGCCCGGGGCCGTCGCGCAGTCGGTGGAACGAGTTGGATCGACGAGCTTGATCTCATAGCCCAGGGTGTCAAACAGCCCACTTGT
Source organism: uncultured Burkholderia sp. (assembly GCA_964414365.1). GTDB lineage: Bacteria > Pseudomonadota > Gammaproteobacteria > Burkholderiales > Burkholderiaceae > Trinickia. The sequence continues at coordinate 5,145 of CAYPWK010000244.1, forward strand.
ATTGCCCACTCGGCGAAGCGATAGGTAATCACCCGAACGCGTACAGCGTCCTTTTACCGCACCGCCTGACGCGTCGTCGCAAGCCGTTGTTCCCGCCGTGTTAAGCGAGAACGTCGCATCACTGGAGGTGGTGATCCAGACCACGAAATCGCCGAGGAATCCGACGGCGTGGTTCATGTAGAACTTGCCGCCACCACCCCATATTAGAGAAATGGCGACTTCCGACGTCGCGGAGTTGGCAGCTAGCGCGGGATAAGCGAAAGCGTTGTTTGCATTCCAAACCTCGAGCTCGCTGGACACATCGAAGCTACTGTCACCTAGCTTCGCAATGATCACGTACGGCTGAGCGAATGTTGTATCGCGCGCGGCTGTCCATGCGAGCCACAATTCGCCCGGTCGATGCACTGCGCTCGTGATGTTGTCTGCCTTCGGTCGCGGCGCATACCAATACTGGCCATCCGGCGCCTTCGAAGTGTAGTCCGAATTCGCGTAGCGATTATGTGGCTTTCGGGCGCTCCAGAAATAGCGGTTAGAACCATCTGCCCAACTGAAGACTCGCAGGTGACTAGTGTCGTCATGGCCTGCCCAATACATCGTGCCTGCCGCGTTCTGAGTCAGATGAGAAGCTACAGCTGACTTCCCATTCTTGGGAGCGGTAAAGTCCCACGTCACGATGCTACCTGCGGGAAGCTGCATGTCCTTATACGAGATGCGCATGACAACGAGGCCGTCCACCGTCGCGTCATCGACCGATGCATAGAGGTAGCCGTCCGATGTCGACAAGTCAGGGTAGTCCAGCCAATCACTGCCCAATCCAAGAAAGCTCGAAGTCACGTCGAACCATGTCCAGGCCGTATTGAAATTGGCGACGACATCGGCAGGTTTCGCCCAGGCGATGCGCAAGCGGTTTCCGGCCGTCGGGTTTCCCTTCGAGTCTTTGGGCTGGTTCGTCTGAATGAGCCAGACCAGACGATCGATGCTCGGAATGTAATGAACCACTTGATCGCAGCAGTAACCGCCGTCGGGCTGATCGCCAAATACGGTCGAGAAATTCGAAACGGTCGTAAAGGTCGAGCCTCCGTTAGTCGAGTATTTCAGATAGAGGTTCGCGGTAGCCAGGACGACGTTCGACGGCGTTCCAGACCCAGCGGCGCTCGGATCTGGCGGGAAACGATCTGCAATTCCATTGCTGTTCGTATTGACGACAAACCCTACCGCCCCGTCAGGTGAAACGCCCGGAAACGATGTCAATTGCAGCGCTTGAGGCGCCGTGCCGGTGTCGGTATGAGGAAACAAGAAGCTAGGAGATCCGATCGGCGTGGGTGCGCGGTCTTCGTTGCTTTCAGTTTGCGGCGGCTGCGGCTGCGGCGCATAGGGCCCCTGTGTTGCATGGGTGGGGCCACTGTTGCTGGATGCAGCGTCGGATCCTGGTGCGGGTGGCGGTAGTTGCACCTGGACTACGAAATGAAACTCGTGTCGATGATCGCCTTTACCCTTTCTGCCCTCGTCTCTTTCATTCTCTTGCTCATCGTCGCGACCATTGTCTTTGTGCGCCTCGTTGACACTTCGCCCGCCATATCGCCCTTCGATCAACAGTTTGTAGGTTTTTGCCGGATCGAGGTTCCGAACGATGAAGCTCAGGTTGAGGACTCCACGCTCGCCAGAAGCAATGGTGCCGAGGGATACCGGCAAACGAGCCGGGCTCTGGAGATGTCCGCCTGGAAGCACGGCGACACGAATCAACACGTCAGTCGCGTCCGTATCGCCAAAATTTTTGATGGGAAGCGCGACGAGCAGTACGGTGGTGTCCTCTACCGCCACCCCGGGCAACGTAGGACCGAGAGAAACTGTCGCAAATACTTGCGTACTCCAAAACAGCGAGACGAGTACCAATCCCCTTGAAAGTCGCCCAATAGCAATGACTGCCGCATTCATTGTGGTCTCCCCCTATTAAACTCGCGAGACCGTGCCACTCGATTTTGTATTTATTTTCGTATTTTGGTCCTGAGCGCGAAGCGTTCGTTCACCGGTGCTTCGAGGTTTACTACCCCGTCGAAATATGTAAGGTACACGTTAGGTGAGCCACCACAAAACGCAACCCAGTGACTCGTCGCGAGCACGCCAATATCCTGTCGGCGCCGGCCACAACGTTGCGAGCATCGGCGTCCTGCGTCACACCACCGGTTGTAACTCGACAGCATCCGATCTAGCGCGTAGCGCTCGAGAAGATCGCCGCTCAGCGCGCCACGTTGCTGGCGCAGCGGCTACGCATGTCGGGCTAGGTGCTCGAAGCGCCAACTACGTTGTCACGTTTCATTTCATGGGCCTCACGATGCAAGTCGTAACGACGCGAGAGCACCGGCCAAAAACCAAGAACCCTGCCGAAGCAGGGTCCTAAGCCATCCTGAGGCTGATAGTTATGCGCCAGACGCTGCCTTGGCGGGATGCGCCATGGTCTTGTGATGCTTTGCGGTGTGCTTCACCTTGTGCTTGTGCACTTTAGGAGCAGCAGCCGGAGCCGTGGAGGTCGCGTTCGCAGTCGGCGTGGCCGGCGCGGTCGTGGCCGGCGTGGTCGGGGCCGGCGTGGTCGGGGCCGGTGCTTGGGCCTGGGCGAACACAACGGTAGCAAACAGCGATGCAATCAGAGCGGCAGCGAGCTTCTTCATTTCATTCTCCAAGGAGAGAGGGTGGCGGGGCGACGATTCTTTGCGTCGCCCTAACCCAATAACGCATCGCGCACGGCTTCGTTGACATCAGCCATCACGCGCTCTTGCTGCAGCTTTCGACCCACGATGAGCAGGCCCTCAATATCTTTCCCTTGCGATGCAATCGTGAAACAGACAATAGGCATTGCGTTCCGGCCATTGGCGACCGCTTGTGCGCTCGCTGACACTGACGTTGGCTGCAACGAAGCACAATGCTGACAGACCGGATGCGTGAGCGATGTCCGCCACTGTGCGCATCAGTCTTCGCGGCTCAGCCCAAAAACGAACTGGCGGCAACATCGGTGATTGCCACTATGGTTTTCACCATCGTTTTGTCCGTAGGTCCCCCTTGAACCCGTAGCGCCATGTTGGAGCGAGCGATGAGCACGCCTACACCAGAGCAGCAGTCGGCAACCGCACAGCAAGCGAGCCTGGACGCTTTCCTAGCTCTGTCATCCAAGGCCCTCGGCAGTATGCGAGAACTCGCGGAACTGCACGTGCAAGCAGTCAACTCCGCCCTCACCGAGAACCAAGAACTTGTCAAGAAAGCAATGTCGTCGAGCAATCCGCAAGACTTATTGGCACTGCCTGCGATGCTCCTCCGCCCCACCATGGATAGAGCAGCCTCCTATGGTCGCGAGGCGTCCGAAATCGTATCGCGACTGCAAGGCGAGTGTTCAGCCACCACTACAGCACTGGCGCAGCAATACCAGCGAGATGTGCAAGCAGTCCTCGAGACTTTCGCCGGGAGCATGCTGGATGGAAGGAAACAGCCTTAGCGACAGGTTATGCCGAGGCTCCGGACCGCTCGAACGTTCGTGCGCAGCGAGCTAACGACGTCGCACAAAACGGCGCATGCGGTGCGCGCAGACTCAAACATCCCGCGGCAGCCGACAGCACTCGGCAAGTCGCACGGCAAACATACCGTGTGAGGGAGATGAGAGTCATGGAAGAAAAAGACTATGGCAGCGCGTCAACGCATCGCGTTCACGCGCAGTGGCGAACACTGAGCGCGCATGAACTGACGATGCTCTTTCGCCTGAGCGACGCGTCAACTGAAAA
>CAYPWK010000245.1:0-6875 GCA_964414365.1 uncultured Burkholderia sp.
GTCAGGATGAAGCTCTCGAGGATCTGGCCGATGCCATAAACGATCGCGATGGCCACAAAGCCATAGAGATTTCCGAACTGCAGCAGCGCGGCGACGAGCGCGAGCGCGAGGCCCGTCGCAAAGCCCACGTACGGGATGAAGACTGCGAGGCCGGTGAACACGCCGATGGGTAAGGCGATTTCGAAACCGGCGAGGGTGAGCGCGATGCTGTAAAACGCCGCGAGCACGCCCATCACGAGCAGCTGGCCGCGCAGATATTGCGAGAGCGAGCGGTCCATTTCCCGCACGAGATCGACCGTTTTAACGAGCCAGCGGCGCGGCACGAACGACGCGAGGCGCGCGAGCATGGTGTTCCAGTCATAGAGCAGGTAGAACAGCACGAGCGGTACCATGACGAGATCGCCGATCAGCGTGAACATGACGTTGCCGCCCGTGCGCAGCGACTTCCACGCCGCCAAGGCGACTTCCTGCGCGCTGCTTTCGATTTTGCTCGTGAGCATATCGCGCAGACTCGAGAAGTCGAACAGGTCGCCATACCCGAGGTAGGCGAGCTTCGGCTGTATCCAGTCGTGCAGACGCGCGATGAACACGGGCACCTGCAGCTTCAACTGCGGCAGTTCGCGCTGGACGACGGCGAAGACGAGCAGCGCGAGCAGCGACACGATGACCGCGAACACGAGCATCATGACGAGCGCCGCGAGGCCGCGCGGCACGCGTCTGCGCACGAGCCAGGCGACGCCGGGCTGCAGGATATAGGCGATGATCGCGCCGAGCAGAAACGGCGTAAGCACCGGCCTCAGCAGCCAGAGCAGCATGCCGAGGCCTATCGCGACGGCACTCCAGAAGAGCGCCTGGCGCTGATAGGGCGTGAGAAGCGGAGCGTTCTGCGACAAGAGTTTTCCCAGGTGTGGTCGGAGGGTGAAAATCGGGCGAGCCGGCGCGCATCGGGTAAAATCGCATTTTACCGACCTTCTCGCACTTCCCCATGAATCAACCGAAATCCGCTCCGGATGGTGAGAATCCGGCTCATTCGGCGCAAGGCCTGTCGTACCGCGATGCGGGCGTCGATATCGACGCCGGCGATGCGCTCGTCGACGCGATCAAGCCGTTTGCGAAGAAGACCCTGCGCGATGGCGTGCTCGGCGGCATCGGGGGATTCGGTGCGCTTTTCGAGGTGCCGAAGAAGTACCGCGAGCCCGTGCTCGTCTCGGGCACCGACGGTGTCGGCACGAAGCTCAAGCTCGCGTTCCATCTGAACAAACACGATACGGTCGGGCAGGATCTCGTCGCGATGAGCGTCAACGATATCCTCGTGCAGGGCGCCGAGCCGCTTTTCTTTCTCGATTACTTCGCCTGCGGCAAGCTCGAGGTCGGCACGGCCGCCACGGTCGTGAAGGGTATCGCGTACGGCTGTGAACTCGCAGGGTGCGCGCTGATCGGCGGTGAGACGGCCGAGATGCCCGGCATGTATCCGGACGGCGAATACGATCTCGCCGGCTTTGCGGTGGGCGCCGTCGAAAAGAGCAAGATCATCGACGGTCGCACGATCGTCCCGGGCGACGCCGTGCTAGGCCTCGCCTCGAGCGGTATTCATTCGAACGGTTTTTCGCTCGTGCGCAAGATCATCGAGCGTGCGACGCCCGATCTTTCGGCCGATTTCCACGGCCGCTCGCTCGGCGACGCGTTGATGGCGCCGACGCGCATCTACGTGAAGCCGCTGCTCGCGCTGATGGACAAGATCGAGGTCAAGGGCATGGCGCATATTACCGGGGGCGGACTCGTCGAAAACATTCCGCGCGTGCTCCGCGAGGATCTCACGGCCGAGCTCGATAAGGACGCATGGCCGATGCCGCCGCTTTTCTCGTGGCTCCAGCAGCACGGCGGCGTGGCCGATGCCGAGATGCATCGCGTGTTCAACTGCGGCATCGGCATGGCCGTGATCGTGGCGGCGGCAGATGCCGACGAAGCGATGCGCGAACTCGCCGCGGCCGGCGAAAAGGTCTGGAAGATCGGCAAGGTGCGCCCACGGCGCGAAGGCGAGGCGCAGACGATCGTTGTTTGAAGCCGCTGTTGCGCGCCGCTTTCGGCAAAAACCGCTTGGCGAGCCAAGCGGTTTTTTTTCGGCTGGGGCTCCTATCGGCCTGACGGGAGTTCGAGAGGCTCAAGCGAGGAGGGAAGGCACGATTTCGGCAAACGGCGTGTTGGCGTCGACGCGTAACTCGATCCGGGGCGTCATACCGCCCGCGCTTGACCGATTGTGCGCGCTCGTCGAGCGCGCGAGGTTCAGCGGCTGTCGGGCTTGCGTACCATCGGCGCGGCGGCCTTCTTGCGCCACATCTTCCAAAGCGCCGCCATTGCGACGGGAACGATGGCCGCGCCGATGCCGACGAGGACGATGACATTCAGGTACTGCTTGATGAATGGAATGTTGCCGAAGAAGTATCCGGCCAGCACGAGCAGGAGAACCCACAGCGCGGCGCCCGTGACGTTGAAGAACTGGAAGCGGCCGACGCGCATCTCGGACACGCCCGCGACGAACGGTGCGAACGTCCGCACGACAGGGATGAAGCGTGCGAGAACGATCGTCTTGCCGCCGTGCCGCTCGTAGAAGTCGTGAGTCCTTTGCAGCGCCGCGCGATCGAGAAAGCGCTCGAGGTAGGGGATGTGCGTGTTGAAGACTCTTGGCCCGATCGCTCGCCCGATCACATAGTTCAGGCTGTTGCCGCTCACCGACGCCACGAGCAGCAGCGCGATCAGCGCGGCGAGATTCATCTCGCCCGAGGCGCAAAACGCTCCGCCGATGAAAAGCAGCGAATCGCCGGGTAGAAACGGCAGGACGACGAGCCCCGTTTCGGAGAAAACGATCAAGAACAACACCGCGTACACCCACGCGCCGTATTGCTGGACGAACTGGCCGAGAAACGTATCGATGTGGAGAATCAATCCGGCGAAATGGAGCAGTGTGTCCAAAGTCATCCCTTCTTTTTTCAATGGCCCCGGCCGCGACGGCGAAGCAGGGCGAGTCAAACGGTCGCCGCCATGATACCGAAACTGCCCAGCCGGATTCGCGAAACGGTAGACAAGCCCCGCCGGGGCATGCCGGTCCGGCCTGCGTCGAATCGCTATAATCGCGGCATGTCCGAGTTCCCCGAACCGTCGGCCGCCGTGTCCTCGTCGCTCGCATCGCGCGGGCATCAGGCTGCGCGCGCCATCCAGCCGCTGCCCGACCAGCTGATCAGCCAGATCGCCGCCGGCGAAGTCGTCGAGCGGCCGGCCTCGGTCGTCAAGGAATTGCTCGAAAACGCGCTCGACGCCGGCGCGAAAACGCTGCGCATTCTGCTCGACGCGGGCGGTGTCAAGCGCATTTCCATCACCGACGACGGCTGCGGCATCCCGGCCGCCGAGTTGCCGCTCGCGCTGATGCGTCATGCGACGAGCAAGATCCGCTCGCTCGCGGAGCTCGAATCGGTGGCCACGCTAGGGTTTCGCGGCGAGGCTCTGGCGTCGATCGCTTCGGTGGCCGAAACCTACATCACGAGCCGCACGGTCGACGCCTCTCATGCGACGCGCATCGATGCGCAGACGGGCGCGTTGACACCGTCGGCAGGCGGCGTCGGCACGACGATCGAAGTACGCGAGCTCTACTTCACGACGCCCGCGCGCCGTAAGTTCCTGAAGAGCGAGCAGACAGAGCTCGGCCATTGCATCGAGATGGTCCGCCGCGCCGCGCTCGCGCGGCCCGACGTCGCGATTTCAGTGCTCCATAACGGGCGCGCGCTCGAGCATTGGAACGCAAGCGAGCCGGCGCAACGCGTCGCGAAGATTCTCGGCGAGAGTTTTGCGCTTGCGCACCTGCCGCTCGACGAAGCGGCGGGGCCGCTTGCGCTGTACGGCTGCGCCGGCTTGCCGACGGCGAGCCGCGGCCGCGCAGATCAGCAATACTTTTTCGTCAACGGCCGCTTCGTTCGCGACAAGTTGCTCACGCATGCCGTGCGATCCGCTTACGAGGACGTGCTCCACGGCGATCGCTATCCGTCGTACGTCCTGTTTCTCGACCTGCCGCCCGAAATGGTCGACGTGAACGTGCATCCGTCGAAGATCGAAGTCAGGTTTCGCGATTCGCGTGCCGTGCACCAGTTCGTATTCCATGCGCTGCAGCGCGCGCTCGGGCGTCATGCAGGTGCTTCGCCCGAAACAACGGCGGGCGGGCATGCGGCGCATCTCGGCGCGCCGCACGGGGTTCAGGGGTTGGCCCCGCAAGCGCTCGCAGCGGCGAGCGCGACAGCCAGCTCGGCGCCCGCCGGAGCAGGTCTGTCCTCGGCGGCGAGCGGACGAGACGGCGCCGGCTCACCGTATCCGGCTCGCCCGGGCACGACCTGGATGCGCGACGCGAGGATGACGCAAGGGCGCCTTCCCGTCGCGCAACCGCTCGCACTATACGACGCGCTTTTCGGTCGAAAAGAGAGTGCGGACAGTGAAGAGGGTGGCGGCGCAACCAATGGTGTCCGGTCTTCTTCGATAGGTCCCACCTACTCGGTAGAAGCGCGCGACAGCGCAGGTTCAGGGGGGCCGGGCATCGGCCGGGCAATGGATGCCGACCACGACCATCCGCTCGGCTTCGCGCTTGGCCAGATCCACGGCATCTACGTGCTCGCGCAAAATGCGCGCGGCCTTGTCATCGTCGACATGCACGCGGCCCACGAGCGCATTCTCTACGAGCAATTCAAGCGTGCGCTTGCCGAGCGGTCGATCGCGGTGCAGCCCCTGCTGCTGCCGATTTCGATGCCGGCCGATCCCGTCGAAATCGGCACGGCCGAGGAAGAGCGCGATACGCTCGACGCGCTCGGCTTCGACCTCGCGGCCCTTTCGCCGACCACGCTAGCAATCCGCGCAGTGCCGGCGTTGCTGAAGGACGCGGACCTGCCCGCGCTCGCTCGCGCCGTGCTCGCGGATTTGCACGCGTACGGCGGCTCGCGCGTGCTGACGGAACGCCAACACGAACTGCTCGGCACGCTCGCGTGCCACCACGCGGTCCGCGCGAACCGGCGTCTGACGATCGACGAAATGAACGCGTTGCTGCGCCAGATGGAGGCGACCGAACGCGCCGATCAATGCAATCACGGGCGCCCGACCTGGTATCAGCTCTCCGTCGCCGATCTGGACCGGCTCTTCATGCGCGGGCAGTGATCGGCCGACACCACTAGAGCCAGCATGACCAGAACCGCAATAGCCTGCCTGCTCGGTCCCACGGCATCGGGCAAGACCGCCGCCGCCCTCGCCTTCGCGGCGCGGCATCCGGTCGAGATCGTGAGCATCGACTCCGCGCTCGTCTATCGCGGCATGGACATCGGGACCGCCAAACCGACGCGCGAAGAACGCGCGGCCGTGCCGCATCACCTGATCGACATCATCGAGCCGACCGAAAGCTACTCGGCCGCCGAATTTCGTGCCGATGCACTGCGGCTCGCCGACGAAATTCTCGCGCGCGGGCGTCTGCCGATTTTTGTCGGCGGCACGATGCTCTACTACAAGGCGCTTTCGCAGGGGCTCGACGATTTGCCTTCGGCCGACGCGGCCGTTCGCGCCGAACTCGAGGCCGACGCGGCCCGTGAAGGATGGCCCGCGCTGCATGCGCGGCTTGCGCGGATAGACCCGGTTACGTCCGCACGCCTCGCGCCCAACGATGCGCAGAGAATCCAGCGCGCGCTGGAGATTTTCGTGCTGACGGGCCGGCCCATGTCGGAGCTGCTCGCGGAGCGTCGGCGCCGCAATGCCGTGGGCGATGGCAACCGCATTGAAGACAGCGAGGCGAGCCGCAGTGAAGGCGACGCCGCCGCCCGTTACCGATTCGTTCCCATTGCGCTCGAACCGTCCGATCGCGCTGTCCTGCACGAACGCATCGCGCGGCGCTTCGATGCAATGCTGGCGGCCGGCTTCATCGACGAGGTGAAAGGCCTGCGCGAGCGCGGCGATCTCGATCCGGCGCTGCCGTCGATGCGTTGCGTCGGCTACCGTCAGGCATGGGCCTATCTCGACGGCGAGATCGACTACGCGACGATGCGTGACAAAGGCATCTTCGCGACGCGCCAGCTCTGCAAACGACAGTTGACATGGCTACGATCGATGCCGGAGCGCGTCATGATCGACTGCTGCTCGGAACAGGCGACTCCCGACGCAGTCCTAGCGATCGAGCGCGCACTCGACCTCACCGTCAGCGCGGATTGAACGATGGACCTCCCCGAGCTGCTGCTGATCACGCCCGAGCCCGAAGCCGATGCGGACGGCCGGTTTGAAAGTTTCCTGCATCGGCTGGACGGGGCGCTGGCGCGCGGAATCTTGCTCGTGCAACTACGCGCGAAACGGCTCGATGCTGGCCGCTTCGACGAGCTCGCGGCTCGAGCGGTGGCGATATGCCATGGGCACGGCGCGCGGATGATGGTCAATGGGCCGCGAGGGCACGCGGGCATTGTCATGGCGCCGGGTGAACCGGTCACACTCGATCCGGGCATCGACGCAGGTGTCCGAGCAGGAATCGAAGCAAGCACCGAAGCAAGCACCGCAGCAGGACGGGCCGACATCGACGGCTTTCACCTTACGAGCGCTCAGCTGATGAAATGCTCCGAGCGCCTGCTGTCCGATGCAAAACTGCTTTCGGCCGCTTGCCATGACGAAGCGCAACTGAAGCAGGCCGAGCGCGTCGGCGTCGATTTCGTCACATTGTCGCCCGTGCTGCCGACGGCGAGCCACCCCGGCGCCCCGACGATCGGGTGGCAGCGTTTCGGCGAATGCGTCGCTGCGACGCGCGTGCCGGTCTATGCGCTCGGCGGGATGACGCGTGAGCATTGCGCCAAGGCGCGCGCGCTCGGTGCGCAAGG
>CAYPWK010000245.1:6975-8900 GCA_964414365.1 uncultured Burkholderia sp.
GTTTTCTCGACCATCGAATTCGGCGATGCGCCGTTCCCACGCCATGCGTCTCAAGGCACGCGCGTTGCGGTTCAACGCTGGACGCTTGCGCGCTCGCAAGCGTTCGCCGGACCAAAGGCAACCGATAGAACTCACCTGGAGGGAATCCACCATGGCACGCAAGACGCTCGAGGATCTGTTCATTCACGATCTCTCGGATATTTACAGCGCCGAAAAACAATTGACACGTGCGCTCGGCAAATTATCGCGGGCTGCGGATAATCAAGAGCTTGCGAAGGCGTTCGAGACGCACCTGCGTGAAACGCAGGGGCAGGTCGAGCGAATTGACCAAGTCGTCGAAATCTGCGGCATTCGGCTGAAACGCATGAAGTGCGTCGCGATGGAAGGGCTCATCGAGGAGGGGCAAGATCTCATCGACGAGATCGAGAAGGGCCCAGTGCTCGACGCCGGACTGGTCGGCGCCGCGCAAAAGGTCGAACACTACGAGATCGCCTCGTACGGAACGCTCTGTGCAATCGGTAAGCAGCTCGGTCGCGAAGATGCGGTTAAGCTATTGCACGAAACGCTGGAGGAAGAAAAGGCGACGGACCAGAAGCTTTCGCAGTTTGCCGAGCAGATTGGCAACCCGCAGGCCAAGAAGGTCTGAGGGGCAATCACTGATCGAACTACCTTCGAGGGAGCACGACGATGAATTCACCTGCAGTCGAATATATCGGTTCAGTCGAACAAGCCAGCGCAGGATCAATCGCCGGCATGGCTCAGCGAACGCTGGAAGGCTTCCAGCGGCTCGCCAAGTTGAATATCGAGACGGTGCAGAGCACCTTGAGCGAGCAGCGCGAGATCGCCGAGGAAGCCGCCGCGTCGCGTTCGCTCGACTGGCTCCTTCTGCTGCCGCCTGCGCGGATGGAGGCGGCGCTCAAGAAGGCGCTCGCCTACTGGCGCGATGCCAGCGATATCGCGATAGAGACGGCTGCGGAAAATGTCGGAGCGAGCTTGTGCGGGTTCAGCGAGTTTGCGCGCTGGACGTCGTCGCTCGTGGGCGATGCCGCGTCTCGCGCCGCGTCGTCGACGGACTCCACGAGCCTCATCCTTACCGATCCGGACGCCAATCTGCCGGCCGTCGCTGATATTGAGGAAGCGGCGACGGGCAGAAGAAGGAGATCGGCCAGGGCGAGCGACGACGGGAGCGAGGCTCCTTCGCCGACCAAACAGTGACGTCGCGTCATTCCGCCAAAGACTAAAGAAGGACCGCGGGCCGGCGAGCCCGCGGCGCATGATGTCAAGCAGTCGACATCGCGCGCTGCTCGGCTTGCCGGTCAGCGCCGATATCGGCCATCGAAACGGCGAGGCACGTGCGGTGCTGGTGCCAACGTGTACGGAAGGAGGATCCGATGGCCGATCGGCAACAACTTGACAACATCAATGCCCAATCTGCAGTAACACAGGAATTGTCTGACGCCGACAGCGGCGGACCATTCTGGCGCCGCTGTCTGACTTCCGGGTCGGCGGCGGGTGCGCTGGGCGCTGCCATGGCGGCATGGCGAGCGCGTACCGACGGAACGACAGCTTGCGCCCCGATTAATGCGGTCACGCATTGTCTATGGCCCGAAGAGGCGCCACGGGCGACGGAATACAGTTTGCGCCATACGGTGACGGGCTTCGCGATCAATCAAGCCGCCGCCGTCTTCTGGGGCGCGCTCTTCGAAAAGCTCGTCCCGCGGGCGCCGCGTGAACGTCCCGGTCGAACGGCCGCAGCAGCTGCCGCCACGGCGGCAACGGCCTATCTTGTCGACTATCACGCCGTGCCGAAAAGACTCACACCGGGCTTCGAAATCCACTTGTCACCACGCTCGATGGCTTTGGTTTATGCCGCTATGGCGACCGGTTTTGCCGTCGCCGCGTTCGCGAGGAAGGGCTGAGGCTGC
>CAYPWK010000246.1:0-8887 GCA_964414365.1 uncultured Burkholderia sp.
GCCAATCGCCCGGCAAGCGGCTTGCCAGCGAGGATTTCGCGACGGGCGACGCTTACGCGCGTATTTCATTACCGATTGCGCGTTGGCCGCGGGGAAAGGCAAAACCGCAAGGCGGTAAGGAAGACGATGAACACGCAAGTGCTCGAATACGACATCGTGGTGGTGGGCGGCGGCACGGCCGGACCCATGGCGGCCGTCAAGGCGAAGGAACGCGACAAGAACTTGAAAGTGCTCCTGCTCGAAAAGGCCAACGTCAAGCGCAGCGGCGCGATATCGATGGGAATGGACGGGCTCAATAACGCGGTGATTCCGGGCCATGCGACGCCGGAGCAATACACGCGAGAGATCACGATTGCGAACGACGGCATTGTCGACCAGGAAGCCGTTTACGCCTATGCAAAGCACAGCATTACGACGATCGAGCAACTCGACCGTTGGGGCGTGAAGTTCGAAAAGGACGGCACCGGCGATTACGCGGTGAAGAAGGTCCACCATATGGGCGCTTATGTGCTGCCGATGCCGGAAGGGCATGACATCAAGCGAATCCTGTATCGGCAGCTGAAGCGCGCTCGCATCGAGATGACCAACCGAATCGTCGCGACGCGGCTTCTGACGGATAACCAAGGCCATGTCAACGGCGTGCTCGGTTTCGACTGCCGGACGGCCCGGTTCTATGTCATTCGCGCGAAGGCGGTGATTCTGTGTTGCGGGGCGGCCGGCCGGCTAGGCTTGCCGGCCTCCGGCTACCTGATGGGCACCTACGAAAATCCGACCAACGCGGGCGACGGCTACGCAATGGCCTATCACGCGGGTGCCGCGCTCGCGAACCTCGAATGCTTTCAGATCAACCCGCTGATCAAGGACTACAACGGTCCGGCCTGCGCCTACGTGACGGGCCCGCTCGGCGGATTCACGGCGAACGGCAAGGGGGAGCGCTTCATCGAATGCGATTACTGGAGCGGCCAGATGATGTGGGAGTTCTATCAGGAGCTGCAAAGCGGCAACGGCCCCGTGTTCCTGAAGCTCGACCATCTCGCCGAGGAGACGATCCAGACGATCGAGCAAATTCTGCACACGAACGAGCGGCCGAGCCGGGGACGCTTTCATGCGCGTCGCGGCACGGACTACCGGCATCAGATGGTCGAGATGCATATCTCCGAGATCGGGTTTTGCAGCGGACACAGCGCATCCGGTGTCTACGTCAACGCACGAGCGGAGACTACGGTGGCTGGCCTTTACGCGGCCGGCGACATGGCTGCGGTCCCGCACAACTACATGCTGGGCGCGTTCACTTACGGATGGTTCGCGGGGGAGAACGCTGCCCGCTACGTCGAAGGTCGCGTACATACGCCGATCGACGAGCAGCACGTTGCGGCGGAACGCGCGCGGATCTATGGGCCTTTCGAGCGCGAGCGCGGCCTTGCACCTCTGCAGGTCGAGTACAAGTTGCGCCGGATGGTGAACGACTATCTCCAGCCGCCCAAGGTAACGCGCAAGATGGAAATCGCGTTGCAACGATTCGACGAAATCGCGGAGGACATCGAATCGATCAAGGCAAATAACCCGCATGAACTGATGCGGGCCGCCGAGGTACGCGCGATTCGCGACTGTGCCGAGATGGCCGCTCGCGCGTCGCTCTTTCGGACGGAAAGCCGTTGGGGCTTGTACCACCATCGCGTCGACTATCCGTCTAGAAACGACGCCGAGTGGTTTTGCCACACGCATCTCTATAAGGATGCCGACGGCCGGATGGCCAGCAGGAAGCGGGAAGTGGAGCCGTACGTCGTTCCGCTCGCGGACGAAGAGCGGCACGCGTACGAGCAGTTGCGGATTCGCGAACCGGCGGGGCTCGCCGAGGCCGCGGCCCTTTGAGGAGCTGACATGTCCCACATGCCACGCGAAATTTTTCAGCGTTCGAATGCCCCGGTGACGATAGACGAGGATCTTTGCATTGCCGACAAGGGATGCACCGTCTGCGTCGACGTATGTCCGCTCGATCTGCTTGCGATCGACATGTCGAAGGGAAAGGCGTATATGCAGTTCGACGAGTGCTGGTATTGCATGCCGTGTGAGCGCGACTGTCCGACCGGTGCTGTGAAAGTCGAGATTCCGTATCTGTTGCGCTGATGACCGTGACGGCGACGCGCAGGCGGCCGTCAGCCATATCACCCCTGTTCGAGGCGCTTTTCTTAAGCGATCGGATCCTCGTGCTCTCGCAGCGTCCGGCGCGCATCATGGCCGATATCACCGTGCCGCTGGGGCGCCCTTGTAGCGACGAAAGCACGACGGAGCCCGCGTTCGTCGATATCAAGCGCCGTTGCCTTGCGCTGCTGCGCGAGTCTCACTGACACCGTCGTTCACGTTGCACGCATGTTCCCGACCGTTCGATAACTCTTGCCGATATGACTGTTCCACCCGTTAACGCAGTGAAGGCCGGGGCTTTGCCCACCGACGCAGGGGCGCTCGCACGTCTTGCCGACGCCGACGCCACCGTTCGACGCATCGCGGTGCTCGACATTGCCGATCAGGAGGACCCTGAGTTGCTGCCCGTGCTCGTCAGCGCGCTGCGCAACGATGACGCACCCGAGGTTAGACGAGAGGCTGCCTGCGTACTTGCGTCGTGGGAGGAAGACGACGTCGTGGCCGCGCTCTGCGGCGCGTTGCTCGACGCCGATGCCAACGTTCGCGAGGCTGCGGCGCAAAGCCTTTCCGAGCTCAAAGATCCCGAGTCCGGCCATGTGCTGCTCGGTTGGGCGGAGCGCCCCGAACCCTTCGTGCGGCAGGCTGTGCTGCGCGCTCTGCGTGAGCTTCGGTTCGCGGAGAGCTTCGAGCTGGCGTTACGTGCCCTTGCCGACGATGCCGCACCGGTCAGACTAGAGGCCGTTGCGGTGCTCGGATGGCTGAAGAATGCGCACGCGTTGCCGTCGCTGGCGCAAAGGGCGAGAAGCGATGCGGACGCCAGCGTGCGCCGCGCGGCAGTCGGCGCGCTTGGCTTTGCAACGGCGGCGGACGGGTCTATCGTTGCGGCGCTGCTTGGGGCGCTCGCCGACGACGCGTGGCAGGTTCGAGAGGAAGCGGCGACGACGCTCGGCAAACTGCGCACCCCTATTGCACGCGATGCGTTGATCGCGGCGCTCGACGACGCGTACTGGCAAGTGCGACTGCGTGCAACCCGAGCGCTCGGCCACCTCGGCGATGCAGCGGCGGTGCAGGCCGTCCAGGCCCTACTCGGTCACACGATCAGCAATCTGCGCAAAGAGGCGGCGCTTACGCTCGGCGAATTGAAAGATCGAGCTGCTTTGCCCGCATTGCACGACGCGCTCGATGATTCGGATCCCGACGTGCGCAAATCGGCGCGCATCGCAATTCAACAGATCGAAAGCGCTAGCCGATGACATTGCCTTCCGAGGTTCGAGTAGACAGTGGCGCACGCCTGGTGACGCTGCGCTGGCCGGACGGTAGGGAACGGACGATCGGTCATGCGCGACTTCGCGAGGCGTGCCGTTGCGCCGAATGTCGCCGGCTCCGGTTTGGCGTTGCAGGAGCGGTGCCGAGGGAAGACGTCAAGGTGATCGATTTCGAACCGATGGGCTATGGCGTACGAATCTTTTTCAGCGACGGTCACGCTCGCGGCATCTATCCGTGGGCATACCTCGCGCAGCTCGTGTGAATTGCGTCGCGCCCACATTGCTATAGGGCACGAGCAATTGGTTCCACATGCGCGCTCGGTCGCCGGATCGGGCTGGAGCCGGTAAACTTCACTTTCTGACCGAGCCGGTAGCGTTGTCGGTGCGACACGGACCTCATCCTGTTCGATGTGTCGCATCTTGCGTTGCCGGCTCGCAACCGTGAGGCTTACAGTGGACGATCGATTCGACCGGCGCGAACTCCTTTTACACCTTGGCGATGTGCTCGAGGCAGCGAGCGATGTTGCCAAGCTCGACCAACCCGACGTGCCCGTTTCGCATCTCGCGGCGAACCACTCGGCGTTGCAGGCCTTCCAGTTCCTGCGCCATGTGGCGGCGAGTGTATTGGCCAAGGATTTTCCGAAGCGCGTGGCAACGGCTTATGCGGATTGGCCGCGCGCATTGCTCGAAGCGGAACTTGACCGCGAGGCGCTCGCTTCGCCGGTCCGGCGCGAGTTGTTCGCCGACGGCTCGCCCGGATGGGCCGAGTACGTGGGCTATATGCGTGAAAAGGTCGACTGGTTCGGAGCGGACCTTTCCGATGCCGGGACGGCGAATGTCGAAACGACCGATTCAGAGACTCCCGCCGCGGCGCAAGAGCCTACGCACCATTCCCCGGCCGCAAAAAAGGGATGGCCGTGGACGCCAGTCGGCTGATAGCGAGAGCGCGATCCCTTTTTAGGCGTCCTGCAGCAACGCGCCTTCTTCCATGGCCACGATGGCGCGCTGACTCATGCTCGACAGCGCGCACGATATACGCGTTTTTCGTTAGTCCGCTGTCCCCGAATAGGCGGCTTTCAGTTGGGCGATGTCGAACTTCGTCATTTGCAGCATGGCATCGGCAACTCGCTTGGCCTTTACTGGGTCGGGGTCGGCCATCATGGCGATGAGATCGTCTGGAACGATTTGCCACGAGACGCCGAAGCGGTCTTTCAGCCAGCCGCACCCCTCTTGCAAGCCGCCGCCCTCGAGAAGGGCGTTCCAGTAGCGGTCAAGTTCTGCCTGATCGCCACAGTTGACCATGAAGGATATCGAGTGGTTGAACGAGTCGGCTCGTTCGTGGCTGATCGCGAGGAAAGGCTGCCCAAAGAGAACGAACTCGACGACCTTCGTGGAACCTGCGCTAGGTACCGGAGTGACCCGAATCACGCGCGAGTCCGGAAAGACGCCCGCATAGAAAGCAGCGGCCGCTTCCGCTTCGTTGGAATACCAGAGAAAAGGGGTGATCTTTTGGATCGTCATGAGAACTCTCCCGTCAGTGGTCGGCTGGTCGGCTCATATGCTGATCGGCGCGGCAAGCCGCATGTTGCGCCATCAAGACGACGAACGAAGAGGATCAAAATCGACGCGGCGACAGCTTCGCTGCCGAAGACGTGGCAGTCGGACCAATCCGCGTAACCGGTTGCAGCGGGTAGAGCCGCGTGTGAGCCGTCGCACCGGCGGAGTTACCGGGCGGTGGGTGGCCGGTTGGCGTGCTCGTCGATGTGCTCGACCCGCAACTCGTTATTGACGATGCGCCGTCGCGACGAACTTTCACCGAGGGTCGACTTGCATCTCGATTAGCGGCATCGCAGTCACCGCTGCAGCAACGCCATTTGATGCTG
The DNA here is from genome assembly GCA_964414365.1 of uncultured Burkholderia sp. Classification (GTDB taxonomy): domain Bacteria; phylum Pseudomonadota; class Gammaproteobacteria; order Burkholderiales; family Burkholderiaceae; genus Trinickia. Next base: position 5,291 of record CAYPWK010000246.1, read on the forward strand.
GCAGGAGACCAACAAACGCTGCGATGCCGATCCCGCATGTTGCTATAAGCGTGAGAGCGGCAACGGCCACGAGTGCACGAGTACGAATCGACTTCGATTTGGCCTCGTTCGATACGATATTCATGATCAATTCCTTACTCGCTGTTGCCCAGTACAACGTGCGGTATTGGCCGCCAAACCGTTGAGAGAGTGACATTTGTAAACGACTGTCGAAACTTGAGGCTGTGGTCGACTGCCGCGCATCCCAAGGTTCCTTCTCACGGTCGGCGCGTTCCTATATCCGCGTTTCGCTGAACTCCCGAAATGTCCTCAGGAGGCTGCGCCAGCACATGGGCCACCTTGTTTCCCGCAGTCGCGCGCCGGCACTGTCAGTGATTCGCAATATCCCCGTGTCAGGGAAGAAGGTGAGTGTGACGGTAGCGCCGTCAATGACGCATTTTGCTGTGTGCGGTTTCGCTGTCAGCACGTTTGCCTCCGTTGGGGTTTGCAATCAGAGCGCCGCGTAGGAAGTGCGGCCCGCGCCCACACATGCATTGAGTGTGCCCGTGCTGGGATGGCCGGGCCTGTCTCAAGTGGCGCAAGCGTCTCGCTTCAGTTCGAGAGGCGGCGAAGCAGTAGACAACGCTTGAAAAGGGGCTGTGGTGTTGGTGTTCGGCCAACACGAGAATCGATACGGGTACGCCAAAGCCAACACTTGCGCTCGCAGTTGCGGATTTTCATCAGCTCGGACCGCCCGGCGACAAAGACCTCAAACTCCATCCGCTTTATCGTGCGGCCTGAAGTCTTATTCCGCGCACGAGGTGATGAACTCGTCGCTCGTCGCTGACGGATGGAACGCTTCAGGCATGGAGCACATGCCACTGCGACACTTATGTCCCGCAACCCTTTCGCCGGTCTCGGCGAGGAATTGGGAGAAGGGTTGTGCAAGTGTGGTGGTCAGTTCGAAGTTGATGGCGGTCCGGAGAAGCGCTCGCTTGCACTGGCGGTGACATCGAACGAATGCGAAGAACTCCGTTTCGCGCGGAGCCTGAGCGCCTTTTTAAACGGGCGTATGAGAATGGAGCTAATAAGTTCGTATGATAGTTTTTATTGTTAATTGTTTGGAAACCGCTTCGGAATTCCTTGTTAGTTGAAGTGGGCAACGCTAGTATGACGGCTCCGGGTAATCCCCAGCGGAGGATTCTGTGACTTCGCAGTCTGTGACTTCGGTCCTGCCGCGCGTGAAGGACCGCAGGGTGAGAACATATCTTGTGACGATATGCAGACCTGCCCTCGTCCTGGTTATTGCATATTGCTTCTTGTCTTCGCTCAGTTTCCAGTCGTCGTTTGATGGGGCATTTTCATGCTTTCGCGCCGCCGAACTGGGTTTGGTGAGCAAGCAGTTTGCTGCGTCGCATGCTTCAGACCGGGTGCTGTTTAAGCACATCGGGCACAATCTATATGAGTATCGCGTCCGCCGCCCTCTACTCGATTATGCGGGGGTGCCGTGGCTGGTAGCACATCAAACGAATCGGGACCTTGCCGCCTTGTGCGACGCGCCTGGTTGCAAACTGGCTCGCGAGTGAGCTGTTTGGGCTTTCGCCACCTATGCACGCCGGAGAAAGCACGCTACTCGGATTCAAGGGCGTCGAGACGAGCCTGCTCCGTCTCACCCGGTTGCAGGCAGCGATACGCGTCAAACAACTGTGAGCACAGCGTTGCCAATGCAGTGAGACTCACAGCCTGGTCTGCATACTCGACCTCGCCTGCGCGAAGAATGTCGTCGACGACGGGGGCCAGGCGACGCAATTGCCGGAAAGTGGCGGCGTCAAGTTTCATAGCGGGAACTCCTCAACGGGAAAGCTAACCGCTGCGAGGCGTTGCCCAGCGGCACCAAATTTCGGGCGTCTCCCCAATGCAGCCGAGCAATCGGTTCGCCCTTCGCAGACGGCTCATGAGACTCGCGTGCTGCATGTCGGTCAGCAAAGCGGCCTCATGTTGCAGCAAACGCCTCGTACTCCGAGTCCCGCAGCACCCGCAGTCACGGGCGCGCTCGACGTCAACTGGTATTTTTGCTGGCTACGAGCCGGCACGGCTGACGGAATTGAAAGCGCCATATCGGCGGCTTGCAATCGCTTCAGCCTCGGACTGTGAAGCGGCCTGCGCGAAGGCAACCGACCAACGGCCGCAGCCATCGCGATAACGTATCCGATAGATAGACATTGCAATCCCCTTTGCCCCTGGGTGCCGCTGGAACAGCGCAGTTCCCTGCGCTAAGCAATGCGTGAACCGTGGCATTGCAAGCGCGCAGCGGGAACGCGGCCGACGTGGAATAAAGGTATACGCGCCGCGTCGGCAAACCCATTCTTCCAACGCATAGCGCTGATAGTGCATTCGCATTGACAACCCATACCACTGTATATGAAGTCGCCGCCGACCCGGGGGCGCGGTTCACCGCCCCTGGGCGGGCCGAACTTATCGCATTAGGAGGCCTCTTGGGTCTGAAGCCCGGCCATCACTTGGCCGGATGCTTTGCCTGCCGCTTCTTCATGTAGGCGATTTCCTCCTTTTGCGCCTTGACGATGTTCGCTGCGAGTCGTTTCATTTCGGGGTCTTTGCCACGCTTCAACTCCACCTCTGCCATGTCTATCGCGCCCTGGTGATGCGGAATCATGTGCGATACGAAGTCTCTATCCGTATCACCGGTGTAAGGCCCGCTCATGTTCTTCATCATGGTTTCATCGGCCGCCTTGAAGGCTTGCGTCGACGGATTGGCATTGTCATCGCTCGAACTGCCCATGCTCATTTGACCTGCAGGCATTGACGCGGCTTGCTGCGCATTCGCGGTCAGACCGGCCAAAGACAAAGCGATGGCGACGCATATGGACGCGGTGCGGATAGTCGGAAAAGCCTTCATTTGCTACTCCTTGTTCAACGTGGTTTTGAGAGTGGGAGTTGTGGTGATGATGCGGATGTTCCGCGTGCGTGCTGTGCATGTCGTGCGCCTCGTGCTCATCCTCACCGCCTTCCATCATTCGCATCATCTCCAGGCCACCCGTTCGGGAAAACATGACTAGTAAGACGATGAAGACCGCACCAAAGATGATGTCGAGAACTGATGTGTAGTTGAAGGTAATCGCTGCGTCGACGACGGCCGTATGCCGTTGCGCGGGGACCCAGTCAAGCGACTGAAATAGTGCTTCGACCACGAGTGCAGCGGAGACCATCGCAATATAGAAGGTCACGGTGACGAAAACCGTCATCCTGCCGCCGTAGTATTTTCGGTAGATGTTCAAGATTGGCAGAATGATGAGGTCACCGAAGATGAACGAAGCGACTCCCCCGAAGCTGATGCCACCGTTCCACAGCACCGCAGCGAGTGGTACGTTGCCGACGGAACAGGTAAATGACGCAACGGCAATCAGCGGTCCGACAAACGCACCCCAAATCATGGCAGCCGTGGGATGACTAACGAGGAAGAAGTGCTGCCAGAAACTGTCGGGTACCCAGGCGCCGAGCGCTCCGGCAATGAGCAGTCCAATACCAATGTCGCGCCATAGCATCGACCAGTTCATTACGTAGCTGTGGCTGATGGCTACCCACCCTTCCCTGGAAGAG
>CAYPWK010000247.1:0-8864 GCA_964414365.1 uncultured Burkholderia sp.
CGGCCGAGCTTCATGACCACGGCAGCCTCTGTATCGGCTAGCCGCCGGCGCAACTCATCTTCCGGCAGCACGCCCGATAGCACCGAGAGCGTCTGGTTGCGATAAACGAGCGGTGAGCCGAGCACGGCCGCGCCGCCGAGCATGGAGCAGACGCCCGGCACGACTTCGACATCGAAGCGCGGCGCGAGGCGATCGTGCAGATACATGTAGGAGCCGTAGAAGAACGGATCGCCCTCGCAAATCACGGCGACGTCGCGGCCCGCGTCGAGGTGCTCGGCAATCAGCGCGGAGGCCGTGTCGTAGAAGTCGGCGATGATCGTCTCATACGAGAGCGGCGGCTCGAGCGCTTCGGTCGTTACCGGATAGACAAGGGGAAGACGCGTTTGCGCCTCGGGCAGATGCGTTTCGACGATGCTGAACGCGTTCCCTTTTTTCCCCTTCGCGACAAAGTACGCGACGACAGGCGCGGCCTTCAGTAGACGCAAGGCCTTGAGCGTGAGCAGCTCCGGATCGCCGGGGCCGACGCCGATACCGTAGAGACGTCCTCGGCTGTCGGTCATCGCGCCTCCTGACGATCGAAAGAGGCAAGCGAACGAATCCGGGGGCGGAGGTTTTCGATTGTCATTCCTTCTCCGAGGCCAGTGCGTTGATGGCGGCCGCGGCCATCGCGCTTCCTCCGCGCCGACCTTCGACCACGACAAAAGGCACACCGAAACGGCCGGTCGCGAGCATGGCCTTCGACTCCGCGGCGCCGACGAAGCCGACCGGGAACCCGAGGATCAGTGCCGGCCGCGGCGCGCCGTCGTCGAGCATCTCGAGCAGATGGAAGAGCGCGGTCGGCGCGTTGCCGATGGCGACGATGCTTGCGCCAAGATAGGGCCGCCAAAGCTCGACCGCCGCGGCGGAGCGCGTGTTGCCAAGCTCGCGGGCGCGCTCGGCGATGCCCGGCTCGCCTAGTGTGCAAACCACGCGGTTATCGGCGGGCAGGCGGGACCGTGTAATGCCCTCGGCCACCATGCGCGAGTCGCAGAGAATCGGCGCGCCGTTCGCGAGCGCGCGTCGGCCGGCTTCGCCCGCACCATCGGAAAACCGCAGGTCGTCGACGATATCGGTCATCCCGCAGGCGTGAATGACGCGAACCGCGAGCTTTTCGAGGTCGGGTGGTATGCGTGCGAGGTCGGCTTCTGCGCGGATCGTCGCGAACGATTCACGGTAGATGGCCTGGCCGTCGCGAACGTAATCAAGCATGGGAATGGCTCCGGGCCGCCGCCTCGCCGAGCAGGCGGGCAGCTTGTTCGATGGTGAGCCGCGCGGCAATGCGCCCACCGAAGCGGTGCGCGGCGTGATGTTTCTCGTCGGGGGCGTCGTGCTCCGCGGGCTCGTTAGCTTGAGCGAGCGTATCGACGCCGGTGTCGCGGCGCTTGGACGCGTGAGCGGATGCTGTTTCCTGATGCGGTTGCTCCGTTCGCTCCGATCGCCGATAAAGGTCATAGTGGCCCGGCTCGACGGCAAGAAGCGTGTACGCCGCACAACTAGCGGCGGCGCACGAGCGCGTGCAGCCGCTCAGATGGACTTCGACGCCGACCGGCAACTGCTTCGCGAGAGCTGTCGCATCGGCTTTCGTATCGGCAAGACTCTTTGCGCATCCGGTGGACCCCGCACAGGCGATCAATCTTGCGAACGGCGCCGCCGCATCGCGTACGAGGCCGAGTGCATCGAGGCCAGCTTCCACCGTAGGTATTGAGGATTCCGTAATATCCGTCAAGAGCACGCTTTGCCAAGGCGTCATTCGCAGCGTCCCGCCGCCGCACTCGAGCGCGAGTTGCGCAAGGCCCCGCAGCGTCGCAGCATCAATGCGGCCGAGAGGCGGTTGACCGCCCACGTGCCACAAATTGCCATCGCGTTGTCGATGAGCCCCGAATCGCAGCCTCGGATACGCATCGGCTCGCCGCCATGCTTGGATATCGGCCCCGCGTCGGACCGGAAAATCGAGGCGAGCGGCGATGCGTGCCAACACGGCTTCCTCGCCGTATGCGGCGAGCAAATGGCGCATCCGCGTATCGTCCGGGCGAGCCAAGTCGAGGAATGTATGAAGCGATGCGAGGACGAAAGCAGTCAGGTTTTCGCGGCGTACCGCGGCGAGCGCGCAGGCGTGCTCCGCCGAGGGATGGCCGGCAAATCCGAGCGCGAACCAGCAGTTCTGGCCTTTCGGCCGCATGGCCGACAGCCAGATGTCGTGAGTATGATCGATCATCGCGAGGCGTTCGCCGCCGTCGATCAGCAGGGCGAATTTCGGCGAGAGTGCAGAGAACCTCGGCTCGCTTTGCAGCAGTGCGAGAATCTCGTCTGCAAGCGGTCTCGTATCGCAGAGTGCATGTGCGTCGCGCCCGGCGGTCGGGCTCGCCATCACATTGCGGACGTCGTCCGACGCTCCCGCCTGCGCGGGCAGCGTCGCATCCGCGGCTTGCTCGTTCGGATCGACGGCAGCTCGCGGCCCGAGCCCGGCCCGCATCAGGTGCTCGGTCAATGCAGTCTCATGACCGGCGCGCACGCCGCGCAGCTGCAAGTTGGCGCGATTCGTCAGCTCTATGACACCGGAGGAATGACGATCGATTGCCGCGGCGATGGCGAGCGCCTGCTCGGCGCGCAGTTCGCCGCCTGGCAGCTTGACGCGGCACAGGCCGCCGTCGCGCGCGGCGACGATGCGCGAAAGCGATGGACAGGCCGAGGGCCGAAGCGAAGGAGACGGATCGTGGCTCAAGGCTCGACGTAGTTAGGCATCGCGGCGGCAAGGGGCCCCGGCGAAGCGGTATTATGCCGCTTTTCGTAGCGACCACGAAGCCGCGGAGGGGCCGACGGCGAAGCGGTCGAGCGTTTGAGCCATCGGAGATCGATTGAAGGTGATGCCATGCCGGCTTGGCTGACGGTGGTGGGAATTGGCGAAGACGGGTTTGCCGGTCTCGGCCGGGCAGCAAGGCGTGCGCTTCTCGATGCCGCGATCATTGTCGGCGGCGACCGCCACCTGGCCATGCTGCCGGGCCGCATTCGCGCGCGGCGCGAGCCGTGGCCGCGGCCGTTCGACGTCGCTCCCGTTCTTGCGTATCGCGGGCAGCCGGTCTGCGTGCTGGCAAGCGGCGACCCAATGTGGTTCGGTGTCGGCGCGACGCTTGCTCGTCAGGTGCCCGCCGACGAGTGGCGGGTGCTGCCTGCTCCGTCGTCATTGTCGCTGGCCGCCGCACGTCTTGGCTGGCCGCTGCACGAGCTTGCCGTGGTGTCGCTCGTCGGCCGCTCGCTCGCGACGCTCAATCGTCATCTCCATGACGGCATGCGCATTCTGGTTCTGAGCAGCGACGGCGAGACGCCCGCGGCAATCGCTGCATTGCTGCGCGAACGAGGATTCGGCGAGACGCGAATGAGCGTGCTCGAGCACTTGGGCGGCAAGCGCGAACGGCGGATCGAGGCGATCGCCGACGCCTGGCAGGCGGTCGACGTCTCGCCATTGAACATCGTGGCGCTCGAATGTCGAGCGCAAGGCGGCTCTTCGTTGCCGCTGACCGGTGGGCTCCCCGACGACGCATTCATCAACGACGGCCAAATTACCAAACGCGACGTCCGCGCCATCACGCTCTCGCGCCTGGCTCCGCGACCGGGCGAGTTGCTGTGGGACGTGGGCGCGGGCTCCGGATCGATCGGCATCGAATGGATGCGTTCCCATCCGGCTTGCCGTGCGATCGCGATCGAAGCGAATCGTGAGCGGCAGCGTTTCATCGAGCATAACCGCGACGCGCTCGGCGTGCCGGGGCTGCTGCTGATCGCAGGCCGCGCGCCCGACGCATTGACGGACTTGCCAGCGCCCGATGCGATTTTCATCGGCGGCGGCGTGACCGTGCCGGGCGTGCTTGAAACATGCTGGGCGCGCTTGCGCCCGGGAGGACGGCTCGTCGCCAACGCGGTGACGCTGCAGGGTGAAGCGGCGCTCCTCGCCTGGCGCGATCGATGCGGCGGCACACTCACACGGATCGCGCTCGGCGTTGCCGAACCGCTCGGGGGATTCGACACATGGCGACAGGCGTTGCCGATCACGGTGCTCGAAGCGACCAAGCCCCGCCAAGATGAAACGCGCTCGCGAGACGGTGATCGATGATGCGCGAAGAAACACCGGAAGCACCGCGGCCGTTGCGCAGCGGCTATACAACCGGAAGCTGCGCGACGGCTACGTCGCTCGCGGCGGCGCGGCTGTTGCTCGGCGGCACGGCGAGCGAGGTCGCGGAGATCGTCTTGCCAAAGGGGCAACGTGTACCGATGCAGCTTGTCTATTGCCGCTTCGTCAACGGCTATGACGGTGCGCTCGGCGCGGAAGCCGGAACGATCAAGGACGCGGGTGACGATCCCGATGTCACGCATGGCGCCGTCGTGTTCGCACGCGTGAGGTTGAGCGGCGAGGCCGGCGTGCGCTTCCACGCGGGGCCAGGGGTCGGCACCGTGACGCGCGCCGGCCTCGAACTGCCGGTGGGCGAGCCGGCTATCAATCCGGTGCCGCGCAAGATGATGCGCGAGCATCTCGCCGAGCTCGCCGCCGAGTATGGCTATAAAGGCGGATTCGAAGTGGAGATCGGAGTGGAGGGCGGCGACGTGCTCGCGCTGAAGACGATGAACCCGCGCCTCGGCATCGTCGGCGGGTTGTCGATTCTCGGCACGACGGGCATCGTTCGGCCGTTTTCGTGCTCGGCTTATATCGCGTCGATCCATCAAGGCATTGATGTTGCGCGTGCGAACGGCTATCGGCATGTCGCTGCCTGCACGGGCAACGCGAGCGAGGATGCGATGCGTGCGCGCTACGGGCTGCCCGACATCGCGCTCATCGAAATGGGCGACTTCGCCGGTGCCGTTCTCAAGCACCTGCGACGTGCGCCGGTCGAGCGTCTCAGCATGTGCGGCGGATTCGGCAAACTGAGCAAGCTGGCCGCCGGCCACCTCGATTTGCATAGCAGCCGGTCGAGCATCGATCTCGATCAACTCGCTCGATGGGCCGGCGACGAGGGCGCGGGCGCTGAACTGCGGGCCGCGATTCGTGGTGCAAACACGAGCCAGCAGGCGCTCGCGCTGGCCAAGGAGCACGGGATCCCGCTCGGCGACGTCGTTTGCCGGAATGCGCTCGAGGTGGCGCGCCGCATTGCGCCCCATGAGGTAGCCATCGAAACGTTCGCGATCGACCGGCAGGGCAACATTGTCGGAGAAGCGCGATGATGCGCATCTTGTTGCTCGGAGGGACCGGCGATGCATTGCGAATCGCTCGCGGCCTTGGCCCCGAGCATGTCTATAGTCTGGCGGGGCTCGGCAAAGTCCCGCACGAACTCGCGTGCCTCGTGCGCGTGGGGGGCTTCGGCGGAAACGCTGGGCTCGCGCAATACGTCGCCGATGAGCGCATTGGCCTTATCGTCGATGCAACGCATCCCTACGCCGCGCAGATCAGCGCCAATGCGTTTGCGGCAAGTCGTGCCGCCGGCGTGCCATATTGGGCGCTGAGCCGCGCCGCCTGGCAGCCGCAGCCGGGCGACGATTGGCGCTTCGTCGACGATTGGACCGGTCTCATTGCGGCGCTTTCCGGCTTCGCGCGCCCTTTGTTTACGCTAGGGCTCGAGCCGCTGTCGCATCTCGACGAGATTCCCGCGCATCAACACTGGACGGTGCGGTGTCTCGATGTTCACCCAGGCAACGAGCGTTGCCATGTGATCGGTGCGCGCGGTCCCTTTACGCTCGAGGGCGAACGCGCGCTTTTCGATGCGCGCGCAACCGATGTGGTCGTCAGCAAAAACAGTGGGGGTGCGGCGACGGAAGCGAAGCTCCAAGTCGCTCGCGAACGCGCGTTGCCGGTGATCATGCTGCGCCGGCCGCCGCTGCCCGAGGCGGACCGCACATTCGAAGACGTCTCGGCGTTGATCAGCGCGCTCGATGCGATCTTGCGCCGGGCCGACGCACCGGACGGTACGCGTGTCCACACGCGTACCGACGCGCACGTCGATACCCCGCCTCAATAACGGAGTAAGAATGACAGTGTTTTTTATTGGTGCGGGACCCGGCGATCCCGAGCTCATTACCGTCAAGGGGCAACGGCTCGTCCGTAACTGTCCCGTGATTCTCTATGCGGGGTCGCTCGTTCCTTCCGCGGTGCTCGACGGCAACAAAGCCGAGCAGGTCGTGAACACGGCCGAGCTCGATCTCGACCAGATCGTCGCATTGATTGTGGAGGCGCATCGTAAAGGCCAAGACGTCGCGCGCGTACACTCCGGCGACCCATCGCTCTATGGCGCAATCGGCGAACAGATTCGCCGCATTCGTTCATTCGGCATTCCGTATGACATCGTGCCGGGCGTCACGGCCACCGCCGCCTGCGCGGCGGCGCTCGGTTGCGAGTTGACTTTGCCCGATGTGTCGCAAACGCTGATTCTGACGCGCTTCGCAACTAAGACGGCGATGCCGGAAGGCGAGCAACTAGGCGATCTCGCGCGCCATCGCGCGACGATGGCAATTCATCTTGGCGTGCGACACCTCGCGCGCATCGTGGACGAGTTACACCCACACTACGGCGACGATTGCCCAATTGCCGTGATCTATCGTGCGAGTTGGCCCGATGAGGAACGCGTGATCGGAACGCTCGCCAATATCGTCGACAAGGTGCGGGCGACCGATATCGAGCGGACCGCACTGATTCTTGTCGGCCGCGTGCTCGCGGCCGAAGGCTTCGCTGATTCGTCTTTATATGGGAAGTCGAGCCGGGAGCGAGGGATCCTTTGATTCCGAGGCTGGCGACGACAACACCCAGTATGGGCTCTATGCGTACACGCTAAAGAAGCGTCCGTTCTGAGCGTGCCTCTATCGCAGCGTCAGCACCAGACGATGCATGGTTGGGCCGGGCAAGAACGGGCTCGCATCACCACGCACCCAGTTCTCGTGGCCCGCGAGGAAATAGGACGATGCCGGGTTCCCCGATTCGCCGCCGGGCATTTCGAAGAGCGCTTGTGCCTCATGCCCCGGCGATATCACCATGCGTTCCGAGGCACCGAACGACGGGGACTGGATGCGGGGCATGTTGATGTCGCCCGGCAGCGGATCGCGCGGCGCAGCGAGATCGGAGCGGAGTATCGGCAACCACGATGGAATCATGCGGGCGAAAGGGTGCCTGATCGAAGCGCGATTGCGCTCGCCCCAGCGCGCCTCGTCGAGCGCAGTGCCGCTTTGCGTCACGGAATCGATCGCTCGATCGATGCGATCGAGCACGAAAGCATGCCAGTCGGCGAATTGCGATGGCACCCATGCGCGATGTTCGGCGAGGGCTTCCATGACGGCAAGCGAACGTGAGTTGGCGTGGCGATAGTTCAGATTGGGCTGCACTTTTGACAATTCGCCATCGAGTCCGCCGAACCACGATTCGTAGAACGCGAAGTAAAACGCGCGTACCAACGTATAGCCGACCGCATCGGCATCCGCGCGACCGCTCCATTGTTCGATTAGCCGCCGATACCGCGCACGTTGCGGATGCCCTTCGAGCGCCGCGTTATCGAGTGTCTCCAGAGCGAGCCGCCGCCACGGCTCGATCCATAGCGCACGATCGTCGGTTTGCAGTGCGAGCATGTCGCGCTCGCTGAAGTGATCGCGCGCAAAGAGCGCATCGCGGATCTGCGTTGCGCGCGCACCCACATCGCTACCGCCGTCGCCGATTTTCGTTTGCTCCTGTCCGGCAAGTTGTCGATTGTTTGCTGTCCATATCCGTCCGCTCGGCGGATCGATAAGCCGTGGATATTCCGATGCGTTCAGGTAGCCGTCCCAGCCGCGATATTCATCGCTTCGCACCGGGAGATCGGTGAGCGCGGGTAGCGTCGCATTGCTCGCTAGACGTCGCGGCAGGGGCCCGGCAAGGGTCCAGCCGATATGGCCGTGGACATCGACGACGGTCAGGTTTTGCGTTGGAATGCCGCAGCTCGCGCCGATCGCCAAAGCACTGGCAACATCGTTCGCATCGGCGAGCCGGGACAAGCTAAGATTAACCGCACGTTCGTCGTGGGCAACCCAGTGCACCGCGTAGGAGTGGGAGCCCGCTTTCAGTATCGGCCCCCAGCGCGTGTCGGCAACGTCGAAGTCGACAGGCGCCGCGTCATGCACGGCAATGCGCTCATCGTGGACGGAGGCTCGCTCCCAACGCCCGTCGGGCATTCGATAGCGCAGCGGATCGTGCGGATCGGTTTCGAGCTCGACGAGGTCGATGAAGTTGCCGTAGCTGTTCGTGAAGCCCCATGCGATCTTGCCGTTGCTGCCTGCGACGATGGCGGGGGTGCCAGGAAGACTCACGCCTGTGATGCGGCGGGTTTCGCCTCGGCGATTCTTCATCACGACGGAGAGCCGGTACCAAATATTCGGCAATGACAATCCGAGATGCATGTCGCTCGAGAAAATGGCGGCGCCGCTCGCGCCGCGCGCACCGTCGACAGCCCAATTGTTGCTTCCGACCATTGCGGCCGGCACGTCTGCGACATCTTGCTGCAGGGACGCTGTATGAACGGCCGGAGAGCCCACCCAGTCGGGTGTCGGAGGCGGAAGAGGATGCGGCTCGGTCGGTATTGTGCCCGCCCGGCCCGACGGCGGCCGATCAAGCGGAGCGTCCCAATGGCTGGATGTCGGCAGCAAGAATGCGAGCTGCTCGGGCGATACGCGGTCGCGCAATGCGGCGCGCGCGAGCGTGTGTTCCAATTCTTCGTACTGCAGATCGAAGTACATCGCGTAGATGACGAGCAGCGTATCGTCAGCGCGCCACGGCTCAGGCCGGCTTCGGAGCAGCCAGTATTCGAACGGCCTCGAGCGCAGGGAGG